>DASRVB010000189.1:0-9807 GCA_035687725.1 Gemmatimonadota bacterium
GCCGAGCTCCGCTGGCCGCCCGGGATCGAGCCCCGACTCAACGCGATCCAGCGCTCCGCGGAGGTCCGCGGCGCGGGGATCGAGGTCCAGGGCCTCGATCCCTTCCGCATCGCGCTCACGGCCTCCGACTACTCCGCGCTGCGCGAGGCGCTGTCCGGCATCGTCGGTGCGTTCGAGGCCGCCGCCGCATGACCGGCGAATCATTCCCTTCTCGTCGCGCCATTCACCTCCACGACGGCGCGCTGCCGAAGCGGAACGGGAACGGTTCGCCGAACGCGCCTCCCTCGAATCCCACGATCCAGATCCGGTTCGAGGACTGTCCTCCCGCGTACGCGATCTGTGATCCGTCCGGGGACCAGCTGGGGCTACGGGAGCTCTGCCCGGGGGTGGGGGCGCCATGAAGGGTCGTGAGCCCCGACCCATCGGCGCCGATCACCGCCAGATCCGGCCAGAACGAAAGAAGGTGGGTAAATGCGATCTTCGAGCCATCCGGCGACCATGCCGGGTCGCATCCCGGTTCGGCGAGCTTGGTGATCCCCGAGCCGTCGACCGCACTCATCCGGTAGATCGCGGGCCAGTTCTCGAAGATGTCTCCCTCGGTGCGGCAGAAGGCGATCGAGCGTCCATCCGGGCTCCAGGCGGGGTGGGTGTTCCAGCCGCCGAAGGTGAGGCGGACCCTGCTGCCGTCCGCGTTCACGATGTAGATGTCACTGGTAGAACCGCTCTGATTCCAGAAGACGATCCGGGAGCCGTCCGGGGACCATGCCTGCGAGCCGACGAAGTATCCCAGACCGTCTAGCGTGACCCAGTGCCCGCCGCTGCCGTCCGCGTGGACGAGGAAGAGATCGTTGCCGCCAAGATCCGCACCGATAGTCGAGAACACGACTCGCGAGCGGTCCGGGGACAGGCTGGGCCCCTGGTTGGGAGAAATATTAGGGTTGCTGAGGAGCACTTCGCCCGAGCCATCAGTGAGCAAGATATGACGACCTCCGCGCTCGAAGGCGATCCGGCTCCCGCGCGGGATGCACGCGACCGCGTATTCGATCCGAATCGTGGTGCCCCTCAAGCCGGGCACTCGCTGCGGCGGCCTGTCCTGCCAGCAATTGTCGGGGATCCCCGTCAGCCGCACAAACCATTCCGTTCCTGGCGGAAGATCCTGCTCGCCGATCAGGAGCGAGTCGTTCGCGCCGATCGATCGCTCCGAGGAGGATTCCCCTTCAATGAGCACCGTGTAGGCCGCGCCCACGTCACGACCGCGCGTGACCGTCTTCACGAGGACGGCCCCCGGGCCTGGGCAGGAGATTTCCACGACGACCTCGGTCGTAGCGCCAGGCCGGATCGTGAATCCCCGCGGATGCTGCCCCGCGATGAAACAGTGGGCGGCGAGTCCCTCGACGCGGAGGATGTGGACTCCGAGCGGGAGGTCGGGGACGTGGACCGTGCCCCCTGATGGGGGGACAGGCCTCAGCAGAAGGTCCCCCTGCGTCGCGAGCGTAAGCGCGACCGCGTAGCCGTCGGTGTCGGGGCGTGGGCCCGTCTCCTGGATCCTCAGCTCGAGCGATCCCGACGTCAGTGGCTCGGGTTCCGCTGGACCCTGGGGCGTCGTCTCGGTTGAGCAGGCCGGAGCAACGACGGTCGCGAGGAGCAGACAGATCGTGCGAATGTGGGTTGTCGTTCGAGTCCTGCGCATGATACCTCCTGATGGTGCCGGTTCCTTTCGGTATCAAAAGGCGACCACCCTACGCCGGGCAGTACATCCCATCCTCGAAGTCCGAGAGATCCATCACGATGTTGTAGTCCACGACCAGGCAGTCCCCCTCGAGCGTGACACGGGCGTCCCACCGGTAGTCATCCGCGAACGCGAATACCGTCATGTCGGGCCAGAGGGACGACTGACTTCCCGGGTACTCGAAGTCGCCGTACAGATCGCTCACGAACTGGAGCCGGAGGCCGCCACCACCGTCGACCACGTACCGTTCCTCGAGGGCACCGTGAAATGAGGTTGTCGAACTCGAATGCGGCGTGGCGCGCTCATAGACGCCGGCCGACACGACAAGGACCGGACCCGGGGCCGCCGGCGGGGTCGGCGGGACCGGTTCCGGGGCCGGTGCCACCGGCTCCGGCCCAGGGGCGGAAGGCTCAGGCGTGGGCGCGATCGGCCCCGGCCCTGGCGCGACCGGCTCCGGGTCGAAGGTCGCAGTGGGATCGAACGGGCTCCCCGAGCAGGCCTGGAGGAGCAGGGACAGCGCGAGACTGCTTCCGAATGCCGAGCGACGGATCTGCATGTCGTTCTCCCGATCGTTGGGGCCGCGTTCTGTGACGGCTCGAGTCGCCTCCTCGGCCGCCGAGTCTCCCGCAGTATCCGCGGCGCTCGTCACGCCCGGCTCAATCCCAGCTCATCGGTCGGCCTGCGGGGCGTCTGTTGCCTCACGCCGAACTCACACCCTAGGTTCGACCCTTGAGCGCCGAGCCCCGGAAGGCGCCTCCGGCGCCGCCGTTTCGTCTCCAGACCCTGGGCACGCTCGTCCTGCAGGGACCGGGTGGGGGTGCCCCCGGAGCGGACTTCGCGCAGCAAAGCCGACGGCTGGCCCTCCTGGCGGCGCTGGCCACGGCAGGCGAACGCGGCCGGAACCGCGACCAGCTTCTCCTCTTCTTCTGGCCGGACGCGTCGCAGGAGCGTGCCCGCCACTCCCTCGAGCAGGCGCTCTACTTGATCCGCCGGTCCGTGGACGGGTCGGTGTTCCTGGGCGTGAATCCCCTGCGCCTCAATCCCGAAGTCCTCGGCAGCGACGTGGAGGCGTTCGAGTCCGCGATCCGCGAGGGACGGCTGGGGGCGGCCGTCGAGCTCTACGGGGGTCCCTTCCTCGACGGCTTCTATCTCGGCGACGCGCCCGAGTTCGAGCAGTGGACGGAAGGCGAGCGCTCCCGCCTCGAGGCGCTGTACGCGAAGGCGCTGGGGCGGCTGGCCGAGGACGCGGAAGGGGCGGGGGATCCCCAGGCCGCCGTGGCCTGGTGGGGGAAGCTCGCCGAGACGGACCCGCTGAGCAGCCGCCCGGTGCTCGGCCTGATGCGGGGGCTCGCGGCGACCGGCGACCACGCCGCCGCGCTCCGTCAGGCCCAGCGCTACGAGCGGCTCGTCGAGGAGGAGCTCGGGACCAGTGCGGGGCCGGAGATCGCGGCGCTCGCGGAGGAGATCCGGGCGGGCGCGAAGGAGGCCCCGCGCGCCGTCCAGCGACCACTACCCGCCGCTTCCCTCGAGGATCTAGAGCCGCCTTCCAGTTATCGCGAGCTCACCTTCGAAGAGCGGTCGGAAACGAGCCCGGGGGTTCCGCGCGCCGCGCGAGGATCGCGGAGGGACATCCTGGTCGGGGCGCTGGTGGTGGTGCTAGTGGCCGCCTTGTTGGCCGTGACGCGGCCGTGGAGCGAGCCGGCCGTTCCGCCGGCCGCCGAGGTCGCCGAGCCCTCTATCGCCGTCCTTCCGCTGTCGAATCTCAGCGCTGAACCTGGTGATGCCGTTTTGGCCGATGGCATGACCGAAGAGCTCATCGCCATGTTGGCGAAGACGGGCGATCTGCGCGTGATCGCAAGCACATCGGCCTTCGCCTTCCGCGACCGTCAGACCGACGTGCGCAGCATCGCCGACACCTTACGCGTCTCGAACATCCTCGAGGGTGGCGTACAGAAGATCGGCTCGCGCCTGCGCGTACAGGTCCGGCTGGTGGATGCCCGCGATGGGTCGACGCGGTGGTCGGAGACCTACGATCGAGAGATCGAGGACCTGTTCGTCGTACAGCAGGAGATCGCCAGCGCCGTGGCTCGCGAACTGGGCGCCCGCCTGGGCGGTCGCACGGCGACGCGGCCCTCCCGACATACACGGAATGTCGCAGCCTACGAGCTCTACCTCCGCGGCAACGACCCTGTCAATCTCCGAAGCGACAGCGGTCCTCATCAGGCGTTGGAGTATTTCCGGCAGGCCGTCGCGCTCGACTCGACCTACGCCGCCGCGTACGCGGGTATGTCTCGCATGTACGCCAGGCTCAGATCGACGGAGGATCCGGGAATGCCGATCCGCGACCTCGAGGCTCTTTCCTTGCGAGCCGCGCTGAAAGCGGTGGCCCTGGACGACTCGCTGGCCGAGGCGCATGCCGCGCTCGGCACTATTCAAATGAACGTAGCCCGTGACTACCGGTCGGCGGAGATGGAGCTGAAGCGCGCGATCGAGCTCGATCCCATGCAATCCCGGACCCACGAATGGTTGGTTCTGCTTTACCTCCGGACCGGGCGACCGGCGGAGGCGCTGGCGGAAGCCCGACGCGCCCTGGAAATCGATCCGCTTTCGCCCAGCGCGCACGCGGAGGTCGCACACGCGCTTATTGCGAACGGCCGCTATGACGAGGCCCTCGCCCACCTCGCTCACATCCAGAATGTTCAACCGCCGCTGCTGCGAACTGCCCAAATCGCGGCGCAAGCCTACGCCATGAAGGAAATGTGGGAGGAAGCCATCGCGGCAATCCGCCCGCAGGCCGAGCGGGAACTCGCGGCGGTCTCCTCGATGTCCCAATCTGCTGCGCTGTACGGCTACCTTCTCGCCCGTTCGGGACAGCAGGAAGAAGCGGACAGAGTTCTCCAGACCCTGCTGGCTCGCAGCCAGCGCACCGGTACTGGCGCGTTCGATGTGGCCACAGTATACGCAGGCCTGGGGGACTTCGATCAGGCTTTTGTGTGGCTCGACCGGGCGATCGAGGATGGCTCAGAGACGTCTCATGCCAACGTCATGGAACCGGTCTTCGAAGAGCTCCGCAGGGATCCGCGCTTTAAGCGTGTGGAGGAGCGCCTGGGACTTCAAAAGCGGTAGCGCACCGCGAGCTGCAGCTGGAAGGCGGACTCGATCGTGAGCGTCGTCCAGTCCTCCGCCGTCGCGTCGTAGCGGAAGATCGGTGTGGACTCCTCCGGCGGGCCCGGGGTCTGCGCCACCTGCTCGAGGAGTGCAGGGGTGGCCACGCGGTAAAGACCCCAGTCATCGTTCAAGAGGTTCAGCACGTTGAACGCGTCGAGTTCGACCTCAAGGGCTCCTCCGACGATCGGAATGGATTGTCGCACGGACGCGATCGTCGTGTGGGACCAGGGCTCGCGGCAGCTGTTTCGCTCCACGATCCGCCCGCGTTGTTCCCGCAGGCAGTCCGAGCGCTCGATCCGCTGTTCGAATGCCGCCTGCTGGATCGCCAGGCGTTCGGCCTGCGCCTCCGGGGAATTGTCGGCGCCCGGATCGTCCGACCGCCCGCTGAACAAGATCTCGTCCGGGTCGAAGGCTTCGCGGGGGACGTAGATCGGATCGTTGACGTTCGAGCCGTCCGCGTTCAGGTCTCCGCGCCTTCCGACTCCCCAGGAGCGGAACGTGAACGGAGCCCCGGATTCCCCGACGTAATAGAACGAGAGCTCGGTCGCCCAGCGGCGCCACGGCGCGCGGAACGTGCCGGCGAGCACGATTCGATGGGGAACGTCGTTCAACGAGATTTCCGGATCGAGATCGTCATGGCGTCCCGAGACGGCTCGCGAGGCCCAGTTCACGGCCCCGGGCACATTGACGCGAATCGGGGTCTGAACATCCCGGACGCGGGAGAACGTGTAGGAGGCCATCGCGGCCGCTCCGTCGGCGAATCGTCGCTCGACCCGGGCGGAGAGCTGGACCGCGTGGTTCCGGGACGTGTTCCTGAGATCGATGACCTCTGAGAACGCCGACCGCAGGACCGGGACGGCGAGGCCGGTCGGCTGGATCGCGCCATACAGCACGCGGCCGTACCGGTCCACCGCCTGGGGGCCTTCGAGGTTGAGGTTCACGAAGACAAAGTCGGAGATGCTGCGGGTGGCGAGGACCTCCGCCGTGGCGACGAGATCCCATGGCAGCCGGCGGTCGTAGGCGAGCGAGCCGCGAAGCGTCCGCGCCATCCGCAGGTCTCCATCGAGCAGGTCCACGTCACCGCGTGGCGCGGTCGCGATTCCGGCTCCCGACGCGCATGCCGTCGGCGCTTCGCGGCGGTCGGGGACGAACGGCGGCGGCGGGCCCGCGTCGTTCGGCAGCGATCCACAGCGCAGGACGCCGATCCCAACGCCGTAGCTCGCGAGCGCTGAGTGGATCCAGGCCAGCGGAGGACGACCGGTGAAGATCCCGACGCCGCCACGGAGCCGGTCGGTTCCAGCATCGGAGAGATCCCAGGTGAAGCCCAAGCGCGGGGACACGTGGAGTCGACGTGGCGGGCGTTCGTCGGTCCGTCGGTCGAAGATCGAATCCACCTCGGCGTTGTAATGCGCGTTCCCGCTGATGGCCAGCACGTCTCCTCGGACGCCCATCGTGATCGCAACGCGCTCGCCGACCTGCCACCGATCGCCGGCGTAGGCGGAGTACTGCCCGCCCCGAAGCGGGACCTCCGCGCTGCCGAAGTCCCGGCGGATCACGTAGCGCTCGGCGAGACCGGCCTCCAGGGAGTCGAGGCTGGAGAAGGTCCACTGGCCGAACGAGCCCGCGAGACCGCCTCGATCGATCCGGAAGCGCTCGAGCTCGAGCCCGAGCGTGAGCGCGTGGGAGGCGCCGAGTGGCAGCGTGAGGACGTCCTCGAGGTCGAACCTCTCGCTGTCGAAAGTTCCGCCCTGGGCGATGTCGGGAGTCCCGGTCAGGATCGTGACGGCGCCGCTGCTTGTCCCGGGGACCACGACTTCGACGATCGGCTGCTCGACCTCGGGCAGGCTCTGAAGCGACGCCCATTGACCCGAGACGAGCAGCTCGTTGTGGCCGCCGACGCGTGGCAGGGCGGTGTTCAGCTGGAGCGAGGTGGTCCACAAATTCATCGACTGAGTCGAGGCAAAGCTCGTCAACGGGAAGAGCTGCGCGTCGCGCGAGAACCGGAAATTCCGGGTCCGGGCGTGGTTCACCGACAGAATGGCGCGGCTGTCCCATTCCGGGAGCGCGAGATCCAGGCGAGTGAAGACGTTTCGGAGCGGGGTCTCGTTCTTGACCGGTCCGCCGGAGCCGGCTTCCAGGCCTAATGCATCGAGGATCTGGTCGACCCGTTCGAGATCGTCCGCGCGCACCGCAACCGGTGGCGTCGCGGTCGATGGCTGTCCCACCCAGGGCCCCGGGGCCGGGGACGTGAGGTGCTGGAACTCCGGCGCGACGAAGAAGTGGAGCCGGTCCCTCAGCACGGGACCGCCGAGGGAGAAGCCGTATTGCCACTGATCGTAGGGGTCGGCTGCCAGCGCGCCGCCCTGGGCGAGGTGATCGTTTCGCCAGTAGGTGAACGCGGAGCCCTCGAACCGATTCGTGCCCGACCGGGTCACCGTGTTGACCAGAGCCCCGGCGAAATCCCCGTAGCGGACGTCGTACGGCGCGAGGAGGACCTGGTACTCCCGCACCGCTTCCAGCGGCACCGACTTCCCCCCATTCTGGTTCGACGTCAGGCCGCCAGAGAGCGTGCGCTCGGATGCCCCGTTGATCAGAAAATCGTTGAACCGGAGACCCGCGCCCCCGCCCGACAGGCTCGCGGCGAGCCCGGTCTTGGTCGAGATCTGCGGCACGAGACGCACGAAGTCGTAGAGATTCCGGTTCAGGGTGGGCAAGCGGTGGAGCAGCGAGTCGGCGATCGTCGTGGCCGTCCCCCCATGGGCGCTCACTTGCGGGAACGGAGCGGCCACGACGCGCAGCGTGTCGACCGCAACCGGCGAGACCTTGAGGACGAACGCGACCTCCCGCGACTCGCCGAGCCGCAGGAACACGTCTTCGATCCGCTGGGGCAGGTATCCGAGACGGTCGATTTCGATCGTGTACGCGCCGCCGACCTCGAGCCCCTGGACGAGGAAGCGGCCGTGGCGCACCCGCGCGTCGACCGCGAAGCCCGTCGCGCCGTTCACGACCTCGACGAGCGCGCCGTCGACGTTGGAACCGTCGGCCGCCCGGACGGTGCCCTCGATTGCGGCGGTCGTGATGCCCTGCGCCTGGAGCTCGGAGACCGGAAGGGCGAGGGCGATGACGCCGATCAGCGCCGCTAGGAGCCGCCAGTCGTCGAGATGTCTGCGATGCATGATCGGACCCTCCCCCGACAGCTCCAGTCTACCGGGCCCCGCCGCGGTCCGGAACCCCGTTCGCCCGGACCGGGTACGATACGCTCCCGTAAGAACTTCCGTCTCGCGGGCGCTGTTGCACGGCGGCGGTGCCCGCTCTAACGTCACCGCTCGGACGATCCACCATTCTGAGAACGCAGCCCATACCCAGAACCTAAGGAGCACCGTTGGCCACGAGGCCCATCATTTTCCTGCGTGTCATGGCCGTGGCCGCGCTCGTCGTCCTCGCCGCCTGCAACCGCGGGGAAGAGGAGAGCGCGGTCGTCGCGCGCGTGGGCGACGAGACGATCACGGTCGCGGACGTCGCCGCCTACATGCAGCGCGCCAACTACGGCGCCAATCTGGGCGACGTCGAGCGCGCGGTGAACGAGGTCATCGACGCCCACCTGGCGCTCGATCGGGCGCAGGAGCGCTACACGCCGGCTCCCATCGAGAGCCTGCAGATGGAGGAGTGGAGGAAGACGCTGCTCGTCAACCAGTTCCGCGAGGACGTCATCTGGAAGGAGATCCGGGTCGACGAAGCCAAGCTCGAGGAGTGGTACGACCAGAACGTCGGGGAGCGGGTCACCGTCGACCACATCCTGATCCGGCCGGAGAGCGCGGCGCCCACTCCCGGTGGCGCGGCTGCCGCACCCACCGACGCCGACAGGCAGGCGGCCAAGCGGGAGGCCGACTCGCTCCTGGTGGCGCTCCGGGACGGAGCGGACTTCGCCGCCGCTGCGCGCGCGCATTCCGACGATCCCTCGAGCGCCTCGGAGGGCGGGCGCATGCAGCCCTTCGAGCGAGGCCGGATGGTGGCGGAGTTCGAGACGGCCGCGTTCTCGACGCCGGTCGGAGAATTCGCGCCGGTCGTGCAGTCGCAGTTCGGGTATCACATCCTGCGGATCGTCGATCGCGGGAAGCCGCCGCTGGACGAGGTGCGGGAGCAGATCGAGGAGCAGCTCGCGCGGCCCATGCAGAACGAGGCGGAGGACCGCTATATCACGAACCTCATGGAGAACAGCCGGCTAGAGTTCTACGAGTCGAACATCGATAGCCTGATCGGAATCCTCGACGCCGAGCGGCCGCCTGCGGGCGGCGAGCGGGAGCTCGAGCTGGCGACCTTCGAGGGGGGCAGCATCACGCTGGGAGAGATCTGGGGTCTGTATGAGATCCTCCCCCCGGGGAACCGTCAGACGATCAGCCAGCTCGAGCAGACCGACATGGTCCGGGCCCTGGCCACGATGGTGCAGCAGAAGATCATGATCGCGCGCGCCGAGGCGGCGGGCACCGCGCTCGACTCGTTGCGCCAGTCGCAGCTCGACGAACGGGTCGAGGGGCTGCTCCTGTCCGGGTACCTGCGTAGCGCGTCCGAGGCCCGGCTGGAGGTCGGCGACGAAGAGGTGCAGAGCTACTACGATGAGCACCGCGAGTTCTACGCCGACAGGCCGTTCGCGGAGGTCGCGCCGGAGATCCGCCAGGTGCTCGCCACCCAGCGCCTGGAAGAGGCCACGAGCCCCGACGTCCAGCGTGCCACGCTGGCGGCGATCGCGGATTCGCAGGAGGGCTCTGTGGACGTCGAGCGAAACACAGACCTATACGACGAGGTGCTGCAGGAGCTTCGCCGGCTGCACCAGGAGTCCGGCAGGCAGGAGCCGGGCCCCGCGCCGGGAGGAGGTACGCCGGCGCCTGGCGGTGCGCCGCCCTCGTCCGGCA
>DASRVB010000190.1:0-15373 GCA_035687725.1 Gemmatimonadota bacterium
CTCGAGGAACGCCGCGCCGCACGCGACGATCGCCGCCGCGGCGAGGAGTCCCTGGAGCGCGGGCGAGTCCCGCCAGACGATGAGGAGACCGAACCCGGCCGAAGCGGCCAGCGCTCCGATCGCGGCGCTTCCCGGCCGGAACAGGGCCGCGGCTCCGGCCGAGGCCGCGACCCAGGCGGCCGCTCCCAAGCCGGGCGGCCCGGGGCGCAGGAGGAGGTCGCCGAGGAGACCGAGTGCGAGAGCCGAGAACGCGATTCCAAGAGCCCGATCCCGCGGCAGCATGGCGCCCATCCTAGCGCATGGATTTCGTAGCTGTCAAGTACTTTGCACCAAAAAGCCGCGAAACGGCTCCATGCCTTCGCGAACGGCGCTTCCTGGACAGCCCGGGCGAGCGAGGGCAGGTTCGCCTCCATGCGGTTATGGCCGGGCACGAGCGGGTTCTCCTACAAGGAATGGAAGGGAAGCTTCTACCCGGAGGACCTGCCGGACGCGGCCATGCTCGGGTGGTACGCGGAGCGCTTCCCGGCGGTCGAGATCAACAACACGTTCTACCGGATGCCGACCCGGAAGCTCCTCCAGGGCTGGGCCGAGCAGGTCCCCGAGGGATTCCGCTTCGCGCTCAAGGCATCGCGCAAGATCACCCATCAGAAGAAGCTGGCCGACGCGGGCGACGAGCTCGCGTACGTGGCCGACACTTCGCGCGCTCTCGGACCTCGGCTGGGGCCGACGCTGGTCCAGCTCCCGCCCTGGCTCAAGAAGGACGTCCCGCTCCTGGCTGCCTTCCTCGCCCTCTTGCCGGCGGACTTCCCCGTCGCGCTCGAGTTCCGGAGCTCCTCCTGGTTCGACGAGGAGGTCTACGCCGCGCTCGAGGAGGCCGGCGCCGCGCTGGTCGTGTCGGACACGGGCAAGGGCGACCCGCCGGTCGTCCGCACGGCCGCGTTCGGCTATGCCCGGCTGCGCCGGGTGGAGTACGACGAAGCGGACCTCGAGACCTGGGCCGAGCGGCTCGCCGCGCCGGGATGGGACGACCTGTACGCGTTCTTCAAGCACGAGGACGAGGCGACCGGGCCGCGGCTGGCGGCGAGGTTCCGGGAGCTGGTCGAAGGATGAGCGCCGCCCGGTCCGCAGCGAGCTCCGTCACGAGCCGGCATCGGTTCCGCGCGTCGCGCTCGGCCGGCGAGGTGTCCGCGCTCGTCACGCGGCCCGAGCACGCCCGCTGGATGCTCGTCCTCGCGCATGGCGCGGGGGCGGGGATGGAGCATTCGTTCATGGAGGCGCTGGCGGCGGGCCTCGCCGCGCACGGCGTAGCCAGCTTCCGCTACCAGTTCCCGTACACGGAGCGCGGCTCGAAGCGGCCCGACCCGCCGGCGCTCCTGGAGGCCACGGTGCGCTCCGCCGTGGAGGCCGCGGCCGCGCACGCAGACCTGCCGCTCCTGGCCGGAGGCAAGTCGATGGGCGGCCGGATGACGTCCCAGGCCGCGGCGAAGGAGCCTCTCGCCGTGGTGCGCGGGATCGCGTTCTTCGGCTTCCCGCTCCACGCCATCGGCAAGCCGGGAGCGGAGCGCGCCGACCACTTGAACGACGTCGACGTTCCGATGCTCTTCCTGCAGGGCTCGCGCGACCGCCTGGCCCGACTGGACCTTCTCGAGCCGGTGATCCGGCGGCTGGGAAGCCGCGCGACCCTTCACGTGATCGAAGACGCGGACCACTCGTTCCACGTTCCGGCGCGATCCGGACGCACGGACGAAGATGTGCTCGACGAGCTCTCGCGCCGCACCGCGGAGTGGGCTGCAGGGCGCTGATAGGGACGATATCTTCTGCCTTCCGGCCGGACTCGTGACGACCTCGCTCGAACCACCTTCAAGGGAGTCCCATGACACGCACATGCTTCCGCGCACTCGTCGCCCTCGCGCTTCTCGTCCCCGTCGGCCCGCTGGCCGCGCAGCAGAATCCGGGGAGTGACGCCGCCGATCCCGCCGAGCTCAGCCTCGAGCGCATCTTCGGCTCGAGCGAGTTCCGCAACGAGCGCTTCGGCCCGGCCCGCTGGCTGGAGGGCGGGGACGCCTATACGACGCTCGAGCCCGCGGGCGACGCGGATGACGGAATGGACATCGTCCGGTACGATGCGGCGACCGGCGAGCGCACGGTCATGGTCCCGGCCGGGCGACTGGTTCCCCCGGGAGGCGATGCGCCGCTCGATATCGAGAACTACCAGTGGTCGCCGGACGGATCGAAGCTCCTCGTCTTCACGAATTCCGAGCGCGTCTGGCGGGAGAACACGCGCGGGGACTACTGGGTTCTCGACCTCGGGACGGGATCGCTCCACGAGCTGGGCGGCGACGCCCCGGAGTCGACGCTCATGTTCGCGAAGTTTTCCCCCGACGGCAATCGAGTCGGGTACGTCCGCGAGAACAACATCTACGTCGAGTCGCTCGACGGGGGCGCCATCACTCAGCTGACGTCCGACGGCTCGCGCACGACGATCAACGGCACGTTCGATTGGGTCTACGAGGAAGAGCTGGGCCTCCAGGACGGCTGGCGCTGGAGCCCGGACGGCGAGCGGATCGCCTACTGGCAGCTCGACGCGACGGGCGTGCGCGACTTCCTGCTGCTGAACTCCACCGACTCGCTGTACTCCTTCACCGTTCCGGTTCAGTATCCCAAGGCCGGCACCACGAACTCCGCGGGGCGGGTCGGCGTCGTCTCCACCGAGGGCGGGGCGACGCGCTGGATGGACGTGCCCGGCGACCCGCGTGAGAACTACATCGCCCGGATGGAGTGGGCGGCGAGCTCCGACGAGATCGTCATGCAGCGCCTCAACCGGTTACAGAACACGCTCGAGATCATGCTCGGGGAGGCTGACACCGGGCAGGTGCGGACGATCCACACCGAGCGCGACAGCGCATGGGTGGACATGCGCGTCGAGCTCATGGAGTGGTTGGACGGCGGCCGCGAGTTCGCCTGGCTCAGCGAGTCGGACGGCTGGCGGCATGCCTACGTGATCGCGCGCGACGGCTCCTCCAAGCGGCTGATCACTCAGGGAGAGCACGACATCATCGACGTCGTCGGGATCGACGAGGAGGACGGGTGGTTCTACTACATCGCCTCTCCCGAGGATCCCACCCGCGCGTTCCTGTTCCGCACGCGCCTGGACGGCGAGGGGTCCCCGGAGCGGGTGACGCCCGCCGACATGAGCGGGTCGCATACCTACGACATGAGCCCCGGAGGGGAGTGGGCGTTCCACGTGCAGTCGTCGTTCGGCACGCCACCCATGACCGAGCTCGTGCACCTGCCGGATCACCGGGCACAGCGGGTGCTGGCGGCCAATCAGGTCTATCGCGACAAGGTCGCGGCGCTCGACCGCGGGGCGGTGGAGTTCTTCCGCGTCGACCAGGGCGACGGGGTCATGCTCGACGGCTGGATCATGAAGCCCCCGGACTTCGATCCGTCGCGGCAGTATCCGCTTCTGGTCCACGTCTACGGCGAGCCCTGGGGGACGACGGTCGATGACGCGTGGGGCGGCAGCTCGTACCTGTGGCATCTCTACCTGACCCAGCAGGGGTACCTGGTGGCCAGCGTCGATCCGCGCGGCACGCCGGCGCCCCGCGGCCGCGAGTGGCGCAAGACGATCTACCGCCGGCTCGGCACGCTGACGTCGCGCGACATCGCCGGCGCGGTGAACGCGATCGAGGAGTGGCCGTACGTGGACCCGGACCGCACCGCGATCTGGGGCTGGAGCGGCGGAGGATCGCAGACGCTCAATTCGCTGTTTCGCTATCCCGACGTCTTCGAGACCGGCATGGCGGTGGCTCCGGTGCCCGACATCCGCCTCTACGACACGATCTACCAGGAGCGCTACATGGGGCTGCCGCAGGACAACCCCGAAGACTACGCCCAGAGCTCGCCCCTGACGTTCGCGGATCAGCTCGAGGGCAACCTCCTGGTCGTCCACGGCACCGGCGACGACAACGTCCACTTCCAGGGCACCGAGCGGCTGATCAACGCGCTGGTGGAGGCCAACAAGCCGTTCCAGATGATGGCCTATCCCAACCGGACGCACGGGATCTTCGAGGGCGAGAACACGACCCTCCACCTGTACTCCCTCCTGACCCGCTACCTCGAGGAGCACACGCCGCCGGAACCCGAAGATCCCGCCCCGGCCTCGCGGTGAGGCGCGGCGCGTCGACGGGCCCGGCATCGGTGGCCCACACGCTCGGGCCGGTGGTTCTCGGCGCCATCCTGGCCGGCCCTGCCGCCGCATCCGGCCAGACACCGAGCGTCGAGGACAGCCTGCTGGCGGCGGAGATCTATGCGGAGATGATCGAGATCCCGTCCGTCTCGGGGAGCGACGACTCGCAGCGGATCCTGTCGGTCACGGCCGCCAGGCTGGAGTCGGCGGGCATCGAAACCGAGATCACCGGCCCCGACAGCGCGCAGGTCCTCATCGCGCGGCTGTCGGGCACCGGAGAACGACCTCCGATCCTTCTGCTCGCGCACCTCGACGTCGTCCCCGCGCTCCGCGAAGACTGGTCCACCGACCCCTTCTCGCTCGTCCTGGAAGACGGCTGGTGGTATGCCCGCGGCACCCGTGACAACAAGGCCGGCGCTGCGATCCTGGTGTTCAATCTGATCCGCGCCGGACGCGACGGGTTCGTTCCGGATCGCGACTGGATCGTGGCGCTGACCTCCGACGAGGAGACGAACAGCGCGGGGATCCGGTGGCTCGTGACCGAGGGGCGGAACCTGATCGGCGAGCCCGAGTTCGCGCTCAACACCGATTCGGGGGGAGGCATCACGCTCGATGGCCGCGACGTCATGTTCGAGGTGCAAGCGAGCGAGAAGGTGTACCTGACGTTCGAGCTCGAGGTCACCGACGACGGGGGCCACAGCTCGCGGCCGAGTCCGGACAACGCGATCGAGGCGCTGGCCCGCGGCCTGGTGCGCCTCGCGGAGTATCGCTTCCCGGTCACGCTGAACGAGGTGACCCGCGGCTTCTTCGAGCGCTCGGCAGCCTACGAGCAGGGTTCCGTGGCCGCCGACATGCGCTCCGTGACGGCGACTCCGCCCGACTCGGCGGCGGCCGCCCGACTCTCGGAGTCGCCCCTCTTCAACGCGCTCCTGCGCACGACCTGCACGGCGACCCGGCTCGAGGCCGGGCACGCCGACAACGCGCTTCCCCAGACGGCGCGGGCGACCGTCAACTGCCGCATCCTGCCGGGCGAGCCGATCAATGCCGTGGATGCTACTCTGAATGCGGTCCTGGCCGATCCGCGCATCCGGGTCTCCCGGAAGCGCGAGCCGACCGAGAGCCCGCCTTCGCCGCTGCGGCCGGAGATCCTCGAGCCGATCGAAGCGATCGTCGAAGGGATGTGGCCGGGAGCCACGGTGGTGCCGATCATGTCCACGGGAGCCACCGACGGGCTGTACGTGCGGAATGCGGGCATTCCGGTCTATGGCGCGGGGGCGATCTTCGACGACTCCCAGGAGTCCCGCTCCCACGGCCGCGACGAGCGCGTGTCGGTGAGGCGCTTCTACGAGGCGCTCGAGTTCTGGAACCAGCTGATGCGGAGGCTGAGCAGATGAATGAAGCGAACGCGGGGGCCGTGTCGGCGGAGGTCGAGCAGGCGCTCAAGAGCGCGCGCATCGTCTGTGGCGCGCTGGTGGGCGCGGTGCTCATCTACGCCGCGGTCGCTTGGTACCTGAGGCGCTCGGGAGAAATCGCCGCCGTGGATCCGGGAACCGCCGACGTGCTCAAGCAGGTGTTCGTCGCCGCCATGCTGATCGGCGTGCTGGGGTGGATGGTGATCTGGGGCCGCGCCCGGGCTCCGACGCCCTCGACGGTCGCCAGGCCGGAGGTCGAGCTGAGTCGGGGGCCCCGCGGGGTGACGTCGCGACTGATCGCGGGGTACGCGTTCCTGGAGGCCGTCGGCCTGATCGGCGTGACCGTCCATCTGCTGACCGGAAGCACCGGCGTGTTGGCCGCGGCCATCGCCGTCGTCCTTCTCGGCGCGGCGCTGTCCTACCCGCGCGAGGAGTGGTTCCGGCGGTTCCTCGCGCAGCGTCCCGCCTAGAGCTCTCCACCGGCGCCCGGACGGGCGCGTCGCCGCGCCACGCGGCCGAAGAGGAGAAGGACGGGCGCGGCCAGGGGCTCGAGCAGGGGCCTCGTCCGCCCGAGGAAGCGTGCCCATCCGCCGCCGCTCCGCGGCAGCCCGTTCGCGCTCGCGCGGGCTGCCCGGACGAGCGCCGGATCGATGTCCACCTCCACGGCCGCGCCCGCGGCCGGCAGGTCCAGCGCCTCGAATGCCTCCCGCAGCCTCGGGTGGTACACCTCACCGGTCTCCGCGTGGATGCGCCGGTACTCCGGGGTCTTGGGTATGCGGACGTCGCCACGGGCGGGACCCATGGTGGGGGCCAGGTTGATCTCCCAGACGACGATCCGCCCGTCCTTGATGCCGTAGTCGATGCAGCCGTATCCCACGGCGGCGAGATCGGCGATCTCCCGGAGAGCCGCCTCGTGTGGATTGTCACGCACGTACTCCAGTTCCTCGAGGCCCATCGCGGCGGAAAATTCGCTCTGCTGGCGCTTGAGCATCCAGGCGCGCCCGTAATCGAGGCGGCGGGGGATAATGCTGTCTCCGACGATGAAGGCCCCGTACTTCCGGTAGTAGCCGCGAACGTCGGCCGTGTCGCAGAACTCGACCACCAGCAGGTCCTCGATCCGGCGGCCGGCGAGCAGCGCACGGCCGATCGCGGTCTCGACTTCGCGGGCCGACCGGAGAAGCGGCGACACGGCTCCGTCATGGGACCGCTCGGCCCGGAGGAAGACCGGGTAGGAGAGGCCGGCGAGATCGTCGCCCGCGCGCACCGCTCGGAACGGGTTGAATCCCCTTCGCTCGAGCTCGCGGAGGAGACCGAACCGCCGGAGTGTGCGCGCGGGATCGTTGAGGAAGTGGAACCCCTCCGTCCTGGCGAGCCGGGAGTGGATGGCGGTCACGAGCGACAGCATGGGCGGGCTCAGGTACTCGAGCGCCGACAGGATGTACGTGCCGCGCTCGAATCGCGGGCAGTCCGGCAGGTTCTCGTAATGGAGTACGTCGAGCCGGCCGGCCAGGATCTCCCCGCGGCGTGCGAGGTAGTCCCGGATCGAGTGGTCCTGTGCGGCGGTCACGACGAAGTGGATCATCGCCCGGTGCTCCGCCGGCCGTCCATGCGCCCGGCGAGGCGCTCCAGCGCGCCCACCAGGTCGGGATCGAGATCGAGCAGCGGCCCCAGCGGGTCGCGCTTCATGGCGCGCAGCCGCCGGGGCATGGAATCGATCCTGAAGCGCGAGATGTCGAGCCCGCGCTTGACCTCGCTCCAGCGGAGCGGCGCCGACACCGGCGCGCCGGGAAGCGGCCGCGTGCTGTAGGGCGCCACCAGGAGCTTCCCGTGGCCGTTCTGCAGAAAATCGACGTACACCTTGCCGCCCCGCTTCTCGACCACGCGCTCGATCGTGGCGATCCGGGGCAGCTCCCGCACTACGACTCGCGCGAGCAGCTCGCCCAGCGTGCGCGACTGGTCGTAGGTCACTTTGCGGCCCAGCGGAACGAGGACGTGGAGGCCGGTCGATCCGCTCGTCTTGGCGAAGGCGGGCAGCTCGATCTCGTCGCAGATCCGGTGCAGCAGCCGCGCGATCTCGACGACGTGCTCGAAGGGGGCATCCTTGGGGTCCAGGTCGAGGATGCACCAGTCCGGATTGCCGAGCGTCTCCACGCGGCTCGACCAGACATGGAGGAGGAGCGCCGCGGAGTTGACGATGTAGAGAAGCGAATCCAGATCGTCGACGACGAAATAGTCGAGGTCCCGCTCCGAGCCTTCGCTGTACACGCGGACGGTGCGCACCCAATCCGGTTTCCATTCGGGCGCGTTCTTCTGGTAGAACGACTTCCCGGCGATGCCATCCGGATATCGCGTGAGGACGAGCGGCCGATCGCGCAGGAAGGGAAGCATCCAGTCGGCGACCGTCCGGTAGTACTCGATCACGTCGCCCTTGGTGAATCCCGCCGCGGGGTACAGCACCTTGTCGAGGTTCGTGAATGGGATCGAGCGCACCGGTTCGTGCGACGGCGCGACCGCGGAAGGCGTGACCGTCGCGAGCGCTGGCGCAGCATCCGCCGCCCCCGCTGGGGCGGCGTCCGTCGCCCGCGCCTCCTTCCGGACGCATTCCATCGGAGTCTTGTCGTCGCGGATGCGCAGGAACGTAGGCTGGCGCAGCAAACCCTCCTCGGTAACCTCGCGGTAGCGCACCTCGACGACGAACGCGGGTTGCACCCAGTGGTGGTTGCGGCCGGCCGGACGCGGGCCGCCCGGTGGGGAGCCCGGCTCCATCGCGGCCAGCCTCCGAAAGAGCGCGCTCAGCTGTCTGCCGGTGAAGCCCGACCCGACAGCACCGGCGTAGACCGGTGTCCCGTCCGCGTCGAACTGCGCGAGGTGGAGCGAGCCGAAGCCCGCGCGCGCGCCGGATGGATCGGTCCACCCGACGACCGCGAAGTCCTCGGACCGCATCGCGCGCACCTTGACCCAGTCGCGCGAGCGCTGTCCCGTGCGATAGGGCGCGTCGGCCTTCTTCCCGACGATCCCCTCGAGGTCGAGCGCGGTGACCTGCTCGTAGACCCGCTCGCCCAGTTCCTCCACATGGTCACTGAACCGGATCGGCCCGCAGCACGGGAGCACCTCGCGGAGGATGGCCTTCCGCTCGAGGAGCGGCAGCTCGCGGGCGTCGAATCCCTCGCACGCGAGCAGGTCGAAGGCGTAGAACGTGGCCGGGCGCTCGGCGGCCGCGCGCTGGACGTCGCTACGTCGCGAGAGCTGCCCGCGCTTCTGGAGCTCCTGAAAGCTCGGGATCCCGCGCGCGTCGTGGACCACGATCTCTCCGTCCACGATCAGCCCCTCGTAGGGCAGCCCGCGGATCGCGCGCGCGATCTCGGGGAAGGTCGCGGTCATGTCGTTGCCGTTGCGCGATACCAGCCGCGGCTCGCCCTTCTCCCGAGCGGCGAGGAGCCGGTAGCCGTCCAGCTTGATCTCGAACACCCAGCCTGCGCGGGAGAACGGCGCGTCCGCCGAGACCGCCAGCATGGGCGAGAGCTTGCCGAGATCGACCACGCGCCGGACGGCCCCCGCCGCCGCGAGACGTTCGGCGACTCTCGCCCGGACCGGAGCCGGATCGCGCCGCTGCTCGACCGTGAGGCCGGAGTAGATCGAGTCGTGGGGATAGGCGTCGGTGCCGCGCGGGTCGACGTGCTCGTCGCGCTCCTTGATGAAGAGCCACGAGTTTTCCGCCTGCTTCGTCTTCACGAGCGTCCAGCGTCCCCGGAGCTTGTAGCCGTGCAGGTCGAACAGGAGCTTTCCCTTCGCGAGACCCTCGACCGGGTCTTCCAGCGGCGTCCACGTGCCCTTGTCCCACAGGATCACGGGCCCCGCTCCGTATTGGCCGGCCGGGATCACGCCCTCGAAGTCGCCGTACTCGAGCGGGTGATCCTCGACCTTCATGGCGAGCCGCTTGTCGGCGGGATTCGGAGAGGGCCCCTTGGGGACGGCCCATGAGACGAGCGTTCGGCCCATCTCGAGCCGCAGGTCCCAGTGGAGGTTCCGCGCGGCATGCTGCTGGACGCAGAGGAGCCGCCCGCCGGTCTCCACGGCCCCGCCCATGGGCTCGGGAGTCTTCGATGCCATGCGCTTTGCGCGGTACGCCTTCAGCCGATCGGACATGGGGGCGACAACCTATGCATGCCGGCGCGTTTGGGCATCTTTGACCAGTTCCTCGACGATGGCGGCGTCCAGGCCCTTGCGGGGCCAGGACCGCGTCCGGTACCCTTCCCGCCCATGGCCGCCCGCCCCATCGCATCCACCACCATCTCGTTCGGCCTCGTCAGCGTGCCGGTCAAGCTGTATGCGACCGGGCAGTCGGGGGCCAAGGTCTCCTTCAATCTCGTCCACCAGAAGTGCGGCTCGCGGCTGCGCCAACAATACGTCTGCCCACGGTGCGACGTCGTGGTGGAGAAGGAGGAGATCGTCAAAGGATACGAGTTCTCGAAGGACCAGTACGTCCTGTTCACGCCCGAGGAGCTGGAGGCGATCGAGACGCCGGTATCCGAGGGGATCGAGATCACCGAGTTCGTTCCCGCCGAAGAGGTGGACCCGGTCTTCCTCGAGCGCTCGTACTATCTGGGACCCGACAAGGGGGGATCGCGCGCCTACCGGCTGCTGTCGGTCGCGCTGCGGGAGACGGGCAGGGTCGCGATCGCTCGCTACGCGGCCCGCGGCAAGATGTATCTCGTCCTCGTCCGCCCCATGGCGAGCGACGACGGCGGCATGGTGATGGAGCAGCTCCGCTACGCCGACGAGGTGCGTCATTTCTCCGAGGTTCCCGTCGAGCAGGGAGACGTCGCCAAATCGGAGCTCAAGCTCGCCAAGCAGCTGGTGGAAGCATCGTCCGCGGACGCCTTCGAGCCGGAGAAGTACCACGATCAGGTTCGCCAGCAGATGCTGGAGATGATCCAGCAAAAGGTCGAGGGCCAGGAAATCACCGCCGCCCCGGCCTCCGAGGCCCCGCAGCCCCAGATCATCGATCTCATGGCGGCGCTCAAGGCGAGCCTCTCCGAGAAGGAGGGTCGCAAGCCCGCCGCTCGCGCGTCGAAGAAGAAGGCCGTGGCGAAGGCGGACAAGAAGCCCGCTCGAAGGAAGTCCGCACGCGGCTGAGCCGCACGCCTGGGTCCCTTGACAGCCTATACGACACGCGACGTGGCCGAGCTGATCGGCCTCCCGGTGTCGAGCGTCCGGTCCTGGGTGCGATCCGGGATCCTCGAGCCCGAGCGCGGCCCGCGCGGCGAGTTCCGCTTCTCCTTCCGCGATCTCGTCCTCCTCAAGGCGATCCGAGAGCTCCTCGAGGCCGATATCTCGCCCCGCAAGATCCGCCGATCGCTCGACAGCCTGCGCGCGGAGCTTCCCAGCGGCCGGCCGCTGACGTCGGTCCGCATCATGGCCGATGGGGAGCGGGTCGTGGTGCGGGACGGCAGCACGATGTGGGAGCCCCGGTCGCACCAGTTCCGGATCGACTTCGAGGTGTCCGCTCTGGCCGAGCAGGTGGCACCGATCGCCATCCGTGCAGCCGAAGAGCGCATCCGCGAAGGCGACCTCGACGCCGATGACTGGTTCGATCTGGGGGTCGATCTGGAGATCGTGGCCCCGGTCGAGGCAGCCAACGCGTATCGCCGCGCGCTGGAGCTGGACCGTGGCCACGCCGAGGCCCACCTGAACCTGGGCAGGCTGGTCCACGAGACCGGCGACCTGCTGGCCGCGGCCGAGCACTACCGGCTGGCGCTCAAGGCGGCGCCCGACAGCGCGATCGCCGCCTTCAACCTGGGAGTGGCGCTCGACGATCTCGGCGAGGAAGAGACCGCCATCGAGCTCTACAGCCGGGCGATCCGGCTCGACCCGAGCCACGCCGAGGCGCACTACAACCTGGCCCGGCTGTACGACCGCGCCGGCCGCTCGGATGAAGCCATCCGGCACCTGTCGGACTACCGACGGCTGCGGGGCCACTGAGGACGGGGACCGGCGGAACGCCGCGGGCGACGGGGTGGTAGACGAGGGAGACCTCAGAGAAGGAGGACCCCATGCCGATCCGTCCCGCCGCGACCGCCCTGTTCGCCTCCGCGCTGTTCCTGCTCGCCGCCTGTCGCGGGACGGTTCCGATCCGCGACCTGCTGGACGATCCCGGCCGGTACGACGGAGAGCGGGTCCGGGTCGAGGGGCGGGTGACCGGGTTCTCGTTCGGCGCCCTAGGCCGCGGGGCGTTCCAGGTCGACGACGGAACGGGCAGCCTCCCGGTCGTCAGCGAGCGCGGGGCCACCCCGCGAGAGGGCGCGCGCGTGGGGATCGAAGGTATCTTCCGGTCGGTGTTCACCTTCGGCGATCGCAGCGCGGCGGTGCTTCTGGAACGAGACCGCTTCGACCCCTGAGCACACTCACGAAAGGACGCGTATGTCCCTCTCCCGCTGGATACCCGCGCTCGCGCTCCTGGTCTTCCTCGGCTGCGGGGAATCCCGCACGCTGGAGGGCAGGTGGACCGGGACCGACGACGGCGGCAACGGCATGACGTTCGTCTTCGCGGAGAACGGCCGGGCGGAATGGATCCTGGAGCCCAACATGCCGGGCGCAGAGATGCCCCCCGAGACGATCCGCATGGCGTACGTCACCGACCCCTCCGCGGATCCCGCGACGATCGATTTCTCGGACTTCGATTTCGAGCCCCTTCAGGGGACCACGACGTACGGGATCTACGAGTTCACGGGAGAGGAGTCGTTCCGGATCGATCTCGAGCCGGCGGGTCCGGGTCAGGACGCGAGCGTCCGGCCGGATTCGTTCAGCGCGGAGACCGTGACCTTCACGCGGGTCGAGGGCGGGGAGTGACGGCGAGGCCGCCCCGGGTGTCCGCGCTCGAGTGGGGCGTGCTCGAGGTCGAGGGGTCGGCGCCCTACAAGGACGCCAAGCTGTGGCCGGGCGGGTCCCGCGAGTGGGACTGGAACGAGACCGGCACCCGCCACGTTCCGGGCGTTCAGCTGGCCGACGTCGAGGAGATCCTCGAACACGGCGCGCGGACGGTCGTGATCGGTCGCGGCATGCACGGGCGCCTCGACGTCTCCGCGGAGACGCGGGCTGCGCTCGCGGCACGCGGAATCGAGCTTCACGCCGCGCCGACGCCGGAGGCGGTCGAGACGTACAACCGGCTGCGGGACGAGGCGCCGCAAATCGGCGCGCTCATCCACACCACCTGCTGAGGGGGCGAGATGGAGAAGGCCACGTTCGCCGCGGGATGCTTCTGGGGCGTCGAGGAGACGTTCCGGCAGCTGCCGGGAGTCGTCGATACGGCAGTCGGATTCATGGGCGGCACGACCGTGAGCCCGTCCTACCGCCAGGTGTGCGGGGGCCGGACGGGCCACGCGGAGGTGGTCCACCTGACGTACGATCCAACCCGGATTGCCTACGACGAGCTGCTGGAAACCTTCTGGAGCTGCCACGACCCGACGACGCTCAACCGCCAAGGCCCCGACGTCGGCGATCAGTACCGCTCGGCGATCTTCTACCACACGCCGGAGCAGCAAGCCGCCGCGCGCGCGTCGAAGGAGCGGCTGGAAGCGGCAGGGCGGTTCCGGCGTCCCATCGTCACCGCCATCGAGCCCGCCGGGGAGTTCTGGCGCGCCGAGGAGTATCACCAGCGCTACCTGGAGAAGCGCGGCGCGGCCGCCTGCCGGATACCGGGGAGCTGAGAGCGGCGGCGAGGAGGCGCGATGGACTTCGGAAACCCCCCGCTGCGGCGGTCGCACGAAAAGCGGATGATCGCGGGCGTGATGGGCGGGATCGCCGAGCACTTCGACCTCGACGTCACGCTCCTGCGCGTGATCTACGTCCTCGTCTCCATCCTCTCCGCGGCCTTCCCGGGCATCCTCGTCTATCTCCTCCTCTGGCTCCTCGTTCCCGCGCGCCGGCCCGGTGACGCGAGCCCCGTCCGCGCCTGACATGTCCGCCGAGCGCCGCGGCCCCATCGACGTCACGCGCGAGGCGTGGACGCGGGGATGGCCGGGGACGCTCCTGTGGGTGGCGGGATTGGGGATTGCCGCCGGCCTCATGCGGCTGGCCGCCCGGCGGCTTGCTCGATAACGCTGGCCCCGACCGAGGCACGGCCGACCCCGGGGCATCGGGGACCGCGCCCCGGGACCCGGAAGCGCTCGACCGGCTTCGGGAGGGGGCGCTCCGGCTCCTCGCCCGCCGCGAGCATGGCGTCAAGGAGCTGGGCGAGAAGCTCATGCGCCGGGCCGGCACCCATCCCGAAGACGTTCGCGAAATCGTCCAGGAGCTCGCCGACCGCGAGCTCGTCTCCGACCGCCGCTATGCCGAGGCGTTCGCCCGCGACGCGGTCCGGCTCAAGCCCCGCGCGCGGCGGCTCCTGGTGGGCGAGCTCGTGGCGCGGGGTGTGCCCGCGCCGCTCGCCGGCCGCTCGGTCGATGCCGTCTTCGCCGAGGAAGAGGTGGACGATGCCGCGCTCGCCCGCAGGCTCGCCGAATCGTACCTGCCACGGATAGCCGGGCGCACCGACGCGGCCCGCTGGCGCCGGCTGGCCGGGTACCTCCAGCGGCGCGGCTACGACAACGAGCGGATCTACGAAGTCTGCTCGGCGGTTCTCCCCGAGGTCGAACCGGGCGCGGATTGAGCCGCAAGCCCGATCGGAGCCGGTTCCGGCCACGCGAGCGGGAGCTCGTCGATCGCCTGACGACTCCGCGGCTCGTTCAGGACTGGCTCCGGACCCTCCGCTACAACCTCGAGATTCGCGGTCCCACCGCGCGCACGTTCCGCGGCGTCGTCCGGCGGGGATCGGCGCACTGCCTGGAGGGCGCGATGGCCGCCGCCACGATCCTCGAGCAGCACGGCGACCCGCCGATCGTCCTCGACCTGGCCTCCCAGGACAGGCTCGACCACGTGCTCTTCCTCTACCGGCGCGACGGGCGTTGGGGTGCCGTCGGCAAGTCGCGCGATCCCGCGCTCGCCGGCAGGAAGCCCGTGTTCCGGACGATCCGCGATCTCGCCTGGAGCTACGTCGATGCGTACGTCGACGACACCGGCCGAGTCCTGGGATTCGCGGTGTTCGATCTCGACGAGCTGACGCGCGCCGACTGGCGGCTCGGCGAAGGCAACGTCTGGTCGGTCGAGCGCGCCATGTTCGCCGCGCACCACGAGCCGCTCAAGGCGTCCGACCAGCGACACGAGCGCTCGCTCCGCCGGTATCGCGCGTACCGCGCGCGCTTCCCCCACGGGGTCGCCACCGACTACAGCGGCTGGGAGAGCTGGCTGTAGCGCTGATGCGCCGGTTCCGGGCCGCCGGTAGCTTTACAGGCTCATGACAGGCCACGAGATCCGCCGCCGGTTCCTGGACTACTTCGCGGCGCGCGCGCACGAGCGCGTCGCCTCGTCTCCGCTCGTGCCCCAGGGCGACCCCACGCTCCTGTTCGTGAACGCCGGGATGGTCCAGTTCAAGGACGTGTTCACCGGCGCTCGGCGCGTATCCTACGAGCGGGCGGTCACGGCGCAGAAGTGCCTGCGCGTGTCGGGCAAGCACAACGACTTTGAGAACGTCGGGTACACGCCGCGGCATCACACGTTCTTCGAGATGCTCGGGAACTTCTCGTTCGGCGACTACTTCAAGCGGGACGCGATCGCGTTCGCGTGGGAGTTCCTGACCGTCGAGCTGGGGCTGCCCGCCGACCGGCTGTGGGCCACGGTACATCTGGACGATGACGAGGCGGCGACGCTATGGCCCGAGGTAACCCCGATTCCGGCG
>DASRVB010000191.1:0-12976 GCA_035687725.1 Gemmatimonadota bacterium
CGGCTCCGCCGGGCTGGTGGCCGCGTACATCGCGGCCACGGTGAAGGCCAAGGTGACCCTGGTGGAGAAGCATCGCATGGGCGGGGACTGCCTGAACACGGGCTGCGTGCCATCGAAGGCGCTCCTCGCTTCGGCGCGGGCGGCAGTGTCAGCGCGGGCAGCGGGCGTGCGCGCGGAATCCCCTCCCGCCGACTTCGGCGCCGTGATGGAGCGCATGCGGCGAATCCGCGCCGAAATCGCCGCGCACGACTCGGCCGCGCGCTTCCGCGACCTCGGAGTCGACGTCTTTCTCGGCGAGGCCCGCTTCGTCGCGCGCGACGCGGTCGAGGTGGACGGCGCGCGGCTATCGTTCGCGCGCGCGGTGATCGCCACCGGCGCGCGTCCCGCCGCGCCGCCGATCCCCGGCCTGTCGGAAACCGGGTATCTCACGAGCGAGACCGTGTTCGGTCTGACCGAGCTGCCGTCCCGCCTCGCCGTCGTCGGTGGCGGCCCGATCGGCTGCGAGCTCGCGCAGGCCTTTGCCCGTTTCGGCAGTCGTGTCGTCGTGGTCGAGCGCGAGGAGCGGCTTCTGCCCGCCGAGGACCCGGACGCGGGCGTGGCGATCCGCGCCGCGCTCTCCGACGACGGCGTCGAGTTCGCGCTCGGCGCCATGCTCGTCGAGGTCGAGCGGACGCCCTCGGGGATCCGCCTCGCGATCGACGAACCCTCCGGCCGGCGTTCGGTGGAAGCCGACGCGATCCTCGTCGCGGCGGGGCGCTCGCCGAACGTAGCGGGCCTCGACCTCGAGTCGGCGGGGATCGACGTCGACGGGCGGGGCACGATCCGGACCGACGATCGCCTCCGGACGACGAACCCGCGGGTCTATGCGGCCGGGGACGTCGTCGGCGGTCGGCAGTTCACGCATCTCGCCGACGCGCACGCGCGGATCGTCCTGCGGAACGCGCTCTTTTCTGGACGCGCGAAGGCGAGCGCGCTGACGGTGCCGGAATGCACGTTCACCGACCCCGAGGTGGCACGTGTTGGACACACGCTGGCGAGCGCGGCCGCGGCGGGAGTAACCGCGCGCGCCTTCGTCCACCCCTTCGACGCCGTCGACCGCGCGCGGCTCGAAGGCGAGGAGCGCGGTTTCGCCAGGGTCCTCGTCGAAGAGGGAAGCGACGCGATCGTCGGGGCGACGATCGTCGGCCGTCACGCTGGCGAGCTGATCGCGCTGGTCGCGCTCGCGGTCGAGTCGGACGTCGGCCTCGCCGACCTCGCGTCGATCGTCTGGCCCTACCCCACCCACGCGCAGGTTCTGGGCGCCATCGCCGACCAATACCAGCGCTCGCGGCTCGGGCCGCGCGCGCGCGGGATCCTCGGCCGTTGGATGGCGTGGCGGCGGCGCTGAGCGGCATGCGCGTCCGGGGTCCCGCCAAGGTCCGCCGTCTGCCGCCCGGGCCCCGCGGCCATCGGGTCCTCGGCAACCTTCGGGAGTTCGCCGCCGACACGCTCGGCTTTGCGACGCGCCTCGCGCGCGAGCACGGCGACGTTGCGCGCTTCCGCCTCGTGAACCGCGAGGCGTGGCTCCTCAGCTCCCCCGAGGCCGTCGAGCGGGTCCTCGTCGAGAACCAGCGGAACTACGTCAAGCACACGTTCTTCTGGCGCAAGGTCGCCGCGATCTTCGGCAAGGGACTACTCACCAACGAGGGCGAGGACTGGCGCCGCCAGCGGCGGCTCGTCCAGCCCGCCTTCCACCACGACCGGATCGCGGAGTACGCGCGCGTGATGGTCGACTACGCGATCGACCGGGTCGACGACTGGCGGGACGGGGAGGAGCGCGACATCCGCCACGAGATGACCTCGATCACATTCCGAGTCGTCGCCAAGACGCTCTTCGACAGCGAGGTGGCCGGCGACGTGGCCGAGATCGCCGCCGCCTTCGACATCGGCATCGAGGAGATCGCGCGGCGGATCCGCCGCCCGGTCCTCGTCCCCGACTGGGTCCCCACGCGGGGGAATCTCCGCTACCGGAGGGCGGTCGACCGCATGGACCGCCTCGTGTACCGCATCATCGCCGAGCACCGCGACGGTCTCGATCGCGGCGATCTGCTGTCGGCGCTGATCCAGGCCAGGGACGAAGACGGCCGGCCGATGAGCGAGGAACAGCTTCGGGACGAGACGATCACGATGCTCCTCGCCGGTCACGAGACGACCGCGCTCGCGCTGACCTGGACGTGGTATCTGGTCTCGCAGCATCCGGACGTCGCGGTACGGCTCGGGGAGGAAGCCGATGGCCTCGAGGGGCGGCGGCCGGGGATCGCGGACCTGCCACGCCTGCCCTTCACCGAACGGGTTGTCACGGAATCAATGCGCCTCTACCCTCCGGCCTACTCGTTCGGGCGCGAGGCGCTCGAGGAGGACGAAATCGCGGGCTACCCCGTGCCCGCGGGCACGACCCTCTTCGTGTTCCCCTGGGTGCTCCACCGCGACGCCCGCTTCTATTCCGATCCGCTCGTGTTCGATCCCGACCGCTGGACCGACGACTTCGAGCGCGCGCTCCCACGGCTGGCCTACCTGCCCTTCGGCGCCGGCCCCAGGATGTGCATCGGACGCGAATTCGCGCGCATGGAGCTCGTCCTCATCGTGGCCGCGATCGCTCAGCGCTTCCGGATCGCGTGGGGCTCCGAGCCTCCGGTCCCCATGGCCAGCATCACCCTGCGGCCGACCAGCGGCCTCATGGGAATCGTCCACAGGCGATAGTCGGTGGACGTCTCCGCGGAGACGCGGGAGACCCGAGAGACGTCTCCGCGGAGAGGCGGATCACCCGCGCGTACCGAATCGCGGCTTGACAGGTGACTATATGGTCACATATTCTGGGACATGGACGCCGTGTTCAAGGCCCTCGCGGATGCAACGCGGCGCGAGCTGCTGGACGAGCTGTTCCGGGAGGATGGGCAGAGCTTGCATGCGCTCCAGGCGCGGATCCCCATGACGCGCTTCGGCGTCATGAAGCACCTCAAGGTCCTGGAAGAGGCCGGGCTGGTCCTCACCCGCCGGCGCGGACGTGAGAAGCTCCACTTCCTGAACCCCGTTCCCATCCGGCTCGTCCACGACCGCTGGGTAAGCAAGTACGCCGAGCCCTGGGTCGCGAGCCTGAGCGAACTCAAACAGAGACTGGAGCGAACGATGGAAAAGGTCTTCGAGATCTACATCAAGACGACGCCCGAGCGGCTCTGGCAGGCAATCACCGAGCCAGAGATGCGCGCGAGGTACACGTTTGGCCTCGGCGTCCGATCGGACTGGACCCCGGGATCCCGCTATGAGGGGATCCCGGGATACATGGGCAACCCCGCGGTGGATGGCGACAACCCGCCCATCCTCGAAGGCGAAAACCTGGAGGTCGACCCGCCGCGCCGACTCGTGCAGAGCTTCCGGGCGTTATGGAGCGACGAGGTGAAGGCGGAGGGTGCGTCCCGCGTGACCTGGGAGATCGAAAAGATCGAGGACTCGTGCCGGCTCGTCGTCACCCACGACGAGCTCCGCGACGGCGCCAACGAGGAGCTCTACGGCGGCTGGCCGATGATCCTCTCGGGCCTCAAGACCCTGCTCGAGACGGGCGAGACCCTGACGACGCCGGGATCCCTCATGTACGTGGACGGACGGGAGGACTGGAGCTCGGAAAGCCGAGCATAAGCGCGTGCCCGGACGGGGCGCCTCGGATTCAGCGGACCAGCACCGGAACCCGGGTGAAGGTCTCCGGCTCCCCCTTGCCGAACGCGAGCTCGAGCTCGCCGCGGGACTCGGGTGTGAACTCGAAATCGTAGATCTCGCCCGGCAGGAAGCCGAGGCGGGCAGGTTGCGCGGTCGCCAGGGACGGCGGGAGATCAGCGCCATCCTTGGCGACCGCACGCCACTCGACCGGCTCCTCTTCCTTGTGAAGTCCGACGCGGACGCGCGTCTCGGTAAGGATGTTGATCAGGCGGAAGCGGTACGTCGTTCCGGCGCGGAGCTCGAGCGGCTCCGGATCGACGCGGCCGTTCAGCAAGGTCGGCGGAATCGTCGACGGGTCGATGAAGCTGGACCATGGTCCGCCGTCGCTGAACACGAGCACGCGGTCCGTCTCCGGATCGAACGTCGCGCCCGGTTCGAGCACGACGATCGGCCCGTAGAGCCCGGAGCTGGTCTGCTGCATCTCGTTGAAGTGCGAGTGGTACATGAACGTGCCCGCGCGCGGCGGCGTGAAGCGCACCGTGAGCGAGTCTCCCGGCGCGATCGCGGGCAGTACGCGCTCCTCCCCGCCGCTCCATCCCGGCACGCCGTCCGGGTAGCTCTCGAGCTCGATCCCGTGCCAGTGGACGGCCGCCGGCTCGTGGGACTCGTTGACCAGCGTGATCGCCACCCGCTCATCCTTCTCGAGGACGAGCGTCGGGCCGGGCACGGTCAGCGCGTCCGGATCCTCCGCCTCCCGCGAGCCGCCGAGGACGTAGGCATAGCCGGGGTATTTCCCGTATACGTCCGGTCGCGAGCGGATGAGCAGGCGGAGCCGGCGGGCTTCGGCCGGCTTCTCTTCCGCAGGACCGGACGGCCGGACGCGGATCCCGACGACCAGCATACCCATCATGTGCTGCGCGTCGTGGCCGTGGCCCGTGCCGCGTTCGACCAGGGCGGAGTTGACGATCTCGATCGTCGACATGTGGCTCAGCATGTGGCAATGGAAGATCCAGTTCCCGGAGCGATCCGGAGACCACGTGGTCGTCGCGGTCTCGCCGGGACCGACATGCTCGGTCACGGCCAGCTGGCGCCGCTCCAGGGGATAGAGGGTGTCGCGCATCCCGTCGCCCCTCGCGTCCACCCGGAAGTGGAAGCCGTGGAGGTGCATCGGGTGATCGAGCGCCGACAGGTTGATCCACCGCCACTCCAGGCTGTCGCCCTCTGTCGCCTCGACGACCTCGGTATGCGGCCAGGCGAGGCCGTTGGCGGTGATGACGGCGTCGTCGGACAGGTCGCTGAAGTTCGTCGTGTCGAAGGTGAACCAGGAGGAGATTACGAAGACGCGGTCCCCCGGGCGGATCGCGGCGCCCGGCGGGTCGACCACGATCGCGCCGTGGAGGCTTCCGGTCCACAGTGGGTCCGGGACGCCGGGTTGCTCTGTCCTGCCGAGGTAGTAGTAGGTGCCGGGCTTGCTCGCGACGAAGGCGAACTCGGCCTCGCCGCCGGGCGCGACCAGAACGCTGTCACCGGAGACGCCGCGCTCGGCTCCGAGGCCGAAGACGGCGAGCGGCTTCTCCAGCGAATTCCGCACAGTCGTCCGCACCTCCGTCCCCACCGGAACCCGAATCATCGGTCCGGGGATCTCCAGCGCTTCGCCCTCCTCCGCGAAGGCGCCGATGCGAATGCCCGCGCGGTCCGATCCGTGCGGGTGCCACATGCCTTCGCGCGCGTCGAGGTGCAGCGTAAGCACGCCGCCCTCGAGCACTCCGGCAGGCTCGCGATTGTCGTTGGGAAGGATCCGAGGCGGCTGGACGGACCCGGCGAGATTCGCCTGACCGTGCACGGCAACGGGCAGGAGCAGGGCGGCGAGCGCCGCTACGGGGAGGCTGACGGAAAATCGAATCATCGGTACGAGGCTCGTTCCAGCATACCACATTGCTGGAGAAAGTCTACGTACGCAAGACCGAACGGCGACCAGCGGTCCACAGGACCTCAGCCCGCGGTCGAGAGAGCCTTCTCGATCCGGTTCTGGAGCTCGCCCGTCGCGTGCAGCTCACGGGTGATGTCGCAGCCGCCGATGAACTCGCCGCCGATGTACACCTGCGGGATCGTCGGCCAGTCGCTGTACTCCTTGATCGACTCCCGAAGCTCGGGATCCGCCAGCACGTCGATCGAGTGGATGCTGCCCTCGGCTCCCGCCTGCCGCAGGGCCTCGACGGTGGCGGCCGAGAACCCACAGCGCGGAAACATCTCGGTCCCCTTCATGTAGATCGTGATCGGATGCTCGCGGATCTCGCGATCGATCCGCTCCTTGATTTCCGGACGCATGTTCATGTCTCCTTCATGAGAGATTCGAGCTGCGCGGGCGTGTACGCGTGAACGGACAGCGCGTGCACGGTGTCGTCGTCGATCCACTCGCGCAGGGGCGAGTAGACGAGCTTGTGGCGCTCGATGGGAGTCTTCCCTTCGAAATCCGCCGACACGACCCGCACCTCGAAGTGGTTGTCGGTGCCGGTCAGGTCGCGGACGTCCACCTTCCCGCCGAACGCCTTCTCGAGGCGTTCCTGAACGCGTTCGCGCAGCGATCCGTTCGCCATGCAGGCAAGATACGCGGCCGCCGAAAGACGGCAAAAGGCGTTGACGCAGCCGGGGTTGCGGGGTAGTTTCTCGGCCTTTCCCAGCACCCTGTTCGTCCCACGCGGGGGCGGACCGCCACAGACCGAAGGGAGCGCCCGAGTGCCAAGACCCTACGAAACCGTCATCATCTTCGACTCCACCCTGGAAGATTCCCAGGTGCAGGAGAAGATCCAGCGCCTCTCCAGCCTCGTCGCGCCGAACGGCGGAGACTCCGTCAAGGTCGACGTCTGGGGGAAGCGCAAGCTGGCCTATCCGATCGACAAGAAGGAGCAGGGGATCTACGCGGTCCTCCGCTACGAGACCGAGCCCTCGGCGCTGACCGAGTTCGAGCGCATCATGCGCCTCGACGAGCAGGTCCTGCGGCAGCTGACCGTGGTCGATCCGATCGTGCCGACGCCACCCCCCGTTCGCGCGCCGCGGCCAGACGAGGAGAGTGAAGCATGAACCACCACTCGCGCCGCAAGACGTGCCACTTCTGCGAGAACAAGGTGGCGATCGACTACAAGGACGAGCACCTGCTCGACCGCTTCACCAATGACCGCGGCAAGATTCTGCCGCGCCGGGTCTCGGGCACGTGCGCGAGCCACCAGCGCCAGCTGTCGCAGGCGGTGAAGCGCGGCCGGTACCTGGCGCTCGTCTCCTACATCCCCGACCACCAGCGATAGCATCGCCCGAGTCGACGAGCCGCGGGTGGGGGCTGGCCGAGTGGACGGTCGCGCTCACGCTCCTGTTCGGAAGCCCCTGGCTGACGTTGGGGTTGCCGGCGGGTCTGGTGTTCGCGCTGTTCGACCGACGACCGGCGGTGCGCGCGGCGGGTGTCGTAGTCGTCGCCCTGGTCGCGGCGCTGATGGTGGGTTCGGCGATCGGGATCGCATTTCTGGCGGTGGCCGGATCCGCGACGGTCGTCGGAGCGACAGTCGTAGCCCGCGGGGATCGACAGCTGGGGATGGACGTGCTCGTCGCTCCCGCGCTGGCGGCGGCCGGGATCGTATTCACGACCGCGCTCAGCCTCGGCGGCGAGGCGGTCGGCCGCTGGGAGGCGGAGCTCGGGGCCGCGATCGCCCAGAGCGGGGAACGCGCGATCGCTCCGTATCGCGCCTTCGGAGTCGGCGAGGAGACGCTGGCTTCGATGGAGGCCGTATACGCAAGCATGGCGCAGGGCCTGGTGGCGATCTGGCCGGCGCTCGCGGCGCTTGCCATATGGCTCGGGGTCTGGCTGGCGCTGAGGCTCCTCGGCCGCTGGGGGAGGGTCGGGTCGGATCTCGGACGCCGGCTGACGCCGCGGCCGTTCGAGTGGTTCCGGCCGCCCGAGGTCCTCGTGTGGCCGCTGATCGCGGCGCTGGCAGGTCTCTGGTCGGGCGCCGATTGGCTTCAGCGGGCCTCGGCCAACACCGCGCTCGCGCTGGGACTCGTCTACGCGATGACGGGCCTCGCGCTGACGTGGTGGTGGCTCGGACGGCGCGGGTTGGGAACGATCGCGCGACTCGCGCTGGTCGCACCGGCGTTGATCCTCGCCCCATTGGTCGCCGCGGTGTGGCTGACGATCGGATTGGCGGACGTATGGCTCGGATTTCGCGAGCGCGAACAGACATCGTGAGGAGGAAGGCACCATGCCCAAGAACACCGAAGTGATCCTGCGCGCGGAGGTCGAGGACCTGGGCCACGCCGGGGACCTGGTCGAGGTCGCCCCGGGCTACGCCCGCAACTACTTGCTGCCGCGCGGCCTGGCATACGTCGCGACCGAAGCCAACAAGCACCGCGTGGTGCAGGAGAAGAAGAAGTACGAGGAGAAGCTCCAGCGCGAGCGCGTGGACGCCGAGGCCCTGGCGGCCCGCCTCGAGGGGATCGTGCTGGAGTTCCGGGAGAACGCGGGGGAGGAGGACCAGCTCTACGGTTCGGTCTCGATCGCCGACGTCGCCGAGCGGCTCGAGGGCCTGGGCTTCGAGATCGAGCGCACCCGCATCAAGCTCGACCAGCCGATCAAGTCGCTGGGCGAGTTCGAGGTGCCGCTGCGCCTCCATCCGCAGGTGAGCCAGTCGATCACGGTGCGCGTGGAGCGCGAAGAGGGTTGACCCGGCCTGCGAGGCGCAGCCGCGCGCAGAGCGACGCGGAGGAGATCCGCGAGCTGGCGACGACCGCCGCGACCGAAGCGGTTGAGCGCAAAGGCACGGATGTGGCGCTCCTCGACCTGCGCGGACTCACGACGGCCACTGACTGGTTCGTGCTGGTTACCGGTGAGAGCGACATCCAGGTCCGTTCGATCGCCGAGCGGATCGAGGAGCGGCTGGGCAAGGACTTCGACGCCCGGCCATGGCACGTGGAGGGGCTCAAGCAGACGCGCTGGGTGCTCCTCGATTACGTGGACTTCGTGGTTCACGTGTTCCACAGGGAGGCGCGCTCATTCTACGACCTCGATCGCCTGTGGGCGGACGCGCCGGTGGAACGGTTCGGCTCGGAGGCGGAACAGCAGAGCTGAGCAGGACTAAACCGCGTCTGCCGGGGCATCCTTCAGAAGACGAGGGGTAGCCGTTGACCCTGCTCCAGCCCACGTGATACCCTTCGCGAACGCCCGGCGACCCTCGCCGGGCGAGCAGTTTGGTCAGGAGGATCGCCACGCGCCTTTCACCCCTCGCCTGCTCCATCGTCGTCGGACTGCTCGTCGCCGCCCCCGCCCACGCACAGTTCGGAAAGAACAAGGTCCAGTACGACGATTTCGACTTCAAAGTGCTCCAGACGGAGCACTTCGACATCCATTACTATCCGGAGGAGGAGGCGGCGGTCATGGACGCGGCCCGCATGGCGGAGCGGGCCTATGCGCGGCTATCGAAGGTCTTCCGGCACGACTGGGAGCGCAGGAAGCCCCTCATTCTCTACGCGTCCCAGTCGGACTTCCAGCAGACGAACATCTTCCAGTTCCAGATCTCCGAGGGCACCGCGGGCATCACCGAGCGGATCCGCGACCGGATCGTCCTGTTCTTCCCCAGCGCCTACCCCGAGTTCGAGCACACGCTGACCCACGAGCTGGTGCACGCCTTCCAGATCGACATCATGCGCCAGGGCGCGCTGTCGCAGGGCTCGAACCCGTTTGCCTTCCGACCGCCGCTGTGGTTCATGGAGGGCATGGCGGAGTACCTGACGACCGGGGAGATCGACCCGCTGACCGCGATGTGGCTGCGCGACGGCTCGCTGTCCGGCTACCTGACGACGATCGACGAGCTCTCACGGGTCGGCGACATCCGCGTCTATCGCTTCGGGCAGGCGCTCTGGTACTACATCGGTACCAAGTACGGCGACGAGAAGATCGGCGAGATCATGCAGAAGGCGCCGCTGATCGGCGTGCGGGAGGCGTTCCGCGGTTCGCTCAACGTCGAGCTCGATCAGCTGTCCGACGAATGGCTGGAGGCCATCCGGCTCACGTACCTCCCCCAGATCGGCCAGTACGAGCACGCGCAGGACTTCGCCCACCGGCTGACCGATCACATTCGCGAGGACGCGAGCATCAATCTGGCGCCCGCGCTGTCACCCGACGGCCGCAGGGTCGCATTCGTCAGCGATCGTGACTATTTCAACGACATCTACCTCGCGGACGCCGAGACGGGCGACCACGTGGACAAGCTCCTCAAGGGCGAGCGCACCTCCTCGTTCGAGAGCCTGCGCTTCCTGCGCGTGGGCCTTTCGTTCTCTCCCGACGGTCGCTTCCTCGCGTTCTCCAGCAAGGTCGGCGAGCAGGACGCCCTCTATATCATGCGGGTGGAGGACGAGGACATCGTCGCCTCGCTGCGGTTCGGGATGGAGGGGATCGAGACCCCGTCCTGGTCGCCCGATGGCAGACGGCTGGTGTTCACCGGCCTGGAGGGGGGCGTCAGCGACCTCTACGTCATCAACCGGGACGGCAGCGGACTCGAGCGACTGACGAACGACCGCTACGCGCAGCGCGACCCGGCCTGGTCGCCGGACGGCTCGCGGATCGCGTTCACGACCGACTTCGGCGCCGGCACCGACTTCGAGCTCCTGTCCTACGACGATTATCAGATCGGCTTGTACGACGTCGCCTCCCGACAGGTGACGTACCTGCCCGACCCGGTCGGCAAGAACATCAACCCGCAGTGGGGGCCCGGCGGCACCGCGCTCGCGTTCGTCAGCGACCGCACCGGGATCCCCAACGTGTTCCTGTACGATTTCCAGACCGAAGAGACCTACCAGATCACCGACCTCCTGACGGGCGTCAGCGGGATCATCGAGTCGAGTCCCGCGCTCGCCTGGTCGCGCGACGGAAGCCGGATGGTCTTCAGCGCCTTCAGCGACGGGGGCTGGGACATCTATCGGCTCGACGATCCGATTTCCGGGAAGCGACAGCCCTGGCGGCCCGGCGAGGAGGCGGAGTACGACCTCGCGGCCGCCGCGTTCGTGCGCCCGCCGGCGGCGGACGCGGGATTGCCGGCTGCCCGGCGGATCGCAGCCGGGACCGTGTCCCGACAGGGAGCGGCTCCCGGAAGGGCCGCCGCCGGCGCGGAGCCCCCGGAGGGGGAGGAAGAGGTGCCCGGCGAGACCGAGGAGGTCGCCGAAGCGTCCGAGGAACCCGAGGAGCCCGACGCCGTTTCGTATTACCTGGGCGAGCGCGAGGCGCCCCGCCGCGACCGCGTGGCGATGGCCATGCGCCACGACATGCCGACCTTCGAGGAGCCGGTCGACATCTCCACTCTGCTCGCCGATCCGACCATCGGGCTTCCGCGGGACACCGAGGGCTTCGAGAAGCGCGACTACAAGGTGCGGTTCCAGCCGGACCTCGTCGGACAACCCGAGGTGGGATTCGTATCCGGTGTGGGAGCGTTCGGCGCTTCGCAGCTCGCGTTCAGCGATCTGCTCGGCGATCACAACATGTACGTCGCCGCCTCGGTCTACGGGTCGCTCAGCGACAGCGATCTGCTGTTCACTTATGCAAATCTCAAGAAGCGGATGAACTGGGGAGCGGCCGTCTTCCAGCTGCGGAGCGACTTCGCGCCGCTCGCCACGCGGAGCGCCGACGACCTGTTCCTGTACCGGAGCGACGTGTTGCGCGGCCTCCAGGTGTTCGGTTCCTACCCGATCAGCCGCTTCACCAGGATCGAGCTGGGCGCGGTCGCGACCCACGTGGATCGCCGGATCGCGCGCTTCGACATCTTCGACCCGGTCCCCGACATCGAGGAGGATCTGCCCAACGAGATGTACGCCGCGCCATCGGCGGCATACGTGTTCGACACCGCGTTCTACGGGTCGACCGGACCGATCGGCGGCAGTCGGCAGCGTGTGGAGGTTCTGCGGGCGATCGGCGACCGGCAGTTCACGCAGCTCTACGCCGACGCGCGCAAGTACTGGCTGTTCGGGAAGAGCCTGACCTTCGCGACGCGCTTGCTGTTCCTGGGGGAGTTCGGCGAGAGCGAGGAGAACCTCCGGTTCCGGTCGATCGCCGGGCCCACGCTGCTCCGCGGGTACGACGCGCGCGACAACGAAGACCCGCATCCCGAGCTGATCGGCAGCCAGCTGGGCCTCATGAACGTCGAGCTGCGGTTCCCGCTCATCGACCGGCCGAACCTGGGCGTCGGCGGCCTGCCGCCGATCCGCGGCGCGGTCTGGTTCGACGTCGGGTTCGCGCGCATTCCCGGCGAGCCGTTCCGGTTCTCGGCCTCCGAAGACCCTGGGCCGTTCGGGTTCCGTCTGGTGGACGGCCGCGCGTCGTTCGGCGCGGGGGTCCGGATGAACCTCTTCGGCTTCGCGGTCATGCGCGTCGACTGGGCGAAGCAGACCGACCTGGCGGGGCTCCAGGACAGCAAAGTGCTGTTCACCCTGGCACCGGAGTTCTGATTCGTTCAGATTGACGTCGTCGCCGGCGTTCGCGCCGGCGGCAGCCCCCATCCGCACGGCCCGGCTCTCCCATCCGAGTTGCGCCAGCACGCGAGGTCCGCACCGGGATCTCCCCGACGATCTGCGTCCCGTGGGACCGATCGGTGGGGGTCGAGCCCGGTTGGACCCCTACATCTTGTGGTATGAACGTTGACGGAAACGCGCGCTCGCTCGTATTTTGCGATCGACGCGGCGCGCCAACCCCAGCCCGGCGAAGACCATGCGGGATTTCGAGCTCGACGACCGGTTCTGGCGCGACGCGCTGGCCACGCTCCAGGCGGGCGAGCAGGCCGACGCGCTTGCCGCGCGCTATCCGGACTATGCGGACCTCATCGGCGACCTGGCGCTGGACGCGGCGGCCGAGCCCGTCCTGGTCGGATTCCGCCATGCGGCCGCGGACGCCAATCCCCGCCTTCTGGCACTCTTGTCCGCCGCGTTCCTCGCGCGCGCCGGCAGGCGGACCCTCCTTCTCGACCTGGACCCCGAGGTGCGCTGGCTCGAGCAGATCCTGGGCGGCGACTTCAAGGAGGGCGTCGTCGACCACCTCCAGTTCGGCGTCCCGCTCGAGGGCTGTGCGCGGCCGACCGGCGTCGACGGACTCGTGGTGATGAGTGGAGGGGCCGCGTTCCTGGCCGGCTCCCCGCTCGACGACCCGCCGCGGTTCCGCGCCGCGCTCCTGTCGCTCAAGGACGGGCGCGACGCGGTGGTCGCGGCGCTGCCGCCGCCGGCCGAGAGCGCCGACGGCTCGGGCGTCCCCGCTCTCTGCGAC
>DASRVB010000192.1:0-18150 GCA_035687725.1 Gemmatimonadota bacterium
GCCGTCCCCGCGGGCTCGGCCCGTACGGGCTCCGGAGGTCGCTCCCGCTCCGGCTCCGCGGCCCCGCGTTCGGCTTCCGCCGCGCCCCGACTCTCGACGTAGGCCAGGATGTCGCGCCTGGTCACCCGCCCCGAAAGCCCGTTCCCTCGGATCTGCGAGATGTCGACTCCGTGCTCGCGCGCGATGTTGCGGACGAGTGGCGAGGAGCGCGTGCGGCGGAGCTCCTCCTTGGTGGCCGGCCCCTCGGAACCATTGCCCGCGCCGTCCCCCGTCGTCACCGCGACCTGGCCGCTCGCGGCATCGGCGGCTGGTCGCGGCGCTCCGGATTCGGCGGCTACTTGCGCAGAGACCGGCAACCCCGCCACGGCGGTCGGCTCGCTCGCCGCCGGACCCGGCGACGAGACCGATCTCTGGGCCGACCCGTCGGCCTGCGAGGACGCCGGCTTCGCGGACGCCGCCGCCTGACCCTCTCCTCCGGCGGCGGGCTGTCCTTCTCCCGCGGCCAGGATGGTCGCCACGACCGTTCCCACCTCCACGGTCTGACCCTCCTGGACGAGGATCTCCCCCAGTGTCCCCGCCGACGGCGACGGGATCTCGGCGTCGACCTTGTCGGTCGATATCTCGAACAGGTTCTCGTCCCGCTCGACGTGGTCGCCCGGCTGCTTGAGCCATTTGACGAGTGTCCCCTCGGCGATCGACTCGCCCATCTGGGGCATGATGACATCTATCGGCATGAACTCCTCCGGATTCGCATCGCGGAATGTCGTAGGTGGCCAGGACCACCACCGGGCCGGGGACAGTAGCAGCCCCACAGCCGTTTGGCGAGCCGGGATCCGTCGGCGGGGTCGCGGAAGAAAGCGCGACGATCAGCCTGATCCGCACGGCGGCTCGAAGGGCGGTGGCTCGATGGGCTCACGATCGAGCCCGAGCCAGGGATACACCTCGGAAGCCTCGAGCCAGGCAGGCAGGCGGTCGACGTTCGAAGCCACGAAGCCCACAGATTGGCGATGGCTGGCCGAACCGTGGGTCCCGGCCAGCGATACGAACGGCTCGAACAGCGCGAGGCCGTAATGCCACCCGTCCTGGAGGCTCACGAAGACGTCGGCCGGGTGCGGGGTCGGGTACCGGAGCCCTTCCGCTACGCGGCGTCGTAGCTCGGGGTAGAGCGCGGGGGGCCGATCGAGCGGGTCGTCCGTGCCCGCCGCATCGACGGCAGCCACGCGGCCCCCGTCCAGCCACACGGCGAAATCCGCTCCGTCGGCACTCACGATCGCCCGTGCCACCCCTTCCTGCTCTCCGCAGGCGGTGTAGAGCTGGATCGACCCGATGAGACCGTAGGCCGGGACGACTACGTCCGCGCGGCTCTCGATTCGATCGGCGAGACGATATCCCGCTCGCTCGAGCGGGCCTTCCAGGTCGAAGCGCCGTGATCCGCCATCGCTCATGCCGTGATCGGACAGCAGCACAACGCGTCGGCTCCCCATTCCTTCGGCGAGCAGACCCTCGAGCACCTCGTCGATCCGCCGCAGATGTGCGCGCAACGCCGCCCAGCCATCCTCGTGACCGAGGCCGTCGGTCGAGCCCAGGTAGACGACGAGCTCGGGATCCTCGGCGCCTCGGATGAACTCCGCAGCCTCGAGGAGCTCCGCTTCCGCGACCCGCTCCGGCGCGAGGTAGACGAAGCCACCCCAGAGCCCCGGCTGCTCCCAGTCGAACGCCTCGTGGAACGGAGCCAGCGCGCGGTAGTCGCCCGCTATGCGCTCGCCGAGCCCGCCACGCACCTCGCCTGCGCGACGGTCGTAGTACTTGTCTTCGTACGCCGCAGAGGGGGATGTGCGCAAGATGGCCGTGAAGCTGACGTCCGTCAGCGAGGGAAAGGGCGCCAGCATTCGCGAGGCCGGGAAGAACGCCTTGAAGCGTCCCTCGCGCTGAGCGGCAGCGAACACCTCGTACGGGATCCCGTCGATCGCCAGGATCAGGGTCCGAGGCGGGTCGGAGCCTGGCGCGGGCGCAGGCGTCACACGCGTCACGGGGACCTCCCCCGATACGACCTCGAAGCGGTCGGCCCGGCCATCCCCGTCCTCGTCGATCGACCGGGCCCGCGGCCGCTCTCCTTCGAGCGAGACGCACGCGATCACGCTCACCGCCACGAGCAGCGCTCGGTGAAACACGACCGATCGAAGTGGCCCGTTCAGCTCCCCAGCTGCTGCCACAGCAGGTACACGAGTAAGCTCACGATCGCCACGGGGCAGAGGAAGCGGATCAGGAACGACCACGTGCCCTCGAGGGAGAACTTGCCGTCGTTCGACCGTACTTCCTCGGCCGCGTTCCTCACGCCCCAGACCCAACCCGTGAAGATGCTTATCAGGAGTGCTCCGATCACGAGCGCATACTGGCCGAAGATCATGAACAGGAAAGACAGAAAGTCCATCCCGATTCCCGGCAGCGAGCTGAGCCAGGGCACCGCGCCGTTGGCGAGCGCGCTCGGTATCCCGATCAGGAAGGCGAGCACCGCGATTCCAAACGCCGCCTTCTTGCGCGATACGCCCTTCTCGTCGACCAGCCAGGCCGTCGCGACCTCGAGAAGCGAGATGCTCGAAGTCAGCGCCGCTACCATCAGCAGCAGGAAGAACAGCGTACCGAAGACGATTCCGCCCCAGGGTTCCGGGGGGATCGTAGAGAGGAGAGACGTGAGGACGACGAACACCATCCCCGGCCCCCCGGCGCCGGGCTCCATTCCGGCGTGGAACAGAGTCGGGAAGATCACCAGGCCTGCCAGGAGCGCGACCGAGGTGTCGAGCGCCACGACCCAGCCCGCCGAGGTCTCGAGGTCGTCGTTCTTCGTCATGTAGGAGCCGTAGGTGATCATGGCGCCCATCCCGAGGCTCAAGCTGAAGAACGCTTGCCCGATCGCCGCCAGGACAACACCGGCATCCACACGACTGAAATCCGGCCGCAGGTAGAACTCGAGCCCGGGCGCGGCGCCAGACAGCGTGACCGCGCGCACTACCAACAGCAGGAGGATCGCGAACAGGCCGGGCATCAGGACTTTGGTCCAGCGCTCGATCCCACCCTTCACCCCGCCGATCACGACCAGTACGGTGAGCAGCATGAACCCGAGGTGCCAGCCGATCGCCACCGGCGCGCTCCCCGCCACGCTCGTGAAGATCGCCGCCGTATCCGCCCCGGCGACGAAATCCCCCGTCGCCGACTTCACGATGTAGGCCAGGGTCCAGCCCGCGATAACCGAGTAGAAGGACAGGATCATGATGCCGGCCAGGACGCCGAGCGCCCCGACGGCGACCCACGCGGAGCCTGGTGCGAGCGCTTGGAATGCTCCTACGGGATTGCGCTGCGTCCGCCGCCCAATGACGAACTCCGCCAGCATCACGGGTGCGCCGACCAAGGCCACCGCGAGGAGGTAAACGACGACGAACGCGGCGCCGCCATTCGCCGATGTGAGCGTCGGGAAGCCCCAGATGTTGCCCAGGCCGATCGCGCTTCCGGCCGAGGCCAGGATGAAGGCGAGCTTCGAGCCCCACTGACCGCGAGCGGAACCGGCGGTAACCTCCATCGAGCCCTCCGTTCGAAGGGGTCAGTAGTCGAGCAGCTTGCGGGCGGCCTCCAGCACGTCGTCCTTCCCGGGCAGATAATATTCCTCGAGCGGCGGGCTGTACGGAACGGGAGTGTCGGGCGCGGTCACGCGGACGATCGGCGCGTCCAGGTACTCGAACGCCTTCTCGGCGATCGTGGCCGCGATCTCGCCCCCGAAGCCGCCGGTCCGCGGAGCCTCGTGGAGCACGATCGCGCGGCCCGACTTCGCGACCGACGTCAGAACGGCCTCCTCGTCCAGCGGCACCAGCGTCCTGAGATCGACGATCTCGACCTCGACGCCATCACCCGCGAGGGCTTCGGCTGCCTCGGCGGCCGTGTGCACCATCGCCGCCCAGGTCACGATCGTGAGGTCCCGCCCCTCACGGTGCGTGCGCGCCTTCCCGAGAGGCACGACGAACTCCTCGGCCGGCAGATCCTCCTTGATCCGGCGGTAGAGAAACTTGTGCTCCTGGAACACCACCGGATCGTCGTCCCGAATGGCTGCCTTGATGAGGCCCTTGGCGTCGTGTGGGGTTGCCGGGCACACGACCTTGAGGCCGGCCGTGTGCGTGAAGTACGACTCGGCCTGGAGCGAATGGAACGGCCCGCCGTGGACGCCGCCGCCGGCCGGCCCGCGGACGACGATGGGAGTCGCCTGGCCCCAGCGGTAGCGGTTCTTGGCGGCCACGTTCGTCAGCTGGTCGAAGCCGCAGCTGATGAAGTCGATGAACTGCATCTCCGCCACCGGACGCAGCCCCATCATCGCGGCGCCCACCGACGCGCCCACGATGGCCGCCTCCGAGATCGGCGTGTCGATCACGCGGCCTTCGCCGAAGCGGTCGAGGAACCCGTCGGTGACCTTGAACGCGCCGCCGTACACGCCGACGTCCTCGCCCAGCAGGAAGACGCGGTCGTCGGACTCCATCTCCTCCCAGAGGCCTTGCCGGATCGCTTCCAGGTACGTGGTACTGCCGCCCCGCTCGGGCGCGCTCACTGGCGGAACTTCGTGACCCGGATGGTCGCGCTCCCGTTGATGCCCGTGTAGACGAGCTTGACTGTATAGGGAGGCATCGTCTCTTCGCCGGCGAGGCCGGTGCGCAGGGTGACCGTGCGCTCGACGCCCGCCTTGGTGAGGGTCACGACCGCCGAATCGACACCCGTGTCTTCGAGGTATATGGAAAGCGCCCGGCTGTCGATGTGGGCGACCTGACCCTCCAGCATCTCGATCTCCTGGCTCCAGACCGTGTCGCCGGGGATGCCCCGCGGCTCATCGTTCCCCTCGTTGACCGAGAGCACGCAGGCGCTGGCGAGACAGCCCACGCCGGCGAGGGCCAGGCCCATCCTGATCGCGATATTCCTTCTCATCGGTATTCCCCCCATTGCCGCCTGATCTGAATGCGTGCTGAATCGTCGATTCCGACCTCGATGAGACGTATCTCGTAGGGCGGGATCTGGAGGCTGCCTCCGGTTCCCGTTCGGACCGATTCCTCGCGTGCCCCGCTATCCCCTTCGACCATCAGCGAGGCCTCGTCGACGCCGACCCTCAGGAGCGTCACCTCCAGCCGGCCGTCGTCGACCATCGCGCGCTCCCCGAGCTGCAGCTCGATTTCCGTCTTCCAGACTTCCTCGCCCGGGACGTTGGAGATGCCATCTCCGCTCACGGTCGCGTTGCACGCCGAGAGGACGAGCGCCGCCGACGCGATCCACGCCCGGGTCACGAGCCGATCTCGGCCGTGAAATCGTGGAAGTTCGGATGCTCGGCCGTCCAGCGCGGGGTCGACCACACGCTGTCCAGCGCCGTCCGCGGCTCCGGCATGGGCGCCTTCTCGGCCTCGTCGACGGCTGCGTCGAGCTTGCTCTTCACCCGGCTTTCGATCTGATCCAGCTGCTCCTGGTCGACGACATCCTCGGACAGGAGCCACCGCTCGTAGCGCGCCACCGGATCCTTCGCCTCCCACGCCTCCAGCTCGCCGTCGGGGACGTAGCGCTGATCGTCGTGCTCGGCGTGTCCCTTCCGGCGGTACGTCTTGACCTCGATCAGCGTCGGGCCACCGCCGCGCCTGGCGCTCGACACGGCTTCGGCGGCGGCATGCCAGCACTGCAGCACGTCGTTGCCGTCGACCTGCACGCCGGCGCATCCGTAGCCCGCCGCGCGGTCGACCATGTTCCGGTTTCCCATCTGTTTGTCGGTCGGAGTGGAATAGGCGTAGCAGTTGTCCTCCGCCACCAGGATCACCGGCAGGCGGTTGGCGCAGATGAAGTTCCATCCCTCGTGCGAGGCCCCGGTCGAGAAGCCGCCGTCGCCGATGTAGACCAGGCACACCGAATCTCTGCCCTGCATGCGATTGCCGAGCGCCACGCCCGCCATGACAGGGATCATGTCGCCCAGCATCGAGACCGGTCCGATGAACCCCTTCGAGAGATCGCCGAAGTGGATGTTGAGGTCCTTGCCCTTCGAGGGGCCCGTGCCCTTAGCCATGTACTGCTTGAGGATGTCGACCGGCTCGGCGCCCTTGGCCAGGATCGAGCCCAGGTTCCGGATCAGGGGGCTGACGTAGTCACCCTCCTCCAGCGCGTACGCGGTGCCGACCGACTCCGCCTCCTGCCCGAGCGAGCGGTAGACGCCGCCCACGACCTTGCCCTGGCGGTAGAGGTTGACGAGCCGCTCTTCGAGCCGCCGGTTGAGGAGCATGTACCAGTAGAGGTCGAGCAGTCGCTCGGGCTCGAGTCGGACCCCTTCGGGGACGACGATCTCGGGCGCTTCGACGCCGATCGAGGAATCGCTCATGCGTGGGGTGCCGTCCTCCGGTTGCGGTTCGGATCGCGTTCGGGCGTCAAACTACGCCCGCCGGGGGCGCCCGGCGACCGCGATGCGGACCGCCCTGCGGATCAGTCGGGGGCGACTCCGGGCGGTTCGCGCGTCACGACGAGACGCGCGGAATCCACTCCCGGATATTCGACGACACGCACGGCGAAGGGCTCGAGGCGCATCGCTTCGGAGTAGTTCTGGTTCCGGACCACCTCCACGGTGCCCGCCGTCGACTGCCCGTCGGGTGTGGCCAGACGGACCGTCACCTCGGCGATCCGGTTCCCCGGCTCGACGTCGGCGAGCGTGACGACGACCTGGCCGTCCAGGACGGGGGCGGACTCGCCCTCCCGGAGGAATACCTCCTCGCTGGGACCGGATTCCACCCTGTCGGCCCGCTCCTCCTGGCGGATAGCGCAAGCCAGCGCGAAAGCACAGACACAGACGTACCTGACCCGAAGCATCGTCGAGGGACTCCTTGGACTGGGTTGGCACAGGGGCTGGCGAAATGAACGCCCAGGAAGATAATCGAACGCGACTCGGGTCGCTGCCCTGCGAAATCGCGGAGCGGTCAGTCTTCCGGGAACGGCGCCGTCCAGGTGTCGAACTGCATCTTCCAGGCGCCGTCCGGCTGGCGGCGCCAGACCACCTGATAGCGCCCGGCCGACTCCCGCGGCGCCTCGTCGCGCAGCTGCCCCTCCTGGCGCCAGGTGCCGACCTCGATCGCCACGTCCCCCACGACCTCCAGGCGATCGGTGGTCAGTGAATGGGCGAGCGTGCGGAAACCGGGATTCCGCGGCGTCCAGAAGGCGCGGATAGAGTCGCGCCCCGCGATCATCCTACCCCCTGGAGGAACGACGACCGCGTCGTCGACGTACTGCGCGGCCATCCCCTCCGCGTCGCCGCGCTCCAGGGCGCGGCTGAAGGCCTGCGCCGACCGCGCGATCCCCTCCGCGGCCGCCGTCGAGTCCGCATCGGTCTGCGGAAAGGCCTTGCCCGCAATGCAGAGGAGCATCGCGACCGCCGGGAGGCAGTGGCTCAGCGCACCCCGCGCCTGGGAATTCGGTCGCCTACCTCGGAATCGCAAGCTCCACCTCCCCGGCCGAAGTCTCAGGCTGTCCACCCTCCACGAGCGCCAGGTAGACCGCCACGCCATATGTGCCGTCCGGCAGATCCTCTCCGAGGATGTCGGCCGCGCTCGACGTTCCGGTCACGAATGTCTCGCTCGCGCCCGGCGCCAGCGTCACGGTGCGGAGGATCATCGTGCAGATCGCCCCGTCCCCCTGGTCCCAGGCAACCGCACCCGCCCGATCGTAGACCCGGAGAAAGACCGGGCAGCCGCCAACGTCGAACTGGATGGGTCGGTCGGTCGGGTTTCGCACCGACAGGGTTCCCCGAAGCTGGACGGGGAACGATTCCATGACCGCGACGTCGGCCTCGAGGACGAGCGCCGAGATGTCCGCGGGCGAAGGCGTGCGGTCCGGGACCGGCCCCTGCCCCGCACCCGGTGCGGGCGGGGTCTCCCGCTCCGCGCAGCCGAGCGCGATCACCGCGATGGCAGCGATCGCGGGTAGGAAGGTCCACCGCATCCGACCCCCCTGTTCGAGCCGCTCCTAGGATGCACTCGGGACCCGGATAGGGCCAATCCCGATGAACGAAAGGCGCGCTCGCATCGTCTTTTCCGTATTAGTATCCAGCGGCGAAACTTCGACCGGCAGTCTTCTCGACCCACCGTATTCCAAGGGAGCTCTCCGATGCCGGATTCCTTCGTCCATGCCCTCGTCCGTCCGATCGTGCTCACCCTGGCGCTGCTTCTGACAGCGACTGGGGCCGGGGCCCAGAGCACGCCTTCGGGCTCGCCGGAGCTTACCTATCACGTGGACGTTCGGGAGCGGGGAGACGACCGGTTCCTCGTGCGGCTCATGGTCGACGGTCTGCCGGACGGCAGCGACGTGCTCCAGTTCGCGGCGACCGCGCCAGGAACGTACCAGGTGATGGACGTCGGGCGTTTCGTCGAAGGTCTACGCGCCACGGACGGCGCCGGGAACGAGATCCCGATCGAGCAGGTCTCGACCAACCAGTGGCGCGTGTCCTCTCCGGCGGAGGTGCGGGAGATCTCCTATCGCATCGCGGAGACGTGGGACACGCCCGTCGAGGAGCACCCCGTCTATCCGATGGCGGGTACGTCCATGGAGGTCGACCACGTCCTCTTCAACGCTCACGCGGTGCTGGGATTCCCGGCGGGGCTGCAGGACGCGCCGATCCGGCTGGAGTTCTCGGTGCCCGAGGGCTGGACGGTGGGCACCGCGCTCGAGAAGGACCCCGACGGACTCTACGTAGCCGAGGACTACGACTTCCTCGTCGACTCGCCGATTTTGGCCGGAAGCACGCTCACCGTCGCCACCACCGAGGTCGGGGGCGCGCCGGTCGAGATCTACACGTACGCCAAGGCGGGCGAGATCCGCTCGGACATGCTGCTCGAATCGATGGAGGACATGCTGAACGCGTCGGCCGAGTTCCTGGGCGGGCTCCCCGTCGACCGCTACGTGTTCCTCTATCACTTCGAGGATCCGCCCAGGCAGGGCGTGCCGTACGGGGCCTGGGAGCACAGCTACTCCAGCGAGTACGTGCTACCCGAGGCGCCATGGTCCGAGGCGTACGGCGAGACGATCACGGACATCGCCGCCCATGAGTTCCTCCACATCGTGACGCCGCTCAACATCCACAGCGAGATCATCGAGCATTTCGACTTCGAGACGCCGGTCCCGTCGCGGCACCTCTGGCTGTACGAGGGAGTGACCGAGTGGGAGTCGCACATGGTCCAGCTGCGGGCCGGGCTCAAGCCCCTGGACGCGTACTTCACCGAGCTCGTGCAGAAGATCGCCGCCGACCAGACCCAGTTCGACCCGACGTATCCCCTCGAGAAGCTGGCGCTCACCTCGTACGGCGACGAGGGGCAAGCGCAGTACGGCAACATCTACAGCCGCGGCGCAATCGTGGCGGGGCTCCTGGACATCCGCCTGCTGGAGCTGTCCGGCGGCGCCATGGACCTCCAGGACGTGCTGCTCCAGCTGATGGAGCGCTACGGAAAGGCCGCGCCCTTCGACGACGCCACGTTCCACCAGACGATCGTCGACATGACGTTCCCAGAGATCGCCGACTTCTTCCAGCGGTACGTCGTGGCCGCCGAGCCTCTGCCGATCGCGGAGTACTACGGCAAGCTCGGCATCGACTACGACCCCAACGGCCCGAGCTTCACCGTCCGTGAGAACGCCACGCCGGAAGAGGCCGCGCTGCGGGCAGCATGGATGGGAGATCGTCCGCGGGCCTGAGGCCGAGTTCCTCTACTGCGGGCGTCAATGGGCGGCCTTGCGCTTGCCGGCCTTAACCTCTTCCCTCGCCCGCTTGTGCGCCTCGTAGTTCTCGATCCAGGGCTTGCGGTCGAAATACGAGTTCGTCAGCTCCTTCACCTTGGGTGACAGGAGGATGAGCGCGAGCAAGTTGGGCAGGATCACGACGCCGAGGAACACGTCGCCCAGCGCCCAGATGGCGGCCAGCGGCACCACCGCGCCAACGAAGTGCATCACCACGTACACGAGCTTGTACGGCAGCAGCGCCGACTTCCCGAACAGATAGTACGCGCACCTGTCGCCGTAGTACGACCACGAGATCGCGGTCGATACGGCGAAGAGCGCGACCGACAGGATCACGATGAAGTCGCCCCACTCCCCCGGCATGCCGTGCCGGAAGCCGAGCATCGTCAGCGGGGCGCCGCTCTCGACCGCCGGACCATACAGGTCGCGGTACTCTTCCCCGTCCTCCGATATCGCGACCCCCCGTTCGGCATCGATCGACCCCGAGAACGGCTGCGTGAGCTCCGGGTCGACGTAGAGCTCGGTCAACGGGACCTCGTGCCAGGCGATGACCGCCTCCCCGGGCCGTGTGGCGACCGGCCGTCCGACTTCGAAATCGAGCCCTTCGGCCGGCGTGCCGACCCGGGCATAGCCACCCTCCTCCAGCTGGCTCACGTACGACAGATCGCCGCCGGAGAGATCGATCTCGGTGGTCACCGTGTCGTCCCACACACCGGTGTTGATGATGACCAGCGCGGTCATCGTGCAGATGATGATCGTGTCGATGAACGGCTCGAGAATGGCAACGACGCCCTCCGACACCGGCTCGTCGGTCTTGGCTGCGGCGTGGGCGATTGGCGCGGATCCCTGTCCGGCTTCGTTCGAGAACAGCCCTCGCCGGACTCCCCACATCATGGTGGTCAGGAACACCCCCAGCCCCGTGCCCGCGATCCCGGCCGACGGGTTGAACGCCTCGCGGAAGATGAGGCCCAGGCTCGGGAAGAAGGTCTCGTAGTTGATGATCAGGATGACGGAGGCGCCAGCCACGTAGATGATCGCCATGAGAGGCGACAGGACAGCGGTCACGCTGCCGATCCGCCGGATACCCCCGATGATCACCAGGAACACGAGCACGGAGGTGACCAGACCGGTGATCCACATGGGGATGCCGTACGCCGACAGCATCGAATCGGCGATGGTGTTCGCCTGGATGGCGTTGCCGGTCATGAACGCCGTCGTGCCGAGGAGCACGGCGAACAGGACCGCCATCGGCTTCCACTTCGGCCCCAGCCCGCGCTCGATGTAGTACATCGGCCCCCCGGCGACCGTGCCCTCCCACTTGGTGGGGTCCTGGTCCGGGGCCGTCACGCTGCGATAGTGCTGGGCCAGCGTCACCTCGGTGTACTTGGTCGCCATCCCGAGGAACGCGCAGACCCACATCCAGAACAGCGCGCCCGGGCCGCCCCAGTGGATCGCGATCGCCACGCCGGCGATGTTCCCGATGCCGACGGTCGCGGACAGCGCGGTCGACAGGGCCTGGAAATGCGACACGTCACCCGGCTCGTCGGGGTCGTCGTACTTGCCGCTGGTCACCGCCACGCCGTGCGCGAAGCGCCGGATCTGCACGAACCCCAGGTAGAGCGTAAGCCAGACGCCGGTCCCGATCAGAGCGATTACGACATACGGCAGGAGTTCCCCACTGATCGTGATGCCCGAGCCCCAGACGATTCCGTCGAGAAACCGGACGATCCGCTCGAATGTCTCCATTCCCTCTCCCTGTTCCGAGGTCAGGCGTGCAGGACGAACGCCCTGCCCTAGTAGAGTTCGGCGATCATGCAGCGGGCGCTGCCGCCGCCGTGCGTCTCGATCGTAGCGAGATCCACGTGGACGAGCTCCGCGTGGTTCTCGAGCGTCGCACGTTGCTCGTCGGTGAAGGCCTGGAAGGCCCGGTCGGACATGACGACCAGTTTCTCGTCCCTGTCGTTCGCGAGCTCCAGAACGTTGCCGCAGAACGCTTCCATCTGATCGAGCGAGATGAACAGCGTCTCATGCCCGGTCTCGGCCAGACTGGCGAGCACCTCCGATCGGTCGAGCGGATCGATCGCATCTGCGCACACGACCGCCCACTCGCTTCCGACACTCATGACGACATTCGTGTGGTAGATCGGACGCCCCCCACCGTCGGCGGCGTGGAAGACGATGGGCTCGATCCCCATTCGCTCCGCCCATTCGTGAACGAGGCGCCGATCGGTCCGGGGCGACTCACTTGCATACACGATCCTGGCCTCCTCGTCAATCACGAGACTCCCGGTTCCCTCGAGGAAAAGGTCGTTGGCCTCATGCGAAGTGAGATCGAGAATCTCCGGATACCGCTCGCGGAGCGAGTCGAGGATCTCTTCGCGACGTTCGCGGCGGCGGCTCGGCGCCATCATGGGATAGAGGACGAGCTTCCCGCCTTGGTGGGTGGAGAACCAGTTGTTGGGGAAGACCGCGTCGGGCGACTCACGATCGGCTGCCGCCGGTCGCCACTCCACTTCCACACCCCGCGAAGCCAACGCCTTGCGGAGCCGGGAGAACTCCTCTCGCGCCGCGATCTCGAGCGCTTGCGGGGACTCGTCGCCCGGCGGACGCTGGAAGGCGTTGTCGGCGGCCGTCTCGGGGTTCGAACGGAAGCCGATCGGCTCGATCATCAGAACGCGGCGGGCGGGCATCGCACCCGAATCTAGCGATCTAGTCCGTCAGGGCAGGTACTCGGCCGGGATCGGGCCGGCGCCGTTCTCCTCGTCCCATGCGATCCCCACGATCCACCAGCGACCGTCGTTGTGGACGAGCTGGAAGCTATTGATGCCGCGGCCCAGGATCTGGTCGCTTCCCCAGAAGTGCTTCTGGTAGGTGCTGAAGACGTGCGCCACGTCGCCGTACCGGACGACCTCAGCCGAGACCTGCTCCTCCTGGAAGCCGCGGTCGTCAGCGTCGCCGGGCGGCGGTGTGTGCGCCTGAATCCACTCGATGAAGCCCTCTGGGGTGAGGACGTCGAACGATCCCTGCCGCTGCTCGGTGTTCGGGATGAGCCGCGCGTCGGGCAGGAAGAGCGAGCGGAAGCGACCCCAGTCGAACGGCTGACCGGGCTCACGGGCAATCGACGCATAGGTCGCGAGCACGATCGCCTCGGGGCTCTCGACGTCCGACGGGCGGGGCGCGGTCTGGGCGACCGCGGTGCCGGCGCCGACTGTCGCTACAGCGAGCAGGATGAGTGCGCACATCAGTACGCGAGCCATTGTCTCTCCTTCATTTGGAGTCTGACTGCCGCGAACGCCAGCGCGAGCGCGACCGCGGCGAAATTCATTCGAACGGCTGACCCGCATAGCCCGCGGCGATCTCCTCGAGCCGCCGGTCGATCTCGGCGCGCGGCAGCCAGCGACCGGCCACCATCACGCCCTCGATCGAATCGACGTTGCCGATGTCCTCGAGCGGGTTCGCCGCGAGCAGCACCAGATCGGCCCGCTTGCCGGGCTCCACGGTGCCGAAGTCGTCCTCGTTCGCGAAGTACTCGCCGACGTTCCGCGTCCCGGTGACCAGCACCTCGAACGGCGACATGCCGGCCTGCACCATCCGCTTGACCTCGCGGTGGAGCGAGAACCCCGGCACGCTGAATTGCTGCGGAGCGTCCGTACCCATGAGGATCCTGACGCCCCCGTCGTGGAGCGCCTCGAGGATCCGCATGCGCGCCGCGATCAGCCGGCGGCTATCGTTGAGGTCGAAGTCGGGCTGCGCCAGGCGCTCCTCGTGGATCGATATCCACTGCCGGACCTGGGCCGGCGGCGCGTAGCGGAGCTCCGGCAGGTTCCGCAGGCTGTCGAGGTCCGCGGTCCCGTACAGGGTCTCCCAGAGGACCTGCGTGGGGATCACCCACACGCCGGCCTCTCGCGACAGCTCGACGATCTCCGCCAGATACCGCTCATCGAGCGGCCCCTCGAAGATGTTCAGCTCCGCCTCGTAGCCGTCGATGTGGTCGAAGGTTTCCTGCCCCATCTCGATCGCGTGCCGCAGTCCCACGGCCTCGGGCACATGGCCCCCGAAGCGCATGCCGGTTTCCTGGGCGGCGCGGGCCATCGCGTCGTACTCCTCGACCGTCAGCCCGGGGTGGACCTTGAGGAGATCCCAGCCTTCGGCGGCCTGCTCCCGAACGCGCGAGTCGGCTTGCTCGGGCGAGCCGATCGACTGGCCGCTGAAGGACGGGCCGGCGAGGTACAGGTTGGGGGCCACGATCTCACCGCGCGCGGCGCGCGTCTTCAGGCCCAACTGACCGGGATATCCCAACATGCCGCGCACAGTCGTCACCCCGTTCGCGACGTACAGGAAGAGGACGGACTCCACGTGGAAGGCGGGAGCGTCGGGCGGGGGGATGTGCCCATGCATCTCGGACAGGCCCGGGATCAGGAACTTCCCCCGCCCGTCGATCTCGATCGCGTCCTCCGGCAGCGTGGTCGCCGCGGTAGGCCCGATCGCGACGATGCGGCCATCCTCCACGATGACGATCTGGTCCTCGAGCACCTTCTCGCTGTCCATCGGGATCACGTTCACGCCGACGAACGCGCGAATGGTGTCCGCGACGGCGGAACCCCGATGGCGCGTCGCGTCGGGACCCGGTTCGGGGGCGGCTTCGACGCAGGCGGGAAGGGCGTGGAAGAGCGGAAGCAACAGCGTCGCGAGACTCGCGCGCACGGAGCGCTCCTTTCGGCGGGAAGAGGGACGCCGGGCCCGCCCGGCCGGACAGGGGAGATACGATAGCCGCGGCGGGATCGTTCAAGGAGGGCGCGCGGGCTCCCGGGCGGCCAGGAGGCGCACCGCCCGAGCCGAGTTGGGGAGCCCGTTCAGCGGCCCGATGATGGCGACCGACCGGAGTTTCCCGCAAGAGAGCCGCAGCGAGACCTCGGCGCGCGGCGCCGAATGGCCCGGTTCGGGCGGCGAGTGAGCTGCGCCTGGCTCCCGGACGGGCAGCGCACATCAGTCAGAGCGGCCAGTCCAGGACCTCCCGCTGCGGCTCAGTAGGTCGGCTCTTCCAGGATCTCCGCATGGCGGATCCAGTCGAGATCGGGGAAATCGCGGGCGAGGTATTCGTTCCCCTCCTTTTGAATGCGGCCCTGATCCGGCCCCCGGCCCCCCGGTGCTCCTTCGCCGTAGCCCGCATGGAGCGCATCGATCACTTCCATGCCCTCGACCACCTCGCCGATCGGCGAGAATCCCATCCTGTCCAGGCGCGAGTTGTCGGCGTAGTTAATGAACAGCTGCGTGGTGCGCGTCCCCGGGCCTGCCGTCGCGAAGGTGATCCGCCCCCGCGTGTTGCTCGCCGCGACGGGATCATCGGGGATTCGGGCGCCGTGCCACGCGGCGGCCACCTCGGGGCGGCCGGAGATCCCGAACTGCGCCATGAATCCTTCGATGACGCGGAAGAAGCGCACGTCCTCGAAGAAGCCCTCACGCACCAGGTTGTAGAATCGATCGACACCGAGAGGCGCCCACTCGCGGCGCGCCTCGACGACGAAGTTGCCGCGGGTGGTCTCGAACGATGCGCGGAAGACGTCCGGAGCTTTCTCGTTCATGGCTGGGCTCTCCGGTGACAGAAGCGGTGAAGGATCGACGCGCGGCTCGGATGTGGTGGCGCAGGCGGCCGCCAGGGTCGCCAGGGCAAGGATCGCACACGTGGGCCCGAGCGTCGACCGCACTCCTGCCCGGTCCCGCATCACGGCGCTGGCGATACGATCAGTGTGGCCTCGTACGCCGCGCTGTCGGCCGCGGCGTCTGCACGAGGCCACGGAACGAGTCTGACGAGCCTGAGCTCGCCTCCCATGGCGGTCGCGCTCCTGGGCTCGCGGCCGGTGTTGAGCGTGAGCGTGGCGCTCCCCGCGTCGCTCTCCACGGCGAAGGCCGCGGCCGCATTCCCCTCCTGGACGCACTCCGCGCCTTCGGGACAGCGGGATTCCTCGGCGACCCGCACGAACGTGACGCGGAACTCACCGGCCACCACGGCGCGCTCGCCGAGTGCCAGGTCGAACGGCTCGCCGTACGGGGCCTCGACGAACGCCTCCCCGACGTCCGCGGTGCCATCCCCCGTCTCCCCGCCGCAAGCGAGCGCCACGAAGACGATCGCCGCCATCCTCACTCCCGCGACCCCGCCCCTTCGCGCGCGAACTTGATGACCTCGTGGCGCACCGGAGGCACCGTCCGCAGGTAGTCGTAGATGGCGCCCAAGTCCTCGTCGGTCATGCCGGCATAGGCGATCCACGGCATGGGCGAGAGTCGCGCGCTCTCGGACAGCGGACTGCCGGCGGCGGCGGCCCGCTGGCGGACGATCGATACGAACCGCTCGCGGCTCCACGACCCGATGCCCGTCTCAGTGTCGGGGGTGATGTTCGCCGTGCGGGCGACCCACCCGTCTCCGGTCGGGAAGGGATTCCCGCCGGAGAGCTCCCGTCCGGACAGCGGGCTCCCCCGGTCGTCCATCGGCGAATGGCAGTCGCCGCAGCTGGCGGCCGTCACCAGGTACTCACCGTAAGCCACGGTGTTCGAAGGGTCGGGGGCCGCCGGATACGGGCCTGCCGGCCCGGGCATCATGCGGACGATCAGGTTCATCGGGAAGGCCAGCTCCCGCTCCGGCACCTCGCTCTCGCGGGGCGCCAGCGTGCGCGCGTACGCGACGATGGCGGTCAGGTCGAACTCGCTGAGCCTGCGGAAGTTGAAGTACGGCATGAGCGGGAAGAGCGCCGAGCCGTCCCGCGAGACGCCGCCCCGGAGCGCGCGGACGATCTCCCCGTCCGTCCACTCGCCGAGCGCGGCGGGCGTAATGTTCTTTGCGTACAGCGTCCCGGCGGATCCGATCGGGAACTCCGGCCCCCCCTCCCCTTCCCTCCCGGGAATCACCCTGGCCCCCGCGACCGTCGGCTCGTGCGGCGAATGACAGACGACGCAGCCGGTCACGTAGTTGAAGAGGTAGTCTCCCCGCGCCAGGAGCTCGGGCGTCGCCTCGATCTCGACCGCCGGCGGATCCTCGGCCTTCGGGTACGCCAGCCCCAGGTACACGAGTGCTCCCAGGCCGACGACGAGGACGACGGTCGCGATCCAGCCGAGCGCGCGCAGCGCCTTCCGCATCGATCACCTCCGGGGATGGTGTGGGTCTCGGGGAAGCGCAATCTCTGGAGGCCCTGCACCGGACGCAAGCACGCCCGGCGGCGCTCCATTAGCGGGGTCTCCCGCCGCGGCCGATGAGCCGCGGCACGCTGCGCCGATAGCGCTCGTAGCTCTCGCCGTAGCGCTCGACCAGCCAGCGCTCCTCCGCGATGGGAGCGAGGAGGAGACACGCGACGCCCCCCGCCCCGATCGCGGCCACGCGCCACGAGTCCGCCACGAGGACGATTCCGATCGTCATCAGGATGTCGCCCAGATACTGGGGATTCCGCGTCCAGCGGTAGGGACCTCGCGCGGAGAACACGCCGGGAAGACCCATCGACGTGGTGCGACCCAGCGTCCGGATCGACCAGTCGGTGAGACCCGCACCGAGCGCGACCGCCACGCTGCCCGCCAGAATCCACCGGGGATCGTCGAGCACCCAGCTCCCGTAGTCGACCACGGTGAGGACGAGGCCGGCACCACAGGCGATCACCGTCCAGTCCCACATCCAGGCAAGCGCCGCGCGGGACCCGGGCGGCGGCGGCCAGAGCCGGACCCGCGAGGAGAGAATCGTCGCCGCCAGCGAGGCGAGCAGCACCGCTTCGGCGAGAAGCCCGGCAGCGAGGACCCATTCGATCGCGCGCACGGGAACAAGCTACGCTGCCGCCGACACGCCTTCCGAATCAGACACGACGGAGACGGCAGCTAGAAGTGAATCGCATGCCCGTAGACGGCGTGCGCGGCCTCGTGGATGGACTCCGCGAGCGTCGGATGCGCGTGGATCGTCTGGATCAGTTCCTCGACCGTTCCCTCGAGGCGCAGCACCGCTCCCGCCTCCGCGATCAGCTCGGTGGCCTTGTACCCCACGATGTGGACGCCGAGGACAGCGTCGTAGCGGGCATCCGCCACGATCTTGACGAATCCGCCCGTGTGTCCGGCGATCTTGGCGCGGCCGCTCGCCAGGAACGGGAACTTGCCGACCCTGACGTCGTGCCCGGCCTGGCGGGCCCGTTTCTCCGTCAGGCCGACGCTCGCCACCTCGGGGTCGCAGTAGGTGCAGTTGGGCGTCTCGTCGTAGGGCACCGGCCGCACGTCCTCCCCCGCGATCCGCTCGACCACCATCACGCCCTCCATCGAGGCCACGTGCGCGAGCCACGGCGTCGGAATCACGTCGCCGATCGCGTAAACGCCGGGCTCGGACGTCTCGCACCACTCGTCGACTTCGATATA
>DASRVB010000193.1:0-13789 GCA_035687725.1 Gemmatimonadota bacterium
CGAAGCCCGCGGAATCCGCGACCCGGCCGTCCTCCGGGCGATGCGCGAGGTGCCCCGCGAGGCCTTCGTCCCGCCGGATCATGTCGAGTTCGCGTACCACGACAGCCCGCTGCCGATCGCCGAGGGGCAGACGATCTCCCAGCCCTACATCGTCGCCCTCATGGCGGCCGCCCTCGAGATCGCGCCCGGGGACCGCGTGTTGGAGATCGGCACGGGATCCGGGTACGCGGCCGCCGTGCTGTCCCGGATGGCGGACGACGTGTACACGATCGAGCGGCATGGCGCGCTCGCGGAAGGGGCCCGCCGGGCGCTAGAGTCGCTGGGCTACGGCAACGTCCATGTCCTTCACGCCGACGGCACGCGCGGCTGGCCCGATCACGCCCCCTACGACGCCATCGTTGTGGCCGCGGGAGGTCCGGACGTGCCGCGAGCGCTCCTCGACCAGCTCGCGGTCGGCGGCCGGCTCGTTATTCCCGTCGGCCCGACACCCCGCCTGCAGGAACTCCTGCGCGTGACCCGCGTCTCCGAAAGCGACTTCGCGCGCGAGAACCTGGGTGGAGTCCGGTTCGTGCCGCTGGTGGGCGCCGAGGGATGGCAGGAGAGTGGGAACTCCCTCCTTCGACCGACCAGCTCGCTCACCGAAGACGGGGCGCGGGCGATCGTGCGCGAGGCCGCCGAGCCGTTCGGAGACATCGACGACGCGGATCTGGGATCGCTGATCGAGCGGATCGGCGATGCGCGCCTCGTCCTCCTGGGTGAAGCGACGCACGGGACGTCAGAGTTCTACCGCATGCGGGCCCGCATCACGCGCGAGCTCATCGAGCGCCACGGGTTCACGATCGTGGCGGTCGAGGCGGACTGGCCCGACGCGGCGACGATCGACGAGTGGGTCCGCCAGCCGGTTCCCTCGACCGCCGAGCGCGAGGCGTTCGCCCGCTTCCCGACCTGGATGTGGCGGAACCGCGAGGTCGGGGAGTTCGTCGAGTGGCTGCGCGAGCACAACCTGTCACGCCCCGAGGAGGCCCGGGCGGGATTCTACGGCCTCGACCTGTACAGCCTCCATTCGTCGATCGATCGCGTGCTCCGGTATCTCGACGACGTCGATCCCGACGCGGCACGCGTCGCGCGGCGGCGATACGGCTGCCTGTCTCCCTGGGAGACCGACCCCGCGGCCTACGGACGGATGGTGCTGAGCGGCCGCTACCGCGCGTGCGAGCCCGAGGTCGTGGCGATGCTCGGCGATCTCATGGCTCGTCGAATCGAATACCTGTCGCGGAACGGCACCCGTTTCATGGACGCGGTGCAGAACGCCCGGCTCGTGGCCAACGCCGAGCAGTACTACCGCGCGATGTACTACGGCGGGACCGAGTCCTGGAATCTCCGCGATACCCACATGTTCGACACGCTGGGGCTCCTGCTGTCGTATCACGGGACCGATTCACGCGCGATCGTGTGGGCGCACAACTCGCACCTCGGCGACGCTTCGGCGACCGAGATGGGCTCACGCGGTGAGCTGAATCTGGGACAGCTCTGCCGGGAAGCGTTCGGCGCCCGCTCGTTCCACGTGGGGTTCGGCACCCATGCGGGGACGGTGGCCGCGGCGTCCGAGTGGGGTGGGGAGATGGAGATCATGGACGTGCGGCCCTCGCACGCCCGCAGCTACGAGCGCGTGTGCCACGACAGCGGCGTAGAGGCGTTCCTCCTGCACCTCCGCGAGCCGCGCCGCGAAGCCCTGCGGGAGGAGCTGCTCGAGCCGCGCCTCGAGCGCGCCATCGGCGTCGTGTACCGACCCGGAGCCGAGCTCGCGAGCCACTACTTCCAGGCGGTTCTGCCGCGACAGTTCGACGAATGGATCTGGTTCGACGAGACGACGGCCGTCGGCAGGCTCACGGCAGTGCCGTGGCAGGCTACTTCTTGAGCTTCTTCCCCGCCTTTTCGACCGCCTTCCCCGCCTTTCGCGCGGCCAGGATCGCGCTCTCGGCGATCTCGCTCGCCCGCTGGGTCTTCTTGCCTGCGATCTCGAGCTTCTCGCCGGTCCGTCGCTTGGTCTTCCCATAGGACTCCTGCGCGCGACCGACCTTCTCGACCGCCTTCCCTTTCACCTTCTGCACCCTTCCCTTCGCCCGGAGCCCCTTCTTCCCGGCGACCTTGCCGGCCGCCTCCTTGAGCACGCCCGCGGCCTGCTGTGCCTTTCCGGCCGCGCGCTTCGCCTTCCCCTTGAGCTCGCTCCTGCTGGGCATGCATCCCCTCCCGTGGCGGGTTCCCGAACCGAACCTGTGCAGGGAATATAGGTCGCGTCGGAGGCGATGTCGCAGGAGACTCTGCGACTCATCGCTAGAAGCGTCGCGCGAACCCGAGCCCGAAGAACCAGTCGGCCGCGACGTCGGTGAGGCCAGCCCCGGCCCGCGCGTCGAGCTGGGCGTCGGGGCCGAAGGCGAGCGTGAAGCCCCCGTCGAGGTAGGCCGCGTCGTCGTCCCCGTCGGCGCCGGCGGGCGCCAGACCGTAGAGCTCGACGAAGGCGCCCAGCCGTTCGCCGATCGCCCGGCCGAGTGCGACGCTCCCGAGCGCCTGGTCGAACCGCTCGCCGCCCTCCTCGGGCCGTCCCCAGCCCGCGTTGGCGCCGAGCGACCAGAGCTCCGAGAGATCCCAGCCGAGCGCGAGCCGCGCCTCCGGCTGCCAGCCGTCCTCGCCGATCTCCTCGTCGCCGGTGGGAACCGTGGTCCCCAGCAGCAACGCGGCCGCTGGCACGCCCGGCGGCTCGGCATCGAAGAGCATCGCCTTGAACCCGATCCCCGCGTCGTCGAGGCCGTCTACGTCGTCGGCATCGACGGTCTCGTCACCGTCGACAGAGATCCACGTAAGAGGCTCGATCCGGGCTTCGAAGCGGTCCCCGATTCCGATCCGGACGAGGATCTCGCCCAGCGAGTGGGCGCGTGCGTCGTCTTCTCCCTCGACCGTCCATCCGCCCTCGACCTGGATGCGGCCGCCACCAGGAACGGAGGCGCTCTCGGTGAAGTCGGGGCGATCGGTGATGAGGCTCTCCGGCTCCTGGGAGATAGCGCTCGCCGGGGCCAGAAGCAGGAGCAGAAGGGATGCCGCCCAAGGTTTAGTCATGCCTAAACTCTGATGCTGGTGGGCCGTTCTGTCAAGATGCCGGTGGGCACCCGGGAGGAGACGCCGCTACGACCTCAGCGCGGTCCGACCCAGTCGGCTATGAAGATGTTCGTGTCGCCTACCCTGGCGCCGTGGCGGTTGGAGCCCCAGACGAGCTTCGAGCCGTCCGAGCTGAACATGGGAAAGGCGTCGAAGTCGCCGTGAAACGTGATCTGCGTGAGATTCGAGCCGTCGACGTCGATCGTGTAGAGGTCGAAGTTCCGGCCCTCGGGGTCCGCCACGTTGCTCGCGAACACGATCCGCCCGCCATTCGGTGTGAAGTAGGGAGCGAAGTTCGCGGCGCCGTTCGAGGTGAGCTGGCGCTTGCCCGTGCCGTCCGAGTTCATGACCCAGATCTCCATCCAGCTCGGCCGCACGAGATTGTCGGCGAGAAGCGCCCGGTAGTCGGCGATCTCCTCGGGGTCCGTCGGATGATGCGCGCGCCAGACGATCTTCGAGCCGTCGTAGCTGAAGAACGCGCCGCCGTCGTAGCCGACGTCGTCGGTCAGCCGGCGCACGTCCCCGCCCTCGGCGTCCATCGAGTAGAGATCCAGGTCGCCGTCGCGCACAGAGGTGAAGACGATCCGCGATCCGTCGCGGCTGAACGTCGCCTCCGCGTCGTACCCCGGCGTCTCGGTAAGACGCGCGAGGTTGTCGCCGTCCACGTCCGCGCGGAAGACGTCGTAGCCGGGATGGACGGGCCACACGTATCCACGGCTGTAGTCGGGCCGCGGCGGGCAGGTGGAGTCGGCGAGGTGGGTCGAGCTGTAGACGATCCCGCGCGCGTCGGGATAGACGAAGTACGCGCACGTCGTGACGCCGGCGCCGGTCGATACCATCCGCTTCTCCGAGCCGTCGGCGCGCATCGTGAAGATCTGGTCGCAGCCGAGCGGCCCGCTCGTCGACTGGAAGATCAGCTGCTGATCGTTGGGCGAAAAATAGGCTTCCGCGTTCTGCCCCTCGAACGTGAGCTGGCGGATGTTCGCGAGGTACGGCTCCTCGCCCGGCTCGGGAGCGATTCCCGCCGCACCGGCGGCGATCTCCGCCGTGTCGGCATCCGCGGCATCCCCCGTCGCGGAGCCGTCGTCCCCCGTCCGGGCGCAGCCGCCGCCGACGAGGCCCGCGGCGACGACGAGGGCGAGCGCGCATCCGCGTGGCATATTCACGTTGGACCTCGAAGCGAAGGAGAGGATGAACGTACCCGAACGAATGATGACGGCTGCCGCGGCGCTCCTGTTCATCGCCGCACCGCTGGAGGCGCAGGACGCCGTCCGATGCGCGCCCAATGTATCGCCTCCGCCGGACGAGTCGACCGTGACCGCCGCGGAGCTCTGCGCGACGATCGCGGCGCTGGCCGACGACTCCCTGGAGGGACGACGCGCGGGGACGGAAGGCGCGGACAAGGCGGCACGGTGGATCGCCGGCCGCTTCGCGGGCGTCGGGCTCGAGCCACTGGGGAACGGTGGCGAGTACCTGCTGCCGTTCACCTTCTCCGCGTCGGTGCTGCGCGATCCCCACGCGGACCCACAGGCCTTCCCGGATACGAGCGCCGGCGGGTCGGCGGGCGGGGCCACGGTGGCGTCGGCCAACGTCGCCGGACTCGTCGGGGGGGCCGATCCCGCCCTCGCGGACGAGGCGATCGTGATCGGGGCCCATTACGACCACCTGGGCTGGGGCGGGATGGGCTCGCTCGCGCCGGATGAGCGCGCGGTCCACAACGGCGCCGACGACAACGCCTCGGGCGTGGCGGGCGTGATCGAGCTGGCGCAGCGGTTCGCGGCGCATCCGCAGCCGCGGACGCTAGTGTTCGCCGCCTTCGGCGCCGAGGAGCTGGGCAACCTGGGGTCGGGGGCGTGGGTCGACGACCCGCCGTGGCCGCTCGAGGCGACCGTCGCGATGATCAACCTGGACATGGTCGGGCGCTTGCGCGAGAAGCTGGATGTCCAGGGGACCGGGACCTCCTCGGCCTGGGCCGGTCTCCTCGACTCGCTGGCCGCCGATCCCGCTGCGCCCGAGATCGCACGCGTTCCCGACGGCTTCGGGCCCAGCGACCACGCGTCCTTCTACGGCCGCCAGATCCCCGTGCTCGCGCTCTTCACCGGCGCCCACGACGAGTACCACCGGCCGACCGACGATCTCGAGACGATCGACCCGCAGGGCGAGGTCCACGTCCTCGAGCTCGCCGCGCGGCTCATCGAAGCGGCCGCCGACGGGCGCGAGATCCCGTACGCCGAGGCCCCGGTCACACAGCGCCGTGCAACGGCGTTCAAGGTCGGGCTCGGCGTGATCCCCGATTACGGATACGCGGGCGGGGGGCTCCTTCTCGCGAGCGTGCGACCGGACGGACCCGCGGCAGCGGCCGGACTCCGGGCGGGCGACGTGATCGTCGAGCTGGCCGGTCACGTAGTCTCCGAGGTCTATGCCTACACCGAGATCCTCGCCGACCTCGAGGCGGATGTGCCGGTCGAGGCCACCGTCCGCCGCGGCGACGAGACGTTCACGGTCCTGGTCACACCCGCGGCGAGGTAACCGGCCTTGCTGAGCGCGATTCACCGCTTCACCTTCGCTGCGGGCCTGCTTCTCGGCGTCGGCTCGACGGGAGGCGAATCGGTGGATTTCCAGCTGACCAGCGAGGCGTTCGAGGACGGCGGCGTGATTCCCGTGCGCTACACGTGCGAAGGGGAAGACGTGTCGCCTCCGCTCGCGTGGAGTGGAGTCCCCGAGGGCACGAAATCGCTCGCCCTCGTCGTGGACGATCCGGACGCGCCTCGCGGGACTTTCGATCACTGGATCGTCTACGAGATCCCGGCGCACGCCACCGCGCTCCCCGAGGATCTGGACGACTCCCCGCGGCTCGAGGACCTGGGAGGATCGCTGCAGGGGAGGAACGGCTTCGGGAAGGTCGGCTGGGGCGGCCCCTGTCCGCCGCCCGGGCGACCCCATCGCTACGTGTTCCGGCTGTACGCACTCGACGGGGCTGCCGGTGTCGACCCCGGGGCGAAGCGGGAGACCCTCGAGCGCGCGCTCGAGCGCCATGTCCTGGCGACCGCGACGCTCACCGGCACGTTCGGCCGCTGAGTCGCGGGCCTCACGACTTCCGGATCTCGATCTCCCCGTTCACGGTCTCCAGATCGAGCCGGCCGCCTCCGGAACCGATCGAGCCGCTCACCTTCTTGGGTCCCCATTCTCCCGCCTCGACCGTCAGCGGGAAATCCGACGAGAAATCGCCGTTCAGGGTCTGCGCGGAGACGGCGGCAGCGGCCCCCGCCGGGAGCGAGAGGTGGATCGAGCCGTTGACGGTCTTGAACTCGAGCGTGCCATTCCAGCTCGCGGCGCCCGTCGACGCCTCGATCGAGCCGTTGACCGTCTGCGCTTCGACGGTCCCGGTCGAGGCTACCGCGATCCCGCCGTTCACCGTGCTCACGCTGACGTCCGACGAGAGTCCCGACACGTCGATCCCCCCATTGACGGTCGAGCCGTCGAAGGCTACCCCGGCGGGAACCGAGATCGTGAAGTCGACCACCACGTCGTTGTCCTCCCAGTCGTCGTGGTCGCCGCGGTCGTCGCGGTCGTCGTCGCCGTGGCCACAGGTGCTGTTCCGCGACCCGCGCTTCCCCGGGTAGACCGCGCAGATCTCGATCCCGTCGGTCCCTTCGATCACCTCGATGTCGACCGCCCGGGGATCGTCGTCGTCCCCTCTCTTCAGTGCGACGACCTCGACCGTGCGGCCCGACGAGGGCCGCGCCTGGACGTCTCCGTTGATTCCCCGGACCACGACGGTCCTTCCAGGGGAGAGCTCACCCGACCAGCGGAAGGTGTCCTCGCGCTGGGCGGCCGCCGGGGCGCAGGCCAGCGTGACGAAGGCCGCTGCGACGATGGCTATCCGAGTAGGCTGCATTGTTCGTCTCCTAATTCTGGTGGTTGATCGCAAGACGGTGCTTGTTCAGGGCCGTCGGATCGCCATCGTGCCGTTGAACGACTCGAGCTCGATCCGCGCGCCGCCGGAGCCCAGCGTGAACGTGAACTCCTTGCCCTCCTTGGCCTCGTGGAGCGTCACGGGGAAGGTGGTGTGGAGCGTGCCGTTGAACGTGGAGGCGGTGAAGGTCGCGCCCACGTTCGCGGGGATCGTCAGGTCGATCCCCCCGTTGTGGGTGCTGAACCGGTACCAGCCATCGTTCCGGATCGCGCCCTCGTAGCTCACCGAGCCGTTGACGGTCTCGGCGCTGACGCGGCCAGCCTCCACACCCCGCATGTGGATCGGGCCGTTGACCGCCTCCGCCTGGATGTCCCCGCGGATGTCCGTCAACTCGATGCCCTGGTTGACCGAAGTGGCGTTCACGCGACCGCGTGCCCCGGTGACCTTGATCAGGCCCTGGACCGACTCCACGGCCAGCACGTCCGCTCCGCCGACGACCGTGATGTTCCCGTGGACGGACTGGATGTCCATGCCGGCCCGCGTCCCGGCCACGTCGACGTCTCCCTGGATCACCTCTACCTCGATCGGCATGTCCGCGGGCACGGTGAGCGCGTAGGTCACGGGATTGGTCGGGCCACCGGGACGGTCCGCTTCGATCTGCAGCAGCGCCCCACCCGGCTGGATCTCCACGGTCGTCCCGACCGGATGGCGGCCCTGCACCCGGACCGCGGAGCGATCCCAGGTCCGGATCGTCACGTCGCCGAAGTGGTTGTCCAGCTGGAGCCGCGTTCCCGGCTGCACGTCGACGGTGCGGTCCATCTGCACGGCCTGGCCCCGCGCCGCGCCGGCTACCGCCACACAGGCTGCGGCCGCCAGGACGAAAACTCGAATCCCTTGCATCGGTACTCCTTCCTTTCGGTTCAGGTGCTCGCTCGCGCGAGCCGGGCCGCGTCCTGCAGCACGTCGATCTTGCGCTGCATCGTGCTGGCCAGATGGGTGTTCAGATAGACGTCGTCGGGATCTTCCTCGAGCGCCCGCTGGGTCTGACGGATCGCGTCGTCGATGACGGCCAGGTTTTCGTCGATCGCCTTCCGGAGCTCGGGGTCGATATTCGCCTCGTCGAGCAGGCGCTCGAGCTCGGCCACCGCCGCCTCGTACTCGGTGTTTCCCACGGCGGCGCCGCGATCGGCCACGGCGACCGCCGGCGCGGTCTCTCCACCCGCGCCCGAGATCGGCTCCTCGACCGCGCCCGTGATCGGCTCCTCCGAGCGCGGGGCGGTCGCCGTCGGACCGGGCATTCCCCCACCGTCCCGGATCGCCATCCATACCGCACCGGCCGACAGCAGCGCGACCGCGATCGAGGCCGCGGCGAGCTGCGGCAGCGAGAACGAGAAGCGGCGCGGGCCGCGGGGAGCATCGATCGGCAGGACGCGCGCTCCTGCGTTGCGCGGTTCGAGCCGGCCGGCGATCGCCGGCCACAGGTCCCTGGCCGGCGGACTGTCCTCGACGGACTGCGCCGCGGCGACGACGGCCCGCAGGTCGTCCACCAGGCGTTCGCACGACGGACACTCGGACAGATGAGCCTCGATCCGTGCCCTCTCGCCCGGAGAGAGCTCGTCGTCCACGTATTCGCTCAGCTGCTCGATCGGGTGCGCGTCCATCGTGTCCCTTCAGGCGATCAGTTGTTGCCGCATCAGCATGCGCGCGCGGTGGAGCTGCGACTTGGAAGTCCCCGCCGTGATGTCCAGCATCTCCGCGATCTCGTGGTGCTTGTACCCTTCCATGTCGTGGAGGACGAACACCCTGCGCGCTCCTTCGGGAAGATTCTTCAATGCCGCCTCCACGTCGATGCTCGATTCCGCTTCCCGCGGCGTCACGGGCGTGGCGTCCACTCGTGCGTCGTCGTCTTCGAACCTCCCGCGATCCCGCTTCCGCGCTTCCTGCCGGGCGAGCATCACGTTGATCGCCACCCGGTGGATCCACGTGCCGAACGCGGCCTCGCCGCGGAAGGTCTCCAGCCGCTCCCAGGCCCGGACGAACACGTCCTGGGTCAGCTCGTCGGCTTCCTCGTGCCCGACCATTCGCCTCGCGAGGCCGTGGACCCTGGGGACATGCTTGCGGTACAGGCGCTCGAACGCCCGTGTGTCACCCTCCGTTGCGAGCCTCGCGTCCAGGAGATCGCCTTCCGGCGTCGTCATATCGGCATGCAGCGCCAGCAGGCTGTTCCTCCGCGGACCGGGTTCCCACTTGCACCCGATTGGATGGGAGGGAGGGGGGAAGGGTTGGAACCGCTCCCGGGGCGGCCGGAGCCGCCCCGGAGGAGCCCGTCTACCGGATGAGGGTCATGGTGCCGTTCAGCTCCGCATCGCAGGAATCGATCCGGACCGGGCTGCTCACCCCGGTCCCTCCCTCGACGATGGCGCCCCGGCCATGGACGACGCCCGCGCAGCTGTTTTCCAGGATCTCGTACGGCATCTGGAAGTCGAGGGTGTCGGCCACGATCGCGCCTTCTACCGAACCCACGATTTGCATCGGTTCGGTGAGCGTGAAGCTCCCGCTCACCTCGCCTCCCGGAGCCGTCGAGAGATCGACCGTGCCGCGATAGGGAGTACCGTCGACGAGGAACTCCGCTTGGTAGCGGCCCGTCAGGTTGTAGGGATAGCCGGACTCTCCAGGCTCCGGGTTGCCGGCGCACGCCGCGGCGAGCGCCGCGAACACGATCAGACTGGGGGACATCGGTCGCATCGCTTTCCTCCGGGAAAGGTGGGCGGGGGAGAGACACCTCCCCCCCTCCCCCAACATACGAGCCGGGCATCGGAATCGTTTCAGTCGCCGTAGTCGGGCGCCGGGAGTCCCTCCCGCACCTCGTCCCATGCGATCGACAGGACGTACCAGCGCGTCCCGTCATGGAGCAGCGTGATCGTGTTCACGCCGCGCGTGAACGGCTCCTCGTCGGGGGCGTGGCGCGACTCGTAGAAGCTCATCGCGTTGGCCACGTTGCCGAACCGCTCGAGCTTCCGGCCCGCCTCGCGCTCGTAGAAGGCGTGCTCCGTAAAAAACGCGCTGCCCCACTCGACGTACCGATCGGGTGAGATCACCCTCACCGAGAGTGAACCGTCCGGCCGCGGGACCATGGGCGCGAGCGTCGCGTTGGGGGCGAAGAGCGACCGGAACCGCTGCCAGTCGCGCTCCCCGGCGGGCCCCGAGATCACGTCGTAGAGGGCGGCGATGATCGCGTCGATCGACTCCACGTCGGCCGGGTCGGCAACGGGCTGGGCCTGTGCGGTCGTATCCTGCTGGGCGATTGCGGGCCGCCCGATCGCTACCGCTGCGACGAGCGAAAGACATAGCGCGACGAGTGCGGACGTGCGATGCATCGGGATCCTCCAGGACGAGAAATGGTCACGAGGGAAGCTGCGCGCCTCGGTCGGGCGCGTCAAACGGCCGCGGCGAGCGATCCGGGGGCTCAGCGCCGACCCGAGCCCAAAACGCCCCCCGCCCACCCCTCGTTCAAGGGCAGGCAGGGGGACAGCGATCAGGAGGAACTCCTCACGGGAAGGCGCGAACTACATCGGCAACCAGTAGGTGAATTTGACCGCCAGCACGTTCTCGCCGTCCGCGGTCAGCGAATCGTACAGGTTCGTCGGGCGTACGAACCTGCCCTCGTCGTCCGACGCCGACCGGTTCTGCTGCCACACGAAGAAGAACGTGCTTCCCGGCCGCCACTCCCAGCGCAGCACCATGTTCGAGCGGAACGACAGGACGTCGAAGTCCGGGTTCTGGAGCTCGATCTGCGCCTCGCCATCGGTGAACGTGAAGTTGCCGGTCTCGTCGTCACGGATCAGGCTCGTCCCTTCGGCCTCGCCGTAGACCCGCAGATCGTTCGTGCGCGGCCGGGCCAGCTCACCGATGTCGGAATAGCGCCCCGAAGCCGCGAAGGGTTCGGCGTAGAGCTCGAGGCTTGTCTCGGGGGTGAACGAGTAGTTCACCCGGAGCGGGAGCGCGATCTCGGTCCGGTCGATCAGGCCGAAGATGTAGCGGCGTCCGAAGGTCGCCTCCAGGCCGCCGTCCCTCGAGGTGATGAACTGACGCGGTTCATGGGTCCGGACGTAGCGCGGCAGGAACGACAGGGTCAGGCGATCGGTCGGCTGCGTGGTGAACTCCGGATCGACTCGCCAGTTCCAGCCGCCGAGGTTGTCCTGCCACGTGACCGAGCGGATCCCGTAGCGGGTCGGCTTCGTCCCGTTGCTGAAGATTCCGCCCGCCACCCACCAGCCGCCTGGCAGCTCCATGTACGGGCCGCCCCGCGTGGCGTTGTCGGACTGGGTCGGGGTGTCCCAGCCGTGCTCGAAGAACCCGTGCCAGTAATTGGACAGCGTATAGTTCGTGAACACGCCGAGGTTCTGGAAGCGATGCACCCCGTCGAAATTCCAGTTGGCGTTCTGGAAGACGCCGACGTTCCAGTTGCGGAAGTGCTCGCCCGGCTCGCGTTTGTGGTACTGGATGTTGGTCCACCCGGCGACATCGTCGGCGCGATTGAGCCGACCGACGTCGTTGATTTCGAAGCCCGGCGAGTCGAACCACAGCCCTCCGTTCCACACCCAGGTGCCGCTGCGCTTGCCGCCGCGCATGGCCGCCGACCAGCCGGAAAGCGACGTGCGGGACGGATCGAACTCGACGTGCGGCCCATCGGGCCGCTGGAAGAAGTGCGCGCTCCGCTGCTGGAGGCGCGCGATCGCCAGCGAATCCCCGCCGACCCAGCTGTAGCCCGCGTGGCCGAGGAGCTCGTACTCGCCGCCGTTCCAGCGCTTGTTCCAGTCCAGCCCGCCGGCGAACGCGTTTTCCGTCAGGATGCCCGCAAGCGGATCGTCGGCGTCGACGTCCCGCTTCATGCCGGTCATGGTGAATCCCAGGGTCGATGCGTGCTCACCGAACTGCTGCTGCAGTCGGAGGACCCCGTAGGAAGTGCGGGGCTCCACCCGCACGTCCTCGGTCGCCTGCGTGTTCAGGTCGAACGCGCGCGCCTGCTCCTCGTCCGTGATCGCGGCCAGGGCACCGACGCTCAGGCCCGACTCGAGCCTGCCGGTCAGTTTCGCTGCGCCCAGGATGGTGGTCGTGCGCGGCGTGTCCACGAAGTCCCCGTCGGCCTGGCCGTGCGGCGAGGCCCCCACGCGGCGCGAGTAGAAGAACGTCGGCCCCCCGTTCGTCTCGAAGTGGTCCTGGCCGGCGGTGAAGAACGGGCGGCGCTCCTCGAAGAACGTTTCGAACGCCGTCAGGTTGACCTCGGCCGGATCGGCTTCGACCTGCCCGAAGTCCGGGTTGACGGTCGCGTCGAGAGTGAGGTTCGGTCCCAGCCCCATCTTGAAATCGGCCCCCAGTCGGGCGTCCAAGTCCCTGCCGTCCCGGAAGGGGTCGTCCTGATCGAAGAGCGCTTCGCTGGTGAACGTCGCGGAGCTCGCCACGTACGGCATGACCTCGATGCGCCGCGACGATGGGATGGACTCGAGCCCGACGAGGTCGGCCATGCGGGACGACCAACCGGCGTCCCCGCGCGGGATCAGCACCAGGTAGGAGTCCTCGTTCACGGAGGGGACCCAGCGATTGATGTTGACCCCCCACTGGAGATCCTGCCCGGCGTTGAAGCGGAGCTGCGAGAACGGGATCCGCATCTCGGCCGTCCATCCGCTTTCCCCGATCTCCGTCTCCGCTTCCCATACCGGATCGAACGTGAAGTCGCGCTCGTATTCATGGTCGATCGGATGGAAGTAGTCGACACGAACGCCCGCTGCGGTGACCCCGAACGTGTAGGCCGTGCGCCGGTCGAGGTAGGTGTCGAGCGAGATAACGAGGACCTCCCCGTTGCCCATCTCGTCGCGACGCGTCATCAAGTCGTTGATGATCTCGCGGCTCTGGCTGTGGGCGCGGATGCCCACGTACAGCGCGCCGTCGTCGTACAGGAAGGCGACCTCGGTGGGGTTCTTGGGCGGCTGCCCGTAGTCGGGCTCCTTCTGGCGGAACTCTCCGATCCAGCGGGCGCTCTGCCAGACCTGCTCGTCGAGCCGCCCGTCGATCTCGGGCGTGCCGCTCTCCACACGCAGCGCCTCGACCTGGAGGCGATCACCGCCGCCGGCAGGCGGGGACGATGCCTGCTCGGGCTGCGTCGAGGGCTGAGCCACGCCGACGGCGGCCAGCGAGAACGACAGAACGAATATATTTGTTGCAGTCGAGCGCATGCTCACTCTCCGTCGAGGCGTTATGATCGTTCTCTCTAGGGTGTCGCGCCGCCGGACGGAACCCAGACGAGCTCGGATTCCGTGGCGCTGGCGGCGCTTCGAGCCGGCCGGGTGCTCGAATCGCTGCATTCCGTGGACTGGTCGCCGTTCCCCGCTTCCGGGACGACGACGATATCGGAGTCCGCGCCCGAGCCGACCGTTCGGAAGACGGCGCGCACGGCCGGCGCCTGGAGGAGCACGACGGTCTGGCGCGGCGTGCGCGCGGGCGCCGGGTTCTCGAATCGAGGCTCCCTCGGGGTCCGGGGCAGTACGCCGCCAGCCGTGGCATTCGCACTGGGCAGAGGCCCCACGATCTGCCCGGGAAGCTCCGCCGCGGGGTCCCTCCCGGCGGGGTGCAGCGCGGCCAGCGGGATGACGAGGCAGGCCGCTCCGATTCCGGAGCGGGCCAGGAGCGCGCCCGTCAGCACTCCGCGCGCCCGACCGCCGT
>DASRVB010000194.1:0-17363 GCA_035687725.1 Gemmatimonadota bacterium
CCGGCTCGGCCACCCCCGCCGAGCTCCACCCGAGCCAGTATCCGACGGCACCCTGACCCGCCACGATCGCGGCGGTGGACGCGACGGGCGATCGCTTCCAGCGGGTCCGGGGATGGGAGTACGCGGTGAAGATCCCCCACAGCGCCGCGTAGCCCGCCGCGAAGAGTGACCCCACGACGAGGGAAAGCGCGGCTCCCGTGCCCTGGAGCCACGTGCTCCACCGACCGAGCCCCGCCGGCACGGCGGGCGGGCGCGCGAGCCCGCCGATCGGCCCCGTGTCGCGGTCGTAAGCCGAGTTGAAGGCGTTCGCTCCGGGGTAGAGGGCGAGATGGACGAGCAGGAACCCCAGCGTGGTGCGTGCGGTCCAATCGCCCGGACCCCAGGCAGCACCCCAGACGAAGATCGGCGAGAGGATGTAGACGAACGGAAATCGCAGATGGAGGAACGTGGACCGCATGAGCGGCGAACTTGAGATCCGGCCCCGGCGGCGGCCAGCCTGGAGCCCGCCGGGCAGGCCAGCCGCTCGGCTTACTCGAGCGTCTCCAGCAGACGCCTCGCCTCGTCCTTCTCCACGACGTCCAGCTGCTCGCGGGTGGGCGACGCGAGCGCGGCGCGAACCTGGGCGCGGGCGTCCTCGTCGCGTCCCATCTCCGCGTACGTGCGCGCGAGCTCGAGATGCGCGGTGACGTCCCCGGGGTCGAGGCGCACGGCCCGCTCGAGGTTCCTCGCGCTCGCTTCCAGCGACACGGGCGGGTAGCCGCCGAGGAACGTCCTCGCGATCACCTTGACCACGAGCGGTACGGTGGAAAGGTCCCGGTGGTAGAGGCCGAGGACGATGAACGGCGCGGGGTCGTAGGGGTCGAGCTCGATCGCGCGGCGGGTCGCGCGGTACCCCTCCTTGCCCATGTCGACCACCCTCCCCGCGCAGCGGATCCGGCACTCGTGGGCCAGCCAGTGCCCGTACCGACCGAGGGCGGTGGCGAGCGTCGTGTGGGTGCGGGCGACATCGGGCCCGGCGGCAACGGCCCGACGCGCGAGCTCGACCGCCTCCTGGTGGAGGGGCTCGTCGGCCTCCCTGCCCGGCGTCTCGGCCGTGCGGTTGGAGAGGGCGCGGGCCGCGCGCCAGAGGGGCGCAGGATCGGCGGGGGATTCGGCGAATCCCTCCCGGTACGCCTCGATCGCCCGCGCCGTGTCGAGCGCGGCCATCAGGCTGTCTCCGCGCGCCAGCGCGGCGCCGGACTGCCCCCCGGCGGTGGACGGGAGCGTGAGCGACAGCAGGGCGCACAGCTCCAGGATCCGCGCCCGAGCCGCCATCAGTCAGTCCAGATCGCGGAGGAGCTCCCGGGCGCGATCCTGGAGCACGGTGTCCAGCCGTTCGCGGGCGGGGAGCGCGATCGCCTTCTCGAGCTCGACCCGCGCCTCTCCTTCTCGATCCATCTCCACGTACGTGCGCGCAAGCTCGAGGTGCGGGGCCACGTAGGCGGGCGCCAGCCGCGCTGCGCGCTCGAGGAGCGCCGCGCTCCGCTCGAGTGACGCGTCCGGCACGCCGCCGAAGAGGGCGCCCGCGAACCCGCGGAGAAGCGGGTTCAGCGTGGCGAGCTCCCGCTCGAGCACGCCCAGAACCGTGAACGGGGCGAAGTCCTGTGGATCGAGCTCCGCGGCCCGCCGGGCCTCGCGCCCCACCTCGCGTGCGAGCTCGACCTTCCGCTTGCCGCCCCGGAAGAGCGCGAGCTTGCCGAGGGACGCCGCCAGCGTCGTGTGCGTCCGGGAGATGCCGGATCCCGAGCCGACCGCCCGGCGCGACAGTTCGACGGCCTCCTCCATGCGCGCCTCGTCGCCGGTCTCGCCGGGCGTCTCGTCGGCGAGGTTGGAGATGGCGCGCGCGGTCTTCCAGAGGAGCGTGGGGTCGTCAGGATGGGTCGCCAGCCCCGCGCGGTACGCTTCGATCGCATCCTCGGTCCGGCTCTCCGCCATGAGGCGGTCCCCGCGCTCCACCGCTTCTGCCTGCGCCCTCGCCGCGTCCGCAACCGCGACCGAGAGGGGAAGAACGAGCGTCAGCGGGATCGCGAGGATGGTCCGGGGCAAGAGCGGCTCCTTCCGCGGCGGCCGCATGATCGTACCGACATAGCCCGGCGAGCGTTCCAGCCGGGGACCCGGGCCGGCCTACAGCGGCAGCGAGTACCCCCGAGTCGCTTCCAGCCGCCGCTGGATCCGCTCGACGACCCGCGCCAGCTCCTCCTCCTCGGCCACCAGGTTGCAGGCGTCCGTCTCTACGATCAGCACCGGCGACAGGTCGTAGCGTCCAATCCAGTCCTCGTAGTGGCTCTCGAGCTGTTCCAGGTACTCGACCGGGATCGCCCGCTCGTACTCGCGGCCGCGGCTCTGGATCCGCTCGATGAGCACCGGAACCGACGTTCGCAGGTAGATCAACAGGTCGGGCGGCTCGAGGAACTGGATCATCGTGTCGAACAGCTCGCGGTAGTTGTCGTGGTCGCGGCCGTCGATGAATCCGTTTTCGTGCAGGTTCCGGGCGAAGATCTCGGCGTCTTCGTAGATCGTCCGGTCCTGGATCACGGACACCGGGGACGCGAGAATCTCCTGGTGATGCTGGAATCTCTTCGACAGGAAGTAGACCTGGAGATGGAATGCCCAGCGGCGCATGTCGGCGTAGAAGTCCGCGAGATAGGGGTTGCCTTCGACGTGTTCGTAGTAGGGCCGCCAGGCGAGACGCTCGGAGAGCAGCCCGGTGAGCGTGGATTTGCCCGACCCGATGTTGCCCGCCACCGCACAGAAGGTTCGCCCATCGTTCACCGCGGCTCGGGCTCCAGCGCGAGCTCCTGCTGACCGGCTTCGATCTCCGCCGCTTTGTGCTCGACCAGCGCGCGGACCGAGGTGTAATCGGCCTCACTGCCGACGAAGTCGAGCGCCGACACGTCGATCACGAGCAATCTGCCCGGCCACTTCTCGAAGAATCGGTCGTACGCCTCGGCGAGGCGCGCCATGTAATCGCGCTCCAGATCGCGCTCGAAGGGCCGGTTCCGGATCCGAACGCGGTCCATGAGGACGTCGACGTCGGCCTTGAGATAGACGGTGAGATCCGGACTGCGCACCTCCGGCGCGAGGGCGCCGAACAGGCGCTGCCAGACGGCGAAGTCGCGGGGGGCAAGAGTCAGCTCGGCGAAGATCCGGTTCTTTTCGAACACGTAATCGGCGAGCACCGGCGTCCTTCCCTCCTCGAGCGCCACGCCCACCGCGCGCTGTTGCCGGTAGCGGGTCAGCAGGAAGAACATCTCGGTGTCGAAGGCGTAGGCCTCCATGTCCTGATAAAAGCCCCCGGTCAGGAACGGATTTCCCTCGACGACCTCGAGGAATCGGCACCCGCCCCATTCGCCATGCAGGCGATGGACGAGGGACGTCTTCCCCACGCCGATGGCGCCCTCTACGGCGAAGTGACGTACGGAGGTCATGCGAAAGGAACACCCCGACGGGTCGTGGGCCAAGTGTAGCCGAGGACCGGGGCATCGTAGGCGGCGCTCCCGACCGTGTCAACGCGTTGCTGCGCCCGGAGACGCCCGGTACGTTGTGCCGCCCCATGCGCGACTCCGCTCTCGAGACGGGCGTCCTCAGGTTCGGCCACAGCCCCGATCCCGACGACGCGTTCATGTTCTTCGGCCTCGCCCGCGGCGCAGTGAAGATCCGGGACTTTCGCGTCGAGCACGTGCTCCATGACATCCAGACCCTCAACGAGATGGCGATGGCGGGCGCGATCGAGATCACGGCGATCAGCGCGCACGCGTACCCCTCGGTCGCCGAGCGCTACTGGATCATGCGCTGCGGGGCGTCGATGGGGATCGGGTACGGCCCGATCCTGGTGGCGCGTCCCGGCGGACCGGACTCGCTCGTTGCCTTGGCCGGAGCTCGGGTGGCGATCCCGGGCGTTCTCACGACGGCCTACCTCGTCGCGCAGCTCTACCTGCCGGAGTTCGTTGCCGTCGTCCATCCCTTCGACGACATACCGCGCGCGGTCGCCGCCGGCGAAGTCGACGCCGGGCTCGTGATCCACGAGGGACAGATCACGTATGGCGATCAGGGGCTGGCGAAGATCGGCGACCTGGGCGAGGTGTGGCGGGACGATACCGGCCTGCCGCTGCCCCTCGGCCTCGACGTCGTACGCAAGGATCTCGGCCGCGAGCTGGCCGAGGAAGTGAGCCAGGGGCTCGCCGACTCCATCCGCTACGCGTTCGAGCACGAGGACGACGCGGTCGCCTACGCGCTCGACTACGGGCGCGGCCTGGACACCGAGCGCGCGCGGACGTTCGTGAAGATGTACGTGAACGAGTACACGCGGGACATGGGCGATGAAGGCAGGACGGCGCTCGAGACGTTGTTCGCGAAGGCCGCCGCCGCCGGGCTCACCGACGCCGTCCCCGTCATCGACCTCGTCTGACGCGGCGCTCGTCCGGGTCCCAGCGCCACGCCGCGTCCCGCCCGGCCAGATGCACCCCGCCCAGCCAGCGGTCGGACCCGCCGAGATCGATCCAGTCGAGCTTTCCGTCGAGAACCCTGCGCCCGTCCTCGGTGAGCGAAGCCATCGCCGCGTCCGCCGGCCGCCGGGACAGCGAGACCAGCGGCCGCGCGCCGGCCGCGAGCCGCTCGAGGTAGTCGAAGAACACCGTGTCGCCCAGGAATACCAGCCGCTCGCGCGCGTGATGCGCGGCGACGAACGCCTCGCGCGCCTGCAGTGGCCCGCCGGCCAGTGCTTCCAGCAGCTGGCGCTCCGAGCGCGAGAGCCCGTCGCGAGTAGCCGGAAGCTCCTCGAGGTATCGATGGACGGCATCCCGCAGGTGCGGGAGCTCCGGGGTCGGACGCGCGGCCAGGTCTTCCAGGCCCGTAGGGTCCGGGTCGCGAAACCGCTCCCAGGCGAGCGCGGCAAGCTCTAGGGCTCCCGCGGGAAGCGGGGATCGAGCGACGTAGAGCTCCCGCACGTCCGACGGATCGAGATCCCCCATCCGCTCGACCGATTCGACCGCCGTGATGCGGGTCCCCGCGTGGTCTTCCCGCGACAGACGCTCCAGGATCTGCAGGATCTGGAGCTGGTCGTAGAGGTCGGGCTCGAACCAGAGGACGATCTCGTCCCGCGGGGAGACTGCGAGTCGCGCGTCGCGCCACTCGAGGTCGCGCAGAACTTGCCCTACGACGCTCGGCTCCCTACCCCCGAGGAATTCCGCGCGCCGATCGCGCAGCTCCGCGTCGGTGAGGCCCGCGGGAACCGGACCCTCGTGGAGGACGTCACGCCAAGGCAGGATCTCGCCGCCGAGGTCGGCCCGCGCGATCCGCTCCGCCGCGCAATCCCCATTCGTGACGTGGAGGATGGGGTTCGCCCTGGCGTGATGCGGGATCAGTACAGCCACAGCGTGAGGAACGCGACCAGCATCAGGATCACGGCCGCCAGCATCGCGTACAGGAACCCGACCGCAGCCCAGCGCCCGAGCGTACCGAGGAAGCTGCCGCCGTAAGTGCGCCTCAGCGCGAGGAAGAAGTAGGCACCGACCCCGAGCCACCACACCGTGGCCATCACATTGGCGGCCGTTCCATTCGGCCCGAGCCCGGGCACGAAGTCGACCGCGGCCACGATTACGGCCGCGGGAAGAAGCGCGAAGGCATGGAAGTGCATGCCGAACACGAGGTGCTCGGCGTAGTAGCGCCTTCTGTAGAACGCTTTCAGGAGGAGCGCGAGGACGGGGAGAAGCAGGAAGTGCGCATAGGAGAGCGTGCCCTGGACGGCACGACCGTACGCCTCGGGGTCCTGAGCAGCGCGCTGCGCGCGTTCATCGAGCGCGCGGCCCAGGCCAGGCGCCTGATCGGTCGCATCCTGTTGCGCGTCCCCGCCGGAATTCTCGTCGGCCGGCCGGTCCCGCGGTCCGCCGATGCCGACCGTGATCCCGTCCTCGGTCTCCTGGACGAACCCGGCGAACGGCCCTCCGCCGCCGATGGCGACGATCGTGAAGTACAGGAACGCGGCGAAGACGTAGAGCTTCAGCGGCGGCACGTAGCGCGCGCGGCGGCCCTCGACGTAGTCGACGGTAAGGCCGCCGGGGCGGGTGAAGAGCGGCACGAGCGTGCGCCAGATGCGCGCGTCGAAGGCGAGGAAGTCCCCCAGGAAGTCGCGCGCGATCTCGGCGAACGGCCGCCGGATGTCCTCCAGGTCCTGGCCGCAGTCGGGACAGAACCGGCCGTTGAAGGAGCGCCCGCAGTTGGCGCAGGTGACGACCTGCCCGATCGGGGCGGTCATCCCGGGATCAGCCGATGACGGGAAGGGCGTGGGGGTCCGGCCGACCGGCGCGGCGGGGTGCGCGCACCGCCAGCCGGTCGAGCGGCGTTTCGGGGATGCGCTCGTAGAGAGTCGTCCGCTGGACGGGCTCGAAGCCGGCCTCTCGGATGAGCTCCCGGACCTCGGCGACGCTGGAGGTGTTCACGTAGTCGGCCTCGGCGTGGACCGACTCCTCGAAGAGCGTCCCGCCGAAGTCGTCCGCGCCCCAATGGAGGGCGATCTGGCCGGTCTTCTTCCCTTCCGAGAACCACGAGGCCTGAACGTGGTCGACGTTGTCGAGGTACAGACGGGAGACCGCGATCATCCGCAGGTACGCGGCCGGCCCCTCCGGTACCGGGCGGACCTTCTCGAGCGGCGTGTTGCCGGGCTTGAACGACCAGGGGATGAAGGCCGTGAAGCTCCCCGGCGTCGGGGCGCGTGTGGCAGCCCGCAGGGAGAGCGACCGGTCCTGCGCTGCTCGAACGGCCTCGAGGTGAGCGACGAGCTCGGCGGGGGTCTCGATCGACCCGTACATCATCGTGGCCGTCGTGCGGAAGCCGACGCGATGCGCCGCCTCGTGGACCTCGAGCCAGGCTTCGGGCCCGCCCTTGCGCACCCCCAGCTTCTTCCGCACTCGCGGCGCCAGGACCTCGGCTCCACCGCCGGGGATCGTCCGCTGTCCGGCGTCCCACAGCGCCTCGAGGACCTCCACCAGCGGCTTCTGCGAGACCTCGGCCATTCCCTGGATCTCGACCGCGCTCCAGAAGTGCGGGGTCACCTCGGGGAAGCGGCGCACGGTCTCGCGCACGATCTCCAGGTAGTAGTCGAGGGGCAGATCAGGATTCACGCCACCCTGGAGGAGCACCGTCGTCGCGCCCTGCTCGACCGCCCAGCCCACCTTCTCGAGCACCTCTTCGACCGAGTGCGTGTACGCGTCGGCGTCGTCCGCGTGGCGATAGAAGGCGCAGAACACGCAATCGACGTTGCAGACGTTCGTATAGTTGGGATTGGAGTCGATCACGTAGGTGACTTCGCGAGCCGGGTGGCGGCGGAACCGCTCGGCCGCGGCCATCTCGCCCAGCGCCGTCAGCGGGGCGGAGGTGAGCAGCCACTCGCCTTCGACGGGGGTCAGCCGCGCGCCGGCGGCGAGCTCCTGGCGGATCGATTCGAGCATGGAGCGGGGAATGTACCGCTCAGCTTCCCTGACGGAACAGCGGCAGATATTCCCCGTAGCCTTCGGCCTCCAGGCGCTCCACCGGAACGAACCGCATGGCCGCGCTGTTCATGCAGTAGCGCAGACCCGTCGGTGGCGGTCCGTCCTCGAACACGTGGCCGAGATGGCTGTCGGCCTTCTTCGAGCGAACTTCGGTGCGCGGGATGATCATCTTGTAGTCGGTGCGGGTGACGATGTTCGCGGGCTCGAGCGGCCGCGTGAAGCTCGGCCAGCCGGTCCCCGAGTCGTATTTGTCGATCGAGCTGAAGAGCGGCTCCCCCGAGACGATGTCGACATAGATTCCCGGCCGGTGCTCGTCCCAGTACTCGTTGCGGAATGGGGGCTCGGTCGCATCCTCCTGCGTGACCGCGAACTGGAGGGGGGTCAGGCGCGCGCGCAGAGCCGACTCGTCCCCGTCGCCGGCGGCGGACGACTCCTGGCCGCAGGCCGATCCGGATCCGGCGAGGATCATCCAGACGACGGCGAGAGTGGCGCGCGGAACAGGGAGAAACCGACTCAATGTGGTCCTTTCGATCGGATGGGCACGCGGAACGCTCCAGGGAGTATACGATGAAACGGCTCTGCTGTTCCCTGTATCCATAGGAGGACGTCCCATGGTGCACCGCACGGCCTCGGCCGCCGCTCTGGCCGGCGTCCTGGCGTTCGGTCTGTCCCCTCTCGCTCGCGCCACGTCGCCGGCTCCCGCTCCAGCACCGGACTGGGCCGTATCGGCAAGCGCCGACACGCTCGAGGTCGCGACCTTCGCGGGGGGCTGCTTCTGGTGCATGGAAGAGGCGTTCGATGCCGTCCCGGGAGTGGAGGCCACCGTCTCGGGCTACACCGGCGGGCACGTCGAGGACCCCGGCTATGAGCAGGTATCGTCCGGGGGGACCGGACACGTGGAGGCGGTGAACGTGTTCTTCGATCCCGACGCCGTTTCGTACGCCGAACTGCTGGATACCTTCTGGCACAACGTCGACCCCACCGACGACGGCGGCCAGTTCTGCGACCGCGGAAGCCAGTACGTGAGCGCGATCTTCGTACGCAACGAGCGCCAGCGCGCGCTCGCCGAGACCTCGAAGCGCGCGCTGGAGGCCGAGCGCCGGATCGTCACGCCGATCCTGCCGGCGACGACGTTCTATCCCGCCGAAGACTACCACCAGGACTATTACACGAAGAATCCCGTCCGCTACCGGTTCTACAAGTTCAATTGTGGACGCAAGGCGCGGCTCGAGGAGGTCTGGAGCCAGGCGGGCGGCTGAGCGTGCGGCTGAGCGTGGGCGGCTGAGCATGCAGATCGTCGACGGCGGGATGTACGCGTTCTCGGCCTGGCATGCCCTGAAGGGCAAGGTCTCGTGGCCGCTCACCTTCCAGGTCCCGCGCATGCTGCGCCGCATCATGGCCGAGACGATCGACACGTGGGCCGTCTGCTGGAACGGCTACCGCCAGTGGAAGCGCGAGTTCTGGCCCGCGTACCGCGATCGTCCCGAGATCTGGGACGAGGCCGGCCGCGAGGACTACGAGGCCATGCTCGAGGTGCTGGCAGCCGTGGGGGTGGTGCAGTATCGCACCGACCACCTCGAGGCCGACGAGGCGGTCGCCGCGCTCGTCCATCGCCTCGAGGACAGCGAGCCGATCGTCATCCGGAGCGACGACAAGGATTTCATGCAGCTCCTTTCGGGCTCCACCCGCATGGAAGGCCGCGTGCGCGGCACGGTGCGCTTCTCCCGCGTCCGCGAGATCCTCGGCGTCTCGCCCGCCTACGTGGCCGACTTCCTCGCGCTGTCGGGCGACGCGGCCGATGGCATCCCTCGGATCCTCTCACCCGCGACGGCCATCAAGCTGCTCCGTTCGCGCGGACACGTCCGCGACTGGATCGATCGCGACCTCCGCGTCGCCGACGGCATCCGGCAGCGGCTCGTCGAGGGCCGTGAGCAGCTCCGGATCAACCTCGCGCTCGTCGACCTGTCGGCCCCGGCGGTGGAGGCGCGTGGGGCGCCCGGCACGGCGCTCCTCGATCGATGGAGCGACTGGGCGGCCGTGCGGGAGATCGGCGCGCGCTCGGAGATCGCCTGGCTCGCGGCGCCTGAACCGCCGGCCGACTTCGCGGTCGTGCGGGAGACCGGAGAGCGGACGCGGCGCCGGTTGGGGTGCTAGTATGGACCGGCGCCGAGCACCGTGCCGGCGCCAACGTTCTCCTTCGAGGTCGCGATGGTGCTCCCCCTCGGCGACGACGACTCCGGGATCGACATCATTCCCTTCGTCACCTTCGCGCTGATCGCCGCGAACGTCCTGGTATTCCTCTATCAGCTGACGCAAGGAGACATCGAAGGCTTCTTCCAGACCTGGTCGGTGATCCCGGCCGAGTACTCCCGGGGCACCGACGTCGCGCCCACGCATCCCGGCCCCTTCTGGATCACGACGCTCAGCGCCATGTTCATGCACGGGGGCTGGATGCACCTGCTCGGCAACATGCTCTTCCTGTGGATCTTCGGCGACAACGTCGAGCACGCCATGGGATCGTTCCGCTTCCTCGTCTTCTATCTCCTGTGCGGGATCGTCGCGACCCTGGCGCACATCCTGCTGGGACCGTCGAGCGAGATCCCGAGCCTCGGCGCCTCCGGGGCGATCAGCGGCGTGCTGGGCGCCTACATCGTCCTGTTCCCGCACCAGCGCGTGCGAGTGCTCGTCTTCCGCATGATCACCTACATGCCGGCGATCGCGGTGATCGGCATGTGGATCGTGCTCCAGTTCATCAACGGGATCGGGGCGATGGCCCAGACCGAAGAGACGGGCGGGGTGGCGTACGCCGCGCACGTGGGAGGGTTCCTGGCCGGGCTCGTGCTCGTGTTCCTCTTCCGGCGGCGGCACCCGGCACGCGCCTGACCCTCAGGCGCGGGCGTCCTGATACTCCTGGATGTCGTGCTCCGCCAGCAGATCGCGGAAGCGGCGCATGCCCTCGAGCTCCTCCGGGCCCAGCCGGTAGGTGAAATTCCGCAGGTAGGCCTCGAGGGTCTCGGCGTCGCCGAGCGCGCCGGCGTGCTCCGCGGCGATCGTGTTCAGCCGCTCGCTGCCGAGCGCCAGCGAGCCGCTCAGGTATCCGCCGAAGCGGGCCCTCTCGCGCCGGGGCAGCGCCGAGCGCACCGCCCACACGGCGAACACGAAAGGCAGGGCCTGCCACGTCCACCACTCCGTGGCGAGATCGGTCGAGCGGGCCCAGCCGGCGTGAGTCTCCTCCGCCATCGCCACCAGTGCGCGATCTCCGATCAGGAGCAGCCCGTCGGCCTCCTCGGCCGGATCTCCCTCCAGCTCGTCTTCGGGGATCCACTCGATGGCCGCCTCCCAGTAGGCGACTGCGAGCAGCTGTGCCAGCCTGCGGGAGGTCGAGCTCTCGCGCGTGACCGCCACGCGTCGGCCGTCGAGTCGCCCGGGGCCTTCCTGGGTGAGCAGGACCACGCTGCGCACGTGCTGGCTCGCCGCTACCCCCAGTTCGGGCTCGATCAGCTCGAACGACCCGTCCTCGCGGAACCAGTCGGCCACGGCCATCAGGCCGGCATCGATGGTCCCGTTTCCCGCCGCCACACCCAGGTCCCGCGGGGCCATCGACACGGTCTCGAACGGGGGATCGTCGCCCCAGCCGGCATAGAAGGGAGCGGCGTTGAGGTAGGGGATCTTGGCGACCTTCAGGCGCGGACGACCTCGCGGTAGAGCGCATCCCGCTCGACGGGATCCTTCCCCGCCGCGCGGATGATCCTCTGGAGGTGCTCCCGGGTGTGCCCGGCTTCGCTGTCGGCCAGCGCGTAGTGGGCGATCTTCTCGTTCCCGATCGTCCCGTCGAGGTCGGTGGCGCCGAAGTTGAGCGCCAGCTCGGCCGTCTGCTCGCCCAGCATCACCCAGTATGCCTTGACGTGCGGCACGTTGTCGAAGACGAGCCGGCTCATGGCGATCGTCCTGAGGTCCTCGACCGCCGAGGCCTGGCGCTCGACCAGCTTCGTCGTGCCGACCTGGTACTCCAGCGGGATGAAGGCCTGGAAGCCGCCGGTCCGGTCCTGCTGCGCGCGCAGCTTGAGCACGTGGTCGACCCGCTCCTCGTAGGTCTCGATGTGGCCGTAGAGGAGCGTGCAGTTGGTGGGGATGCCCATGCGGTGCGCGGCGTCGTGCACCGCGAACCATTCCTTCTCGCCGATCTTGTGGCGAAACAGAGCGTTCCTGACGCGCTCGCTGAACACCTCGGCCCCGCCGCCCGGCAGGGCGTCGAGACCGGCCTCCACCATGTCGGCCAGCACCTGCTCGATCGAGCGCTTCCCTACCTTCGCGAAGAAGTCGATCTCGACGGCCGTCCACGCCTTGATCGTCAGGGACGGAGCCTTCTCCCGGATCCGCCGCACGATCTCGACGTAGTGCTCGTACCGCCACTTGTGGTGGAGCCCGCCCACGATGTGGATCTCGGTGATGTCGTCGGTGACGTGGGCCAGGATCTCGTCCCAGTCCATCTCGTAGGCCTTGGGGTCGTTCCGGGGACGCGCCGCGAAGTCGCAGAACGCGCAGTCGAGGACGCAGATGTTCGTGGGATTGAGCTGGCGGTTGAGCGTGAAGTAGACCCGCTCGCCGTGGCGTTCGCGCGCGACATGATCGGCCATGCGCCCCAGGGCCGGCAGATCCCAGGTCTCGAGGATCGCCAGGCCGTCGGGGAGTTCCAGCCGGCGGCCAGCGAGGATGCCGTCCCACACCTGCTCCAGCGCCGGGTCCCGGAAGGCGATCTCCGGTGCGGTCGGCGCGGAGGACGTCTCCGTGGAGACGCGGGCATCACTGGCGGTCGTGAGCGTCACGGGAGCCCGAAGTTCGTACCCCCCCAGGAGCGGGGCAAGGCACCGGACCCGTGCGGACCCGGACAGGTCGTGCCTATCCCGCCAGTACCGCAACCCGTTCGGGATGCTCGTCGAGCACGTGCCGGACGAACGGGCAGGTAGGGATCACCTGGAAGCCGTTCTCCTCGGCCCAGTCGACCGCATGAAGAACGAGTCGCTCGCCGAGCCCGGCCTTCCTGGCCTCTTCCGGGACGAACGTGCTCGTGAAGTCGAGCGTGTCCGCGTTCGCCCGCTTGTATTTCAGCGTGGCCTCTCCGTGCTCGGTCCGGGCGACGAACCGGTTGTTCTCGATGTCGTTGTGGATCTCGGGTTCCATGCCACGGCTCCTTGAGACCGGTTTCGGGGCCTCGATCCTCCCCTCGAGTGTCAGCCTATCGTGGACGGCCCCCCGAGGGCTGTCGCATTCCTTACCGGATCACCCCGGAAGGCCGTATTCCCCCCACCGCGCATCGACCCGGCGCACGACGTCGGGGTCCATGACGATCGGGTCGGGGTAGCCGGGCTTCCAGGTGGCGTCGATTCCCATCCGTCCCTTGTAGCGGGGCCAGGAGCCCTCGAGCCGGGACTCGCTGAAGACGACGTCGCGCGCGGCATCGAAGCGGGTGAAGATCCCCCAGAGGAGTAGCACGGGATCGTCCAACGGCACGTCGTCGGAGACGACGACGGTCCACTTGTAGCGGCCGAGCGATGACGAAACCGCGAGGCGTTCGGCCACCGAGCGTCCGGTGCGGCCGTCCCGCTCGCGCACTCTGGCCACGAGGAGGGCGTCACCGTACCCACTCCAGTCGACGATGCGGGAATCGAGCTCGGTCGGCGCGCGAAGCGGCGCGTCCGGCCCGCCCGGAAGCTCGCCGATCCCTTCGGAATCCTCGGGGACGACGGGCTTCGCGTCGCCGGAGATCCCACCCGCCCTGCGCGTGCAGTCCAGGATCAGCTTGGAACCCAGGTTCATCGTGAACGAGGTGAAGTCGAGCGTGTCTTGGGGGACACCAGGAAGGAGGAGCGCATCGTCGGACGCCGTCCAGTTGCGCCGGAAAGCCTCGAGGACGGCGACCCAGTCGTCCGGTGGAACGTCCTCGTCGACGACGATTGCAACCTTGGTGAGCGCGAGCTGACCCTGGCCGCAAAGAGACAGCGCCGCCTTGACCCCCTCCTTGGCGAACCGCTGCCGCGCGGACACCACCAGGAGATTGTGGAAGCCGGCTTCGTACCAGGCGTGGAGCGCGCGGATCTCTGGCTGGACCAGCCGGATCAGCGGCCCCACGATGCCGGCCACCGCCTCGCCCATCGCCACGTCCTCCTGCGGGGGGACGCCGACGACGGCCGCGGGGTAGACCGGACTCGCGCGATGCGCGATGGCGCGCAGGTGGAAGACCGGAAACGGCGCGGCGTGCGAGTAATGGCCGAAGTGGTCGCCGAACGGCCCCTCGAGTCGCCGCTCGCCGAGCGGGACGACTCCATCGAGGACGAACTCCGCCGACGCCGGCGCGAACGCGGGGATCGATCCGCACCGGGCGAGCTCGGTCGGCGCGCCTCGCAGGAAGCCGGCGAACGCGAGCTCGTCGATGCCTTCCGGCAGGGGCGCCACGGAGGCCAGTAGCGTGATCGGGTCGGCCCCCAGCGCGACCGCGACCGGCAGGTCGACCCCCAGCCGCTCGGCTGCGGCGTAGTGGTATCCCCCGCCCTTCATGATCTGCCAGTGCATGCCGGTCGTCCGGCCGTCGTAGACGTGCATCCTGTAGATGCCGAGGTTCCGCTGTCCGGTCTCGGGGTGTGCGGTCAGGACGAGCGGAAAGGTGACGAAGGGCCCGCCGTCGCCGGGCCAGCAGGTGATGATCGGAAGGTCGTCGAGCGTGAGATCGGGGATCGGCCGCCAGGCTGGGCGCCGCACGCGGACCGTGCGGAAATTGCGCCCGCCGAGGAGCGTCCGTCGTGCCTGCCAGAGGGCGCGCGGGCTGGGCGGCAGGAGGCGCTCGGCGGTCGCGAGCAGGCGCGCGCCGATCGCCTCCGGGTCGTGCCCCAGCGCCCATGCGCAGCGCCGGGCGGCTCCCAGAACGTTGGCCGCCACCGGGAACCGCGATCCCGCCACGCGCTCGAACACGATCGCCGGACCGTCGGCGCGCACCACGCGGGTGACGATCTCGGCGATCTCCAGCCGCGGATCGACCTCCGCGCGGACGCGGACGAGGTCCCCCCGCTTCTCGCAGTGGGAGAGAAAGGCCTGCAGGTCGGAAAAGGGCACCGAGAAGTCGCTACTCGGGAATCTGCTCCGAGGGCAGGGCGCGCTCGACTCCGGCCAACTCCTCCGCCCGCCAGCCGCCCGGGCGATCGATGCCGAGCACCTGGAGGACGCGACCGACGAATCCCGAAACGAGCTCGTCGACCGATTCGGGGCGGTCGTACCACCCAGGGGAGACCGGCATCACCGTGACCCCGTCTCCCGCCAGCGACGCCAGCTGCCTGAGGGTCAGCGCCGACAGCGGGGTCTCGCGCGGGCAGAGTACCAGCCGCCGGCCTTCCTTGAGCGTGACCGCGGCCGCTCGGGTGACCAGCGTGTCGCCGATCCCGGAGGCGATCTTCCCCACCGTCGATACTGAGCAGGGAAGCACCACCATCGCGTCCCATGCGTTCGAGCCCGAGGCCAGCGGGGCGGAGAGATCCGAGTCGGTGAAGAGCCGGGTCGCGAGCCCCGCAACGTCTTCCCTGCCGAGGCCGGTCTCCTCACGGGTCACGTGCTGCCCCCAGCGCGACAAGATTGCGAATCGCTCCCCGGGCAGACGGCGCAGGAGCTCGAGCCCGAAGACCGCTCCGCTCGCCCCCGTGATCGCCACGATCGTGCGCATGCCGTGAAGCTACCGGGCTTTTGTCGCTGCCGGCAATGCGGCGTGACGGGAGAGCGAGTAACCACTATCCAGGTTATGCGACCATTTCTCTTCCCATCTCGCTGCCGGAAGCGACCCCCTCACCACTCCCGTGGTAGAGCCATGTCATACGAATGACGGTCCCGGGCAGGCTTGTGACGTACGCTAGAGTCTGCGATCGCGTAGCTCTTCAAAACGCTGCTCTTCATTGGGGGATCTTCCATCATGATGACACTGCCTGCCCGATTCCTGGGCCTCCTGTCCGTTCTCGTCATGCTCGTGTTCGGCGCTTCGGCCTGCGAGGACGACGACAACCCGCTCGGTGACGGCGACGACGAGGTCGCCCAGGTGATCATCGAGTTCGACGACGACACGCTGACCGTCGGCGGCACCATCCAGCTCACGGTCACCGTGATCGACGAGGAAGGCGATACGCTTTCGGCCCAGACGGTCACCTTCACGAGCAGCGACACCGCGGTCGCATCGGTCTCGGGCTCGGGCCTCGTCGAAGCGCTGACGGCCGGATCGGCAACCATCACGGCGACCGTCGACGATGTGTCCGACACGATCACGATCGTCGTCGAGGAGGATTCGACCGCGGCCAACGTGACGCTCGACCCCGGCGACACGAATCTCGCGGTCGGTGATACGCTGACCTTCACCGGCACCGTCACGACGGCCGGTGGTGACACGCTCTCGGGGGAGACGGTCACCTTCTCGAGCACCGAGACCGCCGTGGCCACGGTCGATCCGGCGACCGGCCTCGTCACTGCCGTGGCGGTCGGCCGCACAAACCTCGTCGCCACGTCGGGGGCCCTGGCGGACACGGTCGAGGTGTCAGTCGGTACGATTCCGGGCGGCAATGTCGGGACGCTCACGCTCACGCCGGCTACGCTGACCCTCGCCGTGGCGGCCAGCGACACGCTGGCGGTAGCGGTCACCGACACGCTGGGCGCGGCGATCGTCGACCCGCTCGTCGACTTCTCGACCACCGCAGCGGCGGTGGCGACGGTGGACGCCTTCGGCGTCGTCACCGGGGTCGCGGCGGGAACCGCCAACATCGTCGCCACATTCGGCGCCGCGTCCGACACGACCGCGGTCACGGTGCAGTAGGCACGCATCCGCCGCACGGCGGGCGGGAAACGAGCTGGACGGCAAAGCGGGCGGCCTCACGGCCGCCCGCTTTTTTTAGGGGGCCGCTTCGGGCGGGTGCTGCCTCGGGCGGCCGAGCCCTCGCTCAGTTCGCGAACGCCACGCCCGCGGCCACAGTCGCCAATGCCACGAAGCCGACCCAGATGTTGATCCGGAAGAAGGCCAGATCGATGTCGCGCGCGCGTGCATTCTCCCACACGAGAAGCGCGCCTACGACGAGCAGCGGGAGAAGGGCGGCGGGCCACGCCAGGCGCCGGAAGACGAGGGCCGCCAGCGCCGCCCAGGCCAGCGCGTGGAGGCCGCGCGCGATTCGGAGCGCGGTCGCCCGCCCGTAGCGCGCCGGCAGCGAGCGGACGCCGGCCGTTCGATCGAACTCCTCGTCCAAGGTCGCGTAGATCACGTCGAACCCCGCCACCCACGCGAGCGTGAAGAGACCGAGGAGGAGAGGAGCCGCCAGATCCGAGAACTCGAGCCGCGCGGCAAACCAGCCCCCCAGTGGCGCCATCGCCAGGCCAAGTCCGACGCCCAGGTGGCACCACGGCGTCCACCGCTTGAGATAGGGGTATGCGGTGAAGACGGCGAGCGGGATCGGCGCGAGGGCGAGGCAGATCGGCGCGATCCACCAGGCGGCGGCCGCGTACACGGCGGCTCCCGCACCGGTCAGGACCCACGCCTCCCCGAGCCCCATCGCGCCGCTCGGCAACTCGCGGGAGGCGGTCCGCGGGTTCGCCGCGTCGATCCGCCGATCGATGATCCGGTTGAGACCGAGCGCCGCCGTGCGCGCTCCCGTCCCGGCGAGGAGCACGAGGCCGAGGAGCGAAACGGGCACGTCGAGGCCGCCGGCTCCGAGCAGGACGCCGGCGAACAGGAGCGGCAGCGAGAAGAGCGTATGCTCGAAGCGGACGAACCGGCCCCATGTGCGGAGCCGTCCCGCCGGCGCCTGCGGGGTGCCGCCCCCG
>DASRVB010000195.1:0-24522 GCA_035687725.1 Gemmatimonadota bacterium
GCCGTGGAGCGACTCCGGCCCGAGTACCGGGAGGTGATCGTCCTGCGCCACCAGGAGGGCCTCGCGTACGAGGAGATCGCCGAGATCGCGGGGCTTCCGCTGGGAACAGTGAAGACGTACATCCACCGTGCACGCAAGGACCTGGCCGAGCTGTTGTCGCATGCCGGATGGGGCCCGGCGGGGGCCGCGGCGGGCGAAACCCGGGCGCGGCCGCTCTCGTAGTACGGCTCGAGGAGGAAAACATGAACCGCAACCCGCATACGGAACTCGAGCGCTGGCTGGCCGCGGAGGCCGCCGGCGATGACGTCGCCGCGGAAGAGGCGTTCGGCGCGCTGTTCGAAGCGCTCCCGCGCCTGGCTCCGCGCGCAGGCTTCACCGAGCGGGTGGTCATGACCCTCCGCGAGTCTCAACGCGAGCCCGAGACGGGCCGTGCCCCCTTGGCGGGGAAGCTGCTCCTCGCCGCTGCCGTCTCGCTGGCCGGAGTCGCCGTCGGGCTGCTGCCCCTCGTCCGCCTCCTTCCGATCCGGATCCCGAGCCTGGGCGACGTGGCGACTGCCGTCGCCCGCGGGATCGCGGGGCTCGGTGGCTGGCTGCGGGCGGGCCTGGACGTCTGGGGGACGCTCGCACGGGTGGGTGACGCGATCGGCAAGGCCGCGGCCACCCCGGAGATCGCGACCGCGATGATGGGCAGCGCGCTGATCAGCGCCCTGGCCCTCTATACGCTGCATCACCTGCTCGTCTACGAGAGGAGTGTCTGAGGATGAACGGGTCACTGCGTGCGCTTGGACGCGCCCTTGCCGTGGCCGCGGGGCTGGCCTTCATGGCGCCCGGCGGCTCGGCTCGGGCCCTCGCGCAAACCGACACGCTGGCGCAGGCGCAGACCGCCTCGCTGGCCGCCCTGAGGACCCAGATCGAGAGCCGGTACCAGGTGCAGGAGGTCCCGGGCGGGATCCTGCTGCTCCCCAAGTACGGCAACGTCCAGGTCCAGAACATCACCATCACCGACGACGGGATCGCGGTCAACGGACAGGCCGTGACCGGGCGCGAGCTGCGCGCCATGGTCGCCGAGGACACCGACGCGATCGTGCGCCTCACGTACCTCGACGCCGGAGATCGCCGCATTCTGTTCGGGATCGGGGGCGCTCCGATGCCCGCCGATACCACCGCGGTGGCGACCGGCGACACGACCGCCGTCGTCGCGGAGGAGGACACGACGGGCGGCATGGTGTCGGACGATTCGTCGGACGATCGGGTCCGCGTAGGAGCCAGCGTGCACGTGGGGGAGGACGAGGTGGTCGACGGCGACGTGGTGGCCGTTCTCGGCTCCGTGAGCGTGGACGGGCGGGTGACGGGCGACGTGGTGTCCGTCATGGGGTCGGTCAATCTCGGCGAGGACGCGATCGTGGAAGGTGAAGTGGTCGTGGTCGGCGGAACGCTGAACCGCGAGCCCGGCGCCGTGATCGAGGGTGGAGTCGAGGAGGTCGCCTGGGGCGGCCCGAACTTCGACATGCACGGGCCGCAGTTCCGCGCGCCGTTCCTCGAAGGGGTCGGCGGCCTGATCATGACGATCATCTGGGTGACCGTGCTCGGCGCCCTGGCGGCGCTCATGTACCTGCTGGCGCGCCGGCCCGTGGAGCGGATGGCGTACCGGATCGCGCAGTCGCCGTGGAAGGCGGCGCTGGTCGGACTGGTGGCCCAGATCCTGTTCTTCCCGGTCCTGATCCTGAGCGTGATCCTGCTCGCGATCTCGATCATCGGAATCCCGCTCCTGCTCGCAGTGCCGTTCGCGCTGGTCGCGCTCGCCATCGGAATGCTGATCGGGTTCACCGCCGTGGCGCGGGTTCTCGGCAGCGCGGCGGAGAGCCGCTTCGGCTGGCAACACGACAGCCCGTTCGTCTCCGTGCTGATCGGCGTAGGGCTGATCATGCTGGTGTCGTTCTTCGCGAGCGCCCTCGGCGTAGCCGGCGGCCCGCTCGGAGTGTTCGCCGTGATCCTCGGCATCCTGGGCTTCGTGCTCCAGTACGCGGCCTGGACCGTCGGACTGGGGGCCCTGCTCCTGACGCGGTTCGGCACCCGCTACGGGTGGGGCGAGGCGCCAGGGCCCGGCACGCCGGTCGCTCCCCCGGCACCCCCGTCGGATGCCCCGGCGATTCCGCCCGCGGCCGGACCGCTGGAGGGCGCAATCCGCTAAAGGCGGACGACAGGGTGAGCATCTCGAGGCCCGGTGGGAAATGGCGAAACAGCCATCTCCGCCGGGCCTCCGCATGCAAGCAGGAACATGGGGCCGCGCGGCCGGTATACCATGCAGGAGGTACCTCCATGCGACAATCGCGGTTCACCGCCGCGGCGGCTCTAGCCGCCGTGGCGATCATCACGACGCTCTGGTCGGCGCCCGCCCTGGCACAAACCGAAGCGCCCGGCACGACCTACCGGGTGATCCTCTACCTGGCCGAGGACAGCGCGCCGACCGAGGTGACGTTCCAGCGCCTGAACGAGGTCGTGGGCGAGGGAGCCGGCGCGGATCGAATCCGACAGCTCCTCGAGGCGAGCTCGGTCGAGCAGCTCGAGGACGTGACGATCGTTCCGGGAAGCGAGACGCCGGCGCTCAAGATCGGCAACGTCACCGTTCGCGTGACCGGCGTGTACAAGGAGCCGCGCCGCGACGCCATGTTCCTGCGCGTCGAGGTCGACGGCGGACGCGCGGCGTTCGTCAAGGAGGTCGTCTCCCGCTTCGACGAGTCGCTGGTCCTGGCGTATCCGCTGACGGAGGGCAACCGCTCGATCATCGCGCTCCTCGTGCCCGTGGGGATGTCTCCGTAGAGTTCTGAGGGATCTCACGCCGGTCCGACGTCCCTCTTCCGTTGGCCGGCGACAAGGGGCGCGTTCCTACGCGCCCCTTGGTTTTATCGGGGCGTTGAAAATGGCCCATCTGCTGCGTTGCGCGTCTCGTGTCTTCCTGCGGCGTACGAAACAGTACGCCTCGGAAGCCCCTCGACGCGCGCCTTGCATCTGGACCATTTTGAACGCCCTTCGACGCCTTCTCCATGACACTTACGAGATACGGGAGATAGGAAATCGGTGAGCGAGCGGTTCGACAACTGGATAGGGGGCGAGTGGGTGGGGTCGGCGGAGCGCGACCCGGTTACCGATCCGTTCCTGGGTGGGGTCGTGGGAGAGATGGCGCTCGCGTCGGACGCCGACCTCGAGCGCGCGATCGGCGCGGCCGAGGACGCCTTCGAGGTCACGCGCGGCCAGTCGGCCTGGGAGCGGGAGGGCATGCTCCGTGGCGTGGCGCAGGGAATCGGCGGCAGGCGGCGGGAGATCGTCGAGCGCATGATCGCCGAGAGCGGCAAGCCAAGGAAGTTCGCCGACGGCGAGGTGACGCGTGCGATCTCGACGTTCACGCTCGCGGCCGAGGAGGCGAAGCGCTTCGGGGGCGAGATCGTGCCGGTCGACATCGCGGAGGCGTCGGAGAGCTACTTCGCGATGATCCGGCGCTTCCCCCGCGGTCCCGTGGCGGGCATCTCGCCGTTCAACTTTCCGCTCAACCTGATTGCACATAAAGTCGCGCCGGCGCTCGCCACGGGAAGCACGATCGTCGTCAAGCCGCCCATGCAGGCGCCGCTGACGAGCCTCCTGCTGGCGGAGATCCTGGCGGCCGCGGGCGTTCCCCATGGCGCCGTCAACTTCCTGCACATGGTCCCCGCCGTCGCGGAGCGGCTCGCGACGGACGATCGCTTTACTCTCCTGACGTTCACCGGCAGCGCGAAGGTAGGCTGGATGCTGAAGTCGAAAGCCGGTCGCAAGCCCGTTCTGCTGGAGCTCGGCGGAAACGCGGGCATGATCGTGCACCGGGACGCCGACCTCGACTGGGCACGCGAACGGGCCGCGGTCGGTGCGTTCGCGCACGCCGGCCAGGTGTGCATCAAGGTGCAGCGGCTCCTGGTCGACGCGTCGATCGCCGACGAGTGGATTCCTGCGTTCGTCGACCGCGTGGACGATCTCCGGATGGGTGATCCCCGCGACCCCGAGACCGTCGTGGGACCGCTGATCGACGACGGCCAGGCCGATCGCGTCGAGGAATGGATCCAGGAGGCGCTCGACGCGGGGGCACGGCTCCTGACCGGCGGCCGGCGCGAAGGGCGCTTCATCCGGCCCGCGGTCCTGTCGGATGTCGATCCCGAGCTCAAGGTCTGGCGCGAGGAGGTGTTCGGGCCCGTCGTGGTGGTCGATCGGTATCGGGACTTCGAGGACGCGGTGGACCGGATCGACGATTCGCGTTACGGTATCCACGCCGGGATTTTCACCCACGACATTCGGCGGGTCGAACACGCGTTCCGCAACCTCACGGTGGGCGGCGTGATCGTCAACGATTACCCGACCTTCCGCGTCGACAATTTTCCGTACGGCGGAGTGAAGGAGTCCGGGCTGGGGAGGGAAGGCGTGAGATACGCGATGGAGGCGATGACCGAGCCTCGAATCCTGATCTTCGACCTCAGGCATTAGCGGGCGATGAAAATGGCCGATTTGCCGCGTTGCACTCCCCGTATCCTCCTGTGCTTCCTTTCGATCGCCGCGGCGTGCGGTTCGGCCGAAGACGGTGGGGAGGAGGCGGCGTTCCCCAGCCGCGACTGGTCGGGGCCCTACGCGTTGACGACCGTCGAGTCGTCTACGGATTGCGCGGGGGCGGAGACCCCGCCACCCCTCACCGACGCCGTCCTGGACATCCGCCAGTCGACGGACAACGCGGCCGTCGCCCGGATCCCACCGCTGGTCGAGATGCAGGGAAGCTTCGACGGCGACCGCCTTGCCGCGACGGGTTCGATCCAGCAGCCGATCTTCCTGCCGGAGTCTATCTCCTCGCGCGCCGCGCCGGAGGACAGCCTGGACACGATCGGGTACGAGGTGGAAGCCGCGTTCTCCGAGGAGGGACTTGCGGGCACCTACACCATCCGTGCCCCGGATCTCAACGCGCTCTCGGCGGGCTCGGGCGCCGGGCGGTGCGAGTACGTCTACGAGGTGCGGGGAAGGCCGCTCATCGGAGACCAGCCGCGACAGGGAGCGCCACCCGCCGAACTCCCGTGAGCATGGCCGCCAGCCGTTCTGCGTACTCGTCGTGCCCGTCGGCTGCCGGATCGAGCGCATCCCAGGCGACGCCGTTCCTCCCGGTCGAGGCGTGCAGCAGCCGCCCGCCCTGGGCGAGGATCCCGACGTGCGTGGCGCGACCGGCGCCCGGCTCCACGAAGAACGCGAGGTCCCCGTCGGCCACTCCGCTCCAGTCGCTGCCGGGATCGACCGATTCGCCGCGAGACGCCTGCTGATCCGAGTCGCGCGGGAGCCAGTACCCATGGAGTCCGAAGAGCCGCTGCACGAACCCCGAGCAATCGAAGCCCTTCTCGGACGTCCCTCCCCAGAGATAGGGAAGGCCCAGGAACTGCGCGGCGTGCTCGACGATCGCGCGCCCGCTCGGCGTGAAGCGCTGGGCGAGCCGATCCGCCGGAACGGCGTCGCTGCGCGCGACCCAGCCCGACGCGCTGTCGGGGAGGAGGATCTCGAGGAATCGGCCGCGCGTCTCGCCGGCCTCGACGATCGCGCCCTGGACGAGATCCGCCACGGGCGCCGCATACGGGGCGGGCTCGGCGATGGCGCGCGCCCCCCGCGCGGTGACGACGAAGCGCCCGTCGGGGGGGCGTCGCTCGAAGAGTCGCGAGCGGAAGGATTCGAGGTCGCCGGCGTTACGCCGGACGACCGACCCGTGATGGACCCAGGCCACGTATCGGTCCCCGGTCTGGACCTGCAGCCAGTCCCCGCGCGCCCGGAGGACGAGCGCCTCCTCGCCGAGGATCATCTGGGATACGAGCTCGGCCGCATGGCGTGGCTCGGCGCGGAGATGTGCGAGGCTCCGGTGCGCGATCGCCTGGAGCTCGCCGCTTGCCGCCGGGAGCACTTCGACCGCGACCCGCACCCCGGCTTCGGCGGCCAGGGCCTGGAGATCCGCGAACGCGCCGGGCTCGGTCACCGCTCCGGTGATCCCGGGCGCGTCACCCTCTTCTTCCAGTGCGACGTCCCAGAGCCCGAGCCGGCGGTCCGGCAGGTGGCGCATCCGCAGATCTTCCAGGCGTACCGCGAGATCGGCGACCGTCATGACGCCCCGGCCGGGCGCGCGGCCATCACCGGGCCTCCGCCAGCCGCGCCGCGTCGGGCGCCGACTGATCGGCGAACTGGAGCTGATAGAGCCTGGCGTAGAGGCCGTCGGCCGCGAGGAGCTCCGCATGCGTTCCGATCTCGCGCACCTCTCCGTGATGGATCACGATGATCCGGTCGACGCTGCGGATCGTGGCCAGACGGTGGGCGATCACGATCGACGTGCGGCCCGCCAGGAGCCGCGCCACCGCGGATTCGATCAGCCGCTCGCTCTCGCTGTCCACGCTGGACGTGGCCTCGTCGAGGACCAGGACGGGCGGGTCGTACGCCAGCGCCCGGGCGAAGGCGAGGAGCTGCTTCTGCCCGGTCGAGAGCGCGCGGCCGCGCTCGCCGACCGGCGTGTCCAGTGCCGCAGGCAGGCCGTCCACGAACCGGTCTGCACCGATCGCATCTATCGCGCGCCGTACCCGCTCCTCTGCGACCGTCTCCTCGTGCAGGCGCACGTTCTCCAGGACCGTATCGGAGAACAGGAACACGTCCTGAACAACGAGTCCCACCCGCCGGCGGAGCTCATCGCGGGGATACTCCTTGATGTCCAGCCCGTCCAGCAGGATCCGGCCGCGCTCGACCTCGTAGAAGCGGGAGAGCAGGCTCGCGCATGTCGTCTTGCCGGAGCCCGTCGGGCCTACCAGCGCCACCCGCTCGCCCGGAGCCACCCGGAACGACACCCCGCGCAGCGTCCAACCGTCCTCGCCGTAGCGGAACCAGACGTCGTCGAACTCGATCTCTCCGCGCGGCTCGGGAAGCCCAACCGAGCGGCCGGAATCCACGTCGACCGGCTCGTCGAGCAAGGCGACCAGCCGCTCGCCCGAGGCCATCGCCGACTGCAGGATGTTGTACTTCTCCGCCAGGTCGCGGATCGGCGTGTAGAACTTGCCCAGGTACTGAAGGAAGGCGACCAGCGTCCCGAACGTCATCGCCCCCTGCAGGATGCGACCGCCACCGTACCACAGGATGAGCGCTATCGCGACCGCGCCACCGACCTCGACGAGCGGGTAGAACAGCGAGTAGTAGTGCACCGAGCGGACCTGCGCGCGGAGTTGCTCCCGGCTGATGCGGCGGAACTCGCGCTGGCTGTCCGCCTCGCGCCGGAAGAGCTGGACCACGGACAGGCCGGTGACGCGCTCCTGCAGGAACGCGTTCAGCCTCGCGACCCAGAGCCGGATCTCGCGGTGCGCGTCTCGCATCCGGCCGCGGAAGAAGAACGAGATGGCGGCGATCCCAGGCAGGAGCAGCAGCGTGACGAGCGCCAGCTGCCAGCTCATGGCGAACATCATCACCAGGATGGCGACCATGAGGACCAGGTCCCCGATGATCGCCACGACACCCGACGAGAAGAGGTCGTTGAGGACCTCGACGTCGCTCGTCACCCGCGTCATGAGCCGTCCGATCGCGTTTCTGTCGAAAAACGAAACCGGGAGGCGTTGCAGCCGGTCGAACAGCCGCTCCCGCAGGTCGTGCATGGCCCGCTGGCCGATCCAGGTCGTGAGGTACGTGCGGAAGGCGCCGGCGACGAAGTCGAACATCAGCAGCGCGAAAAACGCCGCGACGGGGCCCATCAGCCCGGTCACGTCGCCGACGGCGATGTGTTCGTCGATGGCGATCTTGACCAGCCAGGGGCGGGCGGCCTCGGCCGCGCCGAGGAGGAGCAGGAGCACGACGGCGAAAGCCACGTGCCGCTTGTACGGGCGGACGAACTCGAGCAGCCGTCGAGCGACGTGAGGATCGTAGGGCGCGTGGAGGGGCTCGTCCGCCGGATGGCGCATGGGAGTTTCGGAAACTGCTCGCTCGGGTGTCGGGGGTCAAGCGATGCTACTTTCAGCGCCGAGCGCTGGCGGGGCCGAACACATGCAGGGGGTGAGCGATGGATGCACGCGTGGCATGGCTGGTCGTGGCCTTGATCGCCGCGCCGGTGGCGGCCGGATGCGACCGCGGGCCGGAAGAGACGGGGGGGAGTGGCGAGGACGTCGAGGTGGACCCGGACCTCGGCACGCTCAAGGTCCTGAACCAGACTACCGAGCCGGTGGCGATCTTCCTCGACGGTGAGGAGCTGTACGCGATCCAGCCGGGCAGCACGTCGACGTTCCGCAACCTCCCGACCCGCAGGGTGAACATCTACGGAGTCGGGCGCATATCCCAGAAGCATTACGGCCTGCCGGAGCTCACGATCGCGGAGAAGGGAGACTACGAGTGGACGATCCGGCCCTGAACGACCCCCCGAAGAAAAGGGGTCGGGTGATGGTCCTGGTGGGGGCCGGCGTTCTCGCCGGTCTGGCCGCCGGCTGGCTCGCGTTTCGTCAGAGCGAAGGCGCGCCGGAAGGTCGCCCCGCGGTGGCGTCCGGAATCGACGTCGTCGAAGGCGTGGACGTGAGCCACGATCCGGTCCTCGGTCCCGCCGACGCCCCGATCACGATCGTTGAGTTCAGCGACTTCGAATGTCCATTCTGCTCGCGGTTCGCCCTCCAGACCGCGCCGGCGCTGCGTCGCCAGTACGGAGACCGCATCCGCTGGATCTTCGTCAACTATCCGCTGCAGTCGATCCATCCCAATGCCTACGAGGCCGCGCTGGCAGCCGAGTGCGCCGCGGAACAGGACCGGTTCTGGCCGTATTACGACGCGCTGTTCAGCGGCCGCCACGAGCTGTCGAGCTCCGGTTACGCGGCGGCGGCGGAGCAGGTCGGCCTGGACGATGAACGCTTCGATGCCTGCTACAAGAACGCCGACCATGCCGAGGAGGTGGCGCTCGACATCAAGGAAGGCGAGAAGTTCTACATCCTCGGGACCCCGACCTTCTACGTGAACGGCAAGCGCATGGAAGGCGCCCAGCGGCCCGAGGCGTTCGCGGTCGTGATCGATTCGATCCTCTCACAGGGCGGCTGATCCGGATCCCATGGGCGTGAGACTTCACGACCTCCTCGCGCGGTCCGCGGACCGCTGGCCCGAGAGGTACGCCCTCGGGACGGCCGACGGCTTCGAGAGGCTGACCTACCGGGAGCTCGACCGCAGCGCGGGTTCGATGCGGGACGCGCTCGCGCGCCACGGCGTGGGGCCCGGCGACCGCGTCGCCGTGTACGCCCCCAAGACCCCCGCCTCGTTCTCCGCCATCCTCGGGATTCTCCAGTCGGGCGCCGCGTACGTCCCGGTCGACGCGTCCGCGCCGCCGTCCCGGGCGGCCTACGTGATCGAGGACTGCGGAGTGGCTGCCGTGGTGGCCGCTTCGGGTCTCCTGCCCGCGCTGCGGGAGGCCGGAGGGTCGGAGCTGGGATCCCTCGAGACCTGGGCCGACGCTCCCGGCGGCCGCGAAATCGAGATCGTCCGCGGCTCGGGCGGCGAGCGCGCCGGAGACCCCTCCGATCCGCTCGCCTACATCCTCTACACCTCGGGGTCGACCGGTCGGCCGAAGGGAGTGATCCACACGCACGGGAGCGCGATGAGCTTCGTCGAGTGGTGCGCGGGGACCTTCGCTCTCTCCCATGAGGACCGATTCAGCTCGCATGCGCCGTTCCATTTCGATCTTTCGATCTTCGATCTCTATGTCTCGCTCTATCACGGCGGTGAGGTCGTCCTCTTCGGGGAGGAGATCTCCAAGCAGCCGGCGGCGATGGCGGACGCGATCGCCGAGCGCGGCATCTCGGTCTGGTACTCGACGCCCTCGGTCCTGCGGCTGCTGGTCGAGTTCGGCCAGCTCGATTCCCATGACTGGTCCGCGCTCCGGCTGGTCCTGTTCGCCGGCGAGGTCTTTCCGATCAAGCACCTCCGCGCGCTGCTCGAGGCATGGCCCGCCCCGCGATACTTCAATCTGTACGGACCGACTGAGACGAACGTGTGCACGTACTTCGAGATCCCCACGCCGATTCCCGCCGAGCGCGAGGAGCCGTTCCCCATTGGCCGCGTGTGCGAGAACGACGAGGGCCTAGTAGTCGACGAGGACGGCGTGCCGGTCGCCACGGGCGACGAGGGGGAGCTATTGATTCGCGGCGGAACGGTGATGCAGGGGTACTGGAATCTGCCCGAGCGCACGGCGTCCGCGTTCCACGTCGACCCGCAGGGAGGGCGATGGTACCGGACGGGAGACCTCGTGCGCGAGGATGCCGACGGGACCCTGCTCTTCTCCGGGCGCCGCGACCGGATGGTCAAGCGCCGTGGGTACCGGGTCGAGCTCGGAGAGATCGAGACCGCGCTCTACCGCCATCCGGAGATCGTCGAAGCCGCGGTCATCGCGCTTCCGGGGGAGGACGGCATCTCGATCGACGCGTTCGTGTGCCGGGAGGACGGCGGCAAGGGTTCGATCATCGAGATGAAGACCTTCTGCTCGAAGGAGCTGCCGCTGTACATGATCCCCGACCGCTTCCGGTTCCGGGAGTCGCTCCCCAAGACCTCGACCGACAAGATCGATTACCAGGCCCTCGCCCGGGAGGAAGCGTGAACCTCGACCTGACGCCGGAACAGAAACTCCTCCAGGGCGAGATCACCCGGTTCGCCCGCGCGGAGCTGAACGCCGGCGCACGCGAGCGCGACCGCGATCAGGAGTTCCCGCGCGAGCTATGGGACAAGTGCGGCGAGATGCGGCTCCAGGGATTGCCCGTGCCCGAGGAGTACGGGGGTGGCGGCCTGGACGCGCTCAGCACCGCGATGGCGCTAGAGGCGCTGGGCTACGGCTGCGAAGACGGCGGTCTCGTGTTCGCCATCTGCGCGCACCTGCTCGCCTGCGTCGTGCCGATCTGGAAGCATGGCACCGAGGAACAGCGGCGGCGGTGGCTGCCGCGGCTCTCTGACGGCTCGCTGATCGCCGTCAACGGGATGACGGAGCCCGAGTCGGGCTCCGATGCGTTCGCGATGTCCACGCGGGCGCGGAAGGACGGCGACGGCTGGGTCATCAACGGAGCCAAGACGTTCTCGTCCAACGGTCCGGTCGCGGACCTGGCCCTGGTCTACGCGGTCACGGATCCCGACGCGGGGTTCGGGGGGATCACGGCGTTCGTCGTCGAGAAGGGCGCCGACGGATTCCGCGCGGGGCAGAAGTTCGAGAAGATGGGCCTGAGGAGCTGTCCGATCGGGGAGCTCGTGCTCGAGGACGCGCGCGTCGGCGACGCCGCGGTCCTGGGCGGGGTGGGCGCGGGAGCGACCGTGTTCTCGCAGTCGATGGACTGGGAGCGCGCCTGCCTCGGCGCCACGCACGTGGGGACCATGCAGCGGCTCCTCGAAGGTGCGGTGAAGCAGGCCCGCACGCGGAAGTCCGGCGGACAGCCGATCGGGAAGAACCAGGCCGTCAGCCACAAGATCGCGGACATGAAGGTGCGGCTCGAAGCCTCGCGCCTGCTCACGTACCAGGCGGCCTGGCGGCTCGAGCAGACGCGCGCGGCCGCGATGGACGCCTCGATCGCCAAGCTCCACGTCAGCGACTCCCTGGTCGCGAGCGCGCATGACGCGGTGCAGCTGATGGGCGGCTACGGATTCCTGGTCGAGCAGGGAGTCGAGCGGACGCTTCGGGACGCGGTCGCGAGCACGATCTATTCGGGGACGAACGAGATGCAGAAGTCGATCATCGCCCGCTGGCTCGGACTGTAGCAGCGGGAAAACCGGGCCTGTTGGCGTCGGATCTCCTCCTTTTCCCCAACGTTTCCCCCATACCTAGGCGAATTTTGTCCGTCGGCGTCTTTCGTGGTCAAACGAGTCGCCGCCAACTTTGACATGCGCCCGAGGGCTCGGGTACACTCGGGTTCGCAGAATCCCCGTTCGATCTGGGTCCCCACGCCCCCGCCCGGAAGCCCGCCAACCAAGGAGACAGCTCATGCGGATGTTTCGTTCCCTTCTGATTTTCGGCTTGCCGCTCTCGCTCCTCGCGGCTTGCGGTACCGACGGCGATCCCGAATCGCCGCTGGACTCGGGCCTGGACCTCGCCGCGGTGGCCAACGATTGCCCCGCCGGAGAGATCAGCGACGACATCGCCGCGATCTTCCCGACCAGCGAGAGCCTGCGCCACGTGGCGACCGTCAATTGCGGCCAGATCTTCCGGGACTTCGGCAAGGGTAAGCAGGCCGAAGCGATCCACAAGTTCTTCCGCTTCTTCGGGAGGACCCTGCAGCAGTACGAGAACGATCAGCTGCAGGATCCGGATCCGTCCGTGGAGGTCAAGATCGCGGACCTGTTCGGGGAGATCTGCGCTCTGATTGGATGCCCGCTGGCCGACATCGACCCGGAGGTCATCGCGAGCGGCGAATACGCGGTCGGTACGCTGTCGCCCGGAGGACCACCAGTGCTCACTGTCAGCAGGCACTCCGGAATCGGCGACCCGGATGAGGCGCTATCGGGTCCGGTAGACGTCGTGATCTTCCAGATTTTCGCGGAGGATGGGAACGTAGAAAGCGAGCTCGAGCTCGCGAGCGAGAACCACCCCTGTCCGGCCGACGTCGACAACAGCTTCGACTGCTATCCGCTGTTCTTCGACTACTCCATCTTCCCGGAGTCGAACCTCAAACCGGACATGAGCCTCCAGCTCGGACAGTGCAACGTCTCGCCCGAGGAGGTCCAGGTCCTGCTCCTGTCGCCGGAAGGGTTCCTTCCGGAGGACGACGCCCCGACGGGGGTTCTCTGCGACGACGTCGGGCCCGGTGAGGAGATCGCGATGACCGGCTGGCGGAAGTATGCCTGGGCGGTGCTGGAGCCGCTCTCGCCGTTGTTCTCCGTGACGCCGGCGATTGCGGGCAAGAGTCCCATCGGGGGTCGGATCTCGGCCTTCAGCCCGGTCGCGCCGGCGGATCCGGAGTCGGGCGAGCCCGCGCCGAACGCGACGGAGACCTCGTTGACGCCGGAAGACGACACTGCGTTCTCCGGAGAGCTCGCGTCCTTCACGGCGACGGTGACCGAGGCCATTGGCGGGGATCCCGTGACCAACGGCATGGTGCGGTTCACGGTGTCCGACGGCGAGTCCACCCAGGAATTCCAGGGAGCCGTCGAAGGATCGGCGAGCATGAACGTCGGCTGCAACACTGACGGAGCCGGCGACATCGACGTTCCCTTCGGGAACTACACCATCACGGCCGAGTATCTCGAGAACACCACCCACGCGTCCAGCTCCGACCCGGAGCCCTCGACGCTGACGTGCAGCGAGATCGTGATAGGGTAGGGCGCCCTCCATCGGAAGAGTAGACGCAGGGGCGGCTCGCATCCAGCGGGCCGCCCCTGTTCGTCTCGTCCGACAGGCCCGTCGAGGTATGACCCTCGACTATTCGTCGATTGCGGGTCGAGGTACGTTTCCTCCGATGACCGCAGCGATCCTCTGCCCCGGCTGTCAGGCCGAGCTGGCCCCGACGGACCGCTTCTGCTCGTCCTGCGGAGCCCTGCGCCCCCGGTACTGCTCGGCGTGCGGGGCCACCCTCGGTCCGGAAGCCCGGTTCTGCGGCCAGTGCGGGACGAAGGTCGAGCAGGGCTCTGCGCCGACCGGCCAGGCCCCCCCGGGGCTCGAAGCACCCGCTCTCCACGCCCCTCCCGAAGCCTCGCCCGAACCCGAAGCCCCAGCCGCCCTGCGAGAGAAGTTCGAGACGGTGAAGGCGGAACTTCAGGGCGATCGGCGGGAGGTAGTCGTCCTCTTCGCCGATCTGTCGGGCTTCACCGCCATGTCCGAGAAGATGGACCCCGAGAGCGTGACGATCCTCATGAACCGCCTGCTCCAGGACCTGGCGGCGGCGGTCTACGAATACGAGGGGTATGTCGACAAGTTCATTGGCGACGCGATCATGGCGCTCTTCGGCGCCCCGCTGGCGCACGAGGACGACCCCGAGCGGGCGGTGCTGGCGGCGCTGGCCATGCAGGACGCCGTGACCCGGCACAACGAGACCAGCGACATCCCGCTCGCGCTGAGGGTCGGGATCAACGTCGGGGAGGTCGTGGCCGCCCATCTGGGAGCCGGGGGGCGCATGCAGTACACCGTCCTCGGCGACACGGTGAACGTGGCGTCCCGGCTGGAGAGTCAGGCGAAGCTCCACAAAGTGCTCGTCAGCGAGCCGGTCTATCGCCGGGTGGACCACCGCTTCGAGGCGAACGAGGTCCCGCCCCTCACGCTCAGGGGGAAGAGCGAGCCCGTTCGGGCGTTCGAGATCGGCGCGGTCCGCGCGGCGGCCGGAGCGGGACGGCTGACGGAGACCCCGTTCGTCGGACGCGTCGAGGAGCTGCTCGAGCTCGGCCGGTTCCTCGAAGACGTGTCGTCGGGCCAGCCCGCCTCGCTGCTGATCGAGGCGGAAGCGGGGGGCGGGAAGACCCGGCTAGTCGAGGAGGCGCTCTCCCGCTTCACCGGCGAGCTGCGACGGATCGACCTACGGTTCACGTCGGTGCGGCTCCCCGGACAGCGGGCGGCTCCGTCCGAGATCTTTCACCAGCTCTTTCCGGCGGACGAGGGAGATCCGGTTGAGCGGGCGCTGACCCTGCTCGGGGACGAGGCGGAACGCGATCGCGCGGGGATCCTCATGCTGGCCGAGGCTTCGGATGCCGAGGAAGCGCGCCTCGAGGAAACGGACCCGGCCACCGCCCGGCAGAACCGCTGGATCGCGATCGCCAGCCTGCTGCAGCGCATGAGCCGCGAGCGGCCGCTCCTGCTGTGGGTGGAGGACGCGCACTGGGTCGACGAGGCGGCGGGCGAATTCCTGGGGTTCCTCCTTCTCCTGCTAGCCGATGACCCGGCCAGCCTCCTCGTCACGGGGCGGCCCGAGGTGGAGGGGGCTTGGTTGCCGCGCGGCATCGGGCGCCTCACGCTGTCCCCGCTGGATGAGGAATCCGCTCGGGCGCTCCTCGGCGACCTCTCCGCCGACCCTGCCGAGCTGGGGGTGGAGAGCTGGCGGGAGCTCATCCGACGCAGCCAGGGAAACCCGCTCTACCTCGAGCAGCTCGCGCGGTCGCTCAGGGAAAGTGGCGGGAAGTCCGCGGTGCCGGGAACCGTGCAGGGCCTCATCATGGAACGTATCGATCGCCTCGCCGCACCGATTCAGGTCCTGTTGCAGATGGCGGCTGTTCTGGGGACCCGGTTCTCGGCCCAACTCCTCCGCCGGATGTACGCGCTCGAGCCCGACCGGGTGGACTTCGATGCTGGCCTCCGCGATTTGGAGGACGCTGGCTTTCTCGTCGCCGCGGACGAGGAGCGCATCGCCTGGGCGTTCCGCCACGCGCTCACGCAGGAGGTCGCCTACGGCGGCCTCCTGTTGCGGGTTCGCAAGGTCCTCCACGAGTCCGCGGCGCGGCTCGGAGAGGACGTCTTCGCGGAGCGGCTCGACTCCGAGGCCGCGTTCTTCGCGCACCACTACTGGGAGGCGGGACTCGCGCGGGACGCCGCGCCACACCTCTGGATCGCAGGCAGAGCCGCGGCCGAGGCCTACGAGCTCCCGGCGGCCGAGCTGTTCCTCGGCAGGCTGGCGGAGGCCGCCCGCGAGTCGGGGGTCGAAGGAACCGAGGCTCTGCTGACGGCGGACGACAGGGCGCGATTCCTCGAGATGTACGGCAAGGTGCTCCTCCACCGGGGAAGGCTGGACGACGCCGACGTCCAGTTCCGCGCGCTGGAGCGCGAGGGGGAGAGCGCGGGCCGAGGCGAGTGGGTGTCGCGCGGGCTCGAATACCGCGGCCGCACGGCGTGGTACCGCGGCGAGCTGGACACCGCCGAAGACCTGTTCGAACGCGGCCTCGGCCGATTGCCCTCCGGCCAGCATCAGATCGAGGCCGACCTGCACAACGATCTGGGCATCGTCTACTACTACCGGGGCCGGCCCGACGATGCCTTCGCCCAGCACACGGCGGCGCTCGACCTCCGGAAAGGGCTCGGTGATCGGCTGGGGATGGCCAAGAGCTATACGAACATCGGGAACCTCCTGGCCGACTTCCGGGACGACCTCGAGGGAGCCGAAGAGCATTACAGGCTGGCGCTCGAGATGGCCAAGGCGGTCGGCGACCGGCAGATGCAGTACAGCGCGGTGTTCAACCTGGCGACCATCCTCACCGATCGAGGGCAATGGGTCCAGGCGATCGAAATGTTCCGTCAGGGCGAGCGGCTGCTGGAGGAGATCGGCTGGGGACATGCCCGGTATCAGAACATCCTGAGGCAGGCAGAGATCGAGATCGCGCTGGGCCGGATCGACGCCGCGCTGCGGCACCTGCAGGCCTGCCTCTCCCGCGGGGATGCCGTCCTGGAGCCGGTCAACCGCGTCAACACGCGCTCCTCTCTTTTCGACGCGTACCTGAGGGCGTGCGACGACGAATCCGCGGAGGTGTCGATCGGCGAGGCCCGGCGCCTGGTGGACGAGCTGCACGTGGACGAGGCGCTGGAGGGCGTCCTCCTCCGCGAGGGACGGTTGCGGGCCTCGCAGGGACGCTGGGTAGACGCCGCGGCGGCATTCGAAGGGGCCGCCGAGGTGGCCCGGAGCCAGAACCACGCTTCCGTCGCGGCCCTGGCCGACGCCCATCGCTCGCGCGCCCTGGCGTACGCCGGTGGGCCCGCCCAGGGCGGGAGCGGCATCCGGCCCGCCGAGGGAGCCCGCGGCGAAGAGCGGAAGAAGACCCCGGCCCGTGCGGTCATCGACTTTCTGTACGCCGACGCCGGCGCCGAGCGAGACCCCACATCCGGAATCGCGGCCTCGCTGGAGCGGGTGGCGGACGAGGCGGCGCGGCTCGCGGACCCGGGCCTGGAGCGCGCCGCCGCCGCGCGGTTGTCACAGGTGTGGCGCATCCTGGGCGACGAGGCGGCGGCGGCCGCCGCGATCGACCGCGCCGCGCGGGCGATGGCCGTGATCGAAGCGGGTCTGTCGAAGGACATGGCCGAGGCGTTCGCGGCCCATCCGCGGAATGCGTCCCTGCGACAGGTCCTCGAAGCGCGCGAAGCCTGACGGCGCATCAGGCGCGCTCGACCTCTTCCTCCAGCCGTTGGCGCCGATCCAGCGTCGCATACGCGCCGTCGGTGGCGACCAGCTCGTCGTGCGTGCCGCTCTCGACGATCCGTCCACCTTCGAGCACGATGATCCGGTCGGCGGCACGCAGCGTCGAGACGCGGTGGCTGACGAGGAGCGTCGTGCGCTCGGCCATGAACGCGCGCAACCGCCGCAGGATCCGCTCCTCGGTCTCGGTGTCGACCGAGGAGAACGCGTCGTCGAGGATCAGGATCCGGGGGTCGGTGAGCAGCGCTCGCGCGAGTGCGGCGCGCTGCTTCTGGCCGCCCGACAGCGTGATCCCGCGCTCGCCCACGATCGTGTCGTATCCGTCGGGGAACAGCTCCAGATCCGCCGACAGCCCCGCGATCTCCGCCGCCTCGTCGATCGACAGCCGACTCCCTTCCCTGCGGCCGAACTCGAGGTTCGCCCGGATCGTGTCGCTGAACAGGAACGGCTCCTGCGGCGCGAACCCGATGGCGCCGCGCAAGCCGGCCAGCGGGTAGCTGGCAAGCTCCCGGCCGTCGACCTCGACGTCGCCGGCGGCCGGCTCGTACAGCCGCGGAACGAGCTGCACGACGGTAGTCTTGCCGGATCCGGTGGGGCCCGTGATCCCGAGGGTCGTGCCGGCGGGCACCTCGAGGTCGAAGGACTCCAGCACCATGGGACGCCCCGCGGAATAGCGGAACGACACGTCGCGGAATCGGATGCTTCCCGACGAAGGGCGCGCGCCGTCGACTGCCCGGCTGTCGTCGATCGCCGGCTTCGACAGCAGGATCCGATTCAGCCGCACCATCGCCGCCGACCCGCGCTGGAACTGGTTTACGATCCATCCGACCGCGATCAGCGGCCAGGCGATCATCGCCAGGTACATGAGGAACGCGACGAAGTCGCCCAGCGTCAGCGATCCCTCGGCCACTCTCGTCCCGCCGATCCACAGCAGGATCAGCAGGCTGACGCCGAGCAGGAACCCGAGAAGCGGACCCAGCACCGCCTGCAGGCGGGCGAGCCGCATGTTCGCGTGGACGTAGGACTCGCTGCGATCGCCGAACCGCCGCCGCTCCGACTCCTCGCGGCCGTACGCGCGCACGACCCTGAGACCGGCGAGGTTCTCCTGCGTGGCGGTGGACACGTCGGCCAGCGCGGCCTGGGCGATCTCGCTGCGCCGGTGGATGCGGCTGCCCAGGAGCTTGACGCTGAGCGAGACCCCGGGCAGAGGCAGCAGGGCCCACAGCGTGAGCCAGGGATCCATCCATGCCATGAAGGCAATCGAGACCGTGATCGTGATCACCGTGTTGATGCCGAACACGATGCCTGATCCCAGCATCAAGCGGATCGACCCGATGTCGTTGGTGAAGCGGCTCATGACGTCTCCGGTGGGGAAGCCGTCGAACCAGGAGGGGGGCTGCAGGACCAGCCGCTCGTAGAGCGCTTCGCGCAGGTCCGCTTCGACGTGGCGTGAGGCCGTGAAGATCAGTCGCCGCTGCGCGAACCGGAAGACGCCCTGAACGATCGCGATGCCGACGATGAGCCCCGAGAACGAGGCGATCAGGCCCCAGGTGACGTCCTGGCGCAACGCGTCGACTGCCAGCTTGACGATGTAGGGCTCGAGCGCTCCGAGCACGGCGCTGACGGCGATCGCCGCGGCGCCCAGGGCGATCGGGCGGCGGTACGGGCCCAGGAAAGGGATGAGGGGCGAGAGAGGGTGGGACTTCACCCGTTCACGTGGGTCGGATCGTGGAAACGACCGGTCAGAAGCCGTCTGCGAGCCCCCCTCCGCGGAGGTCGCTGCGGCCGTACAGGAACCCGTTCTCGAAATCGACCTCGATCGTCTCGACGCGTCCCGAATAGCCTCCGCGGAACTGGACCTCGTGGCCCATGGCGGTCAGACGGTCGACGGTGTCCTGCGACAGGCCGAACGGCTCGACGTAGATCCGGTCGGGAAGATGCTGGTGGTGGATCCGCTTCGCGTCGTTGGCTTCGGCCAGGGTCATGCCGTAATCGATCGCGTCGATCAGAACCTGTGCCACGCTCGTGATGATCGTCGAACCGCCCGGAGTGCCGACGACGAACTTCACCCGACCGTCCTTCTCGACGATCGTCGGGGTCATGGCCGAGAGCGGGCGCTTGCCCGGTTCGATCGCGTTGGCGCGCCCCTGCACGAGCCCATAGGCGTTGGCGACGCCGGGCTTGATCGTCGCGTCGTCCATCTCGTTGTTCAGGAAGAACCCGGCGACGGTCATGTAGGAGCCGAAGCCACCATTGATCGTGGTCGTGGAGGCGACCGCGGAGCCGTCGGGGGCGACGATGGAGAAGTGCGTCGTCTCGGTGGACTCCTCCGGAATGATGGCCGCGAACAGCTCAGGCCGGATCTCCGCCGAGGGCGTCGCCCGGAGCGTGTCGATCGTGGCTGCGAGTGCGGTGCCGTAGCCTTCCGCCCAGGCCTCGGCGGGGATGTCCGTGTGGTCCGGATCGCCGAGCAGGATGTTCCGCTCGCCGTACGCCCGCCGCATCGCCTCGACGATTCGATGCACCGAGGCGGCCGAGTGGAACGGATACCCGGACATGTCGAACGTCTCGAGCTGCTCGAGGAGCCACATCATCGTCAGCCCGCCCGAAGAAGGCGGGCCCATCGAATGGATCGTGTATCCGCGATAGTCGAACGTGACCGGCGGCCGTTCCTTGGCCTCGTAGGCCGCCAGATCCTCCTTCGTGACCAGCCCGCCGTTGGCCGCCATTGCGTTGGCGATCGAATCGGCGATCTCGCCCCGGTAGAACACGTCCGCCCCGCCGTCGGCGATCAGGCGCAGCGTCCGCGCGAGCGCGGGCTGCCGCAGGACCGAGCCCATCGCCGGCGGCTGTCCATCGGGATAGAGGATCGCGGCGGCGCCGGGGAACCTCCGGATGTCCTCCTCGTCTCCGACGAGGCTGCGCCAGGTGTGTGGATCGACGACGAACCCCTCTTCCGCCAGCCGGACCGCCGGCTCGACCAGCTCCTTCCATGGCAGCGTCCCGTGCCGCTCGTGCACGAGCGCCATGCCGGCCACGGACCCCGGGGTCCCGACCGCCTTCCAGCCGTACCACGACAGCCCCTCGACGGGATTCCCCTCGGCGTCCAGGTACATGTCCTCGGTCGCGGCGAGCGGCGCACGCTCGCGGTAGTCGTAGGTGTGGACCTCGCCATCCATCTCCCGGACGACCATGAAGCCGCCTCCCCCGATGTTGCCCGCCGACGGGAGCGTGACGGCGAGCGCGAAATGGACGGCGATCGCCGCATCGACGGCGTTCCCGCCGCGGCGCAGGATGTCGAGGCCGACCCGCGTCGCCTCGGCCTTGGCGCTGACCACCATGGCGCTGTCGGCGACCGCCGGTCCCCACCAGCGCTCCTGCTGCGCGGATACCGGCGCAGACAGGAGCAGGCAGAGCGTGCCGATGAGGAAGAGATGTCTCATGGGAGGAGGCGAATATCGAACCGCTTCGAGGCCACGGCAACCGCTCCCCCCGCGCGCTATACTCCCTCGGTGCGTATCCCACGAGCCCTCGGCCCCGTGCTGGCCGGCGCGGGGCTTCTGGCGGCGCTCTCCGCGCCCGCGCAGGAGACGGGCGAGCACTCCCCGACTGCGCAGGACACGAGCGCAGAGCGCGGCACCGGCCGGGTCGTGCGGGTCGTCGTCGACGGCGCCATCTCGCCCGCCTCCGCCGAGTTCATCCAGGATGCCATCGAGGAGGCCGACGAGAGCGGGGCCGAGGCTCTGGTGATCCTGCTGGACACGCCGGGCGGGCTGGTGGAGTCGACCCGCGAGATCGTCCAGGCGATGATGGCCAGCCGGACCCCGATCGTCGTGTACGTCGCGCCTTCGGGGGCGCGGGCCGGATCGGCCGGCGTGTTCCTGACGCTCGCCGCGCACGTCGCCGCCATGGCTCCCGGGACGAACATCGGCGCCGCGACACCCGTCTCCATGGGCGGGGGCGGCTTCCCGGGCAACCCCGCCCCGGCGGACAGCGCGATCGAGCGCACAGGAGGCGATCCGCTCGAGCGGAAGATCCTCAACGACACCGTGGCGTTCATCCGCACGATCGCGGAACGGCGCGGACGGAATGCCGACTGGGCCGAGACCGCGGTCACGGAGGGCGTCTCGGTCACGGAGACGGCGGCGCTCGAGCAGAACGTCGTCGACCTGATAGCGGCCAGCCTGCCGGAGCTGCTGGAGCGGATCGACGGACGCCAGGTGGAGGTGTTCGACCGCACTGTGTCCTTGCGCACGGCAGGCGCCGAGGTGCGGGAGCTCGAGCCGGGACTTCGCTTCCGGATCCTGGATACGATCGCCAATCCGAACATCGCGTTCATCCTCATGATGATCGGGATCTACGGGATCTTCTTCGAGCTGATGAACCCGGGAGCGATCCTGCCGGGAGTGGTCGGCGGCATCTCGCTGCTCCTGGCGTTTTTCGCGCTCCAGGCCCTGCCGGTGAACTACGCGGGCGTCCTCCTCATCCTGTTCTCGCTGATCCTCTTCATCGCGGAGGTGAAGGTCGTGAGCCACGGGCTTCTGACGGTGGGTGGCGTCATCGCGTTCGTGCTGGGCGCCACGATGCTGTTCGACAGCCCGGGATCGCTCCTGCGCGTGAGCTGGAGCGTGATCATCCCCGCGGCCCTGCTGACCGCCGGCTTCTTCGCGTTCGCAATGGGGCTCGCCTGGCGCGTGTGGAAGAGCAAGCCGACGACCGGGCGCGAGGGCCTGCTGGGCGAGCGCGGAGTGGTCCGCAGGCGACTGGATCCCGAAGGGCAGGTGCTGGTCCATGGGGAGCTCTGGCGGGCGCGGGCGGACGAGGTCCTGGAGCCGGGCGACCCGGTGGAGGTCGTGGCGGTCGACGGTCTGACGGTCCAGGTCCGGCGACCCTGAGCGACTCCGAGGCCAAAGCGGCGATCCGCACGCACATGCTCGCCAGGCGCGCGTCGATGGCTCCCGCCGAGCGCGAGGCATGGTCGAAGCGGATCGAGGAGCATCTCGCGGAGCTCGACGTCTGGCGCGAGGCGCACGTCGTCCACACCTACGTGGGAGCCGTGCAGGGCGAGGTCGCCACCCGCGGGATCGTTCAGCGCGCGCTCCGCGAGGGGAAGACCGTCGTCTGTCCGCGCGTCCGTTGGAAGCCTCGGGGTCTCGACTCCTTCGCGATAGGATCGCTCGACGAGCTCGTCGAGAGCTCGCGCGGACTCTGGGAGCCCGACTCCGCCCGCGCCACTCCAGTGAACGACGCGACGCTCGATCTCGTGCTCGTGCCGGGAATCGCGTTCGACCGGGGCGGTTGGCGGATCGGGTTCGGCGCCGGGCTCTACGACCGGTTCCTCGCGGGGGTGGACGCCCCCCGTGTAGCGTTGGCATTTTCCTTGCAAATACTGGATCCTCTGCCCGTCGAGTCCCACGACGAGCCGGTCGACTGGATCGTTACCGAGGGCGAAACGATCGCCTGCCGGGCGATTCGCGAGCAATCCGAGCGCGAGGCCATCCGATGAACGCGATCTCCTGTCGCGGGCTCAGGAAGTCGTTCGGGGATTTCGAAGTCCTCAGGGGCATCGACCTCGAGGTCGAGCCAGGCGAGCTGTTCGGTTTCATCGGTCCGAACGGCGCAGGCAAGACGACCACGATCCGGGTGCTGGCGGGGCTCCTCCTGCCCTCCGCAGGCACCGTACACGTCGCCGGCTACGACGTCGTGCAGAGCGCCCGCGAGGCCAAGCGCCGCGTCGGCTACGTGCCGGACCGCGCATTCCTCTATCCCAAGCTTACCGCGCGCGAGTTCCTCGAGTTCGTCGGGCACCTCTACGAGCAGGATCCCAGGGACGTCGCGCGGGTCTACACGCCGCTGCTCGAGCGGTTCGATCTCTCCGAATGGACCGACGAGCTGATCGAGTCCTACAGCCACGGCATGCGGCAGAAGCTCGCGTTGACCGCGGCCATGATCCACGAACCCGAGATCCTCGTCATCGACGAGCCCATGGTGGGCCTCGATCCGCGGAGCGCGCGGGTCATGAAGACGATCCTCGCCGACCTCGTCGCAGGCGGGCGAACGGTATTCCTGTCCACGCACACGCTGGCGATCGCGGAAGAGCTCTGTTCCCGCGTGGCGATCGTCCACAGAGGCCTCGTAGCTGCTCAGGGCACGCTGGACGAGCTTCGCGTCCAGGCCATGACCGAGGGCTCGCTGGAAGCCGTGTTCCTGCGGCTCACCGAAGGCGAGTCGATCGCGACCGAAGAGCACATGGTGAGGCCCCTGAGGGCGGCGCAGTGACCACTTTGCTGACGCCGCGGCTGCTGGCGGCCCGCCGCCAGTGGCGGGGCGGGGGTCTGGGGCGGCCGCTCGTCCTCGGCGCGGTGGGGGCGCTCTTCCTCGCGGCCGGATACCGGATCAGCGCGCGGATCCTCGAGCATTTCATCCTGGTCGATCCGGACCTGGGTCGCATCCTCGGCGTCAAGCTGATGGCCTTCCTGCTCCTCGTCCTGCTCTCGTTCCTGCTCTTCTCGGCGCTGATCACCGCGCTCAGCCAGTGCTTCCTGGCAACCGATCTCCAGCTGATCGCCGCCGCGCCGGTTCCCCTGTGGCGCCTGTTCCGAGCGAAGCTGCTGGAGGTCGGGACGTTCGCGTCCTGGACCGCGGTATTCCTCGCTCTTCCGATCTGGCTCGCGTACGCACATGTATTCGATGCCGGCCCGACCTACTATCTCGCGCTCGTTGCGGTCCTGGGTCTGATGGTGACGATCACTGCCGCCATCGGCGTGCTGACCTCGGTCGCCCTCGTCAACCTGTTCCCGGCGCGGCGCGCGCGTGATCTGCTGTCGCTCGTCGCGCTCCTCTTCATCGTCGGAGCCGTCATGATGGCTCGCGTCGTTCGGCCGGAGCGCTTCACGCGGCCGGAGGAATTCGGCACATGGGCCGAGTATCTGGTCGAGCTGTCGAGCCCGACCCTGCCCTGGCTTCCGTCGTACTGGGCGGCACGCGTGTTGGGCGAAGTGCTCGGGCTGTACGGCGCCGCTCCGAGGTGGGACGCGGTCGCGTGGTACGGCGGCGCGCTGGTGGTCGCCGCGGGAACGGCGGCCACGCTCGCGGCACTCGTATTCCGGGAAGGTTTCCGATCGGGATACAGTCGCGCCCAGGAGTCACGCGAGGTCCGCTGGACGCGTCAGGCCTGGTGGCGCGGCGCGAGCGGCTGGGTGAGCCGACCGTTTCCACGGAGCGTGCGGGCGATCATCGTGAAGGACGCGGCCACGTTCTTCCGCGACCCGGGGCAGTGGTCACAGCTGTTCCTTCTCATGGCCGTGATCGCGATCTATCTCTACAACTTCAAGGTCCTGCCGTTGGACGCTGCCGGCGGCACCGGATATTTCATGCGCAACCTCCTGGCGTTCCTGAACGTTGGTCT
>DASRVB010000196.1:0-3101 GCA_035687725.1 Gemmatimonadota bacterium
ATCACGACCGGATGGTTCAACCCGTCCTGGTTGAAGTACGGATCGTAGAACCCTGGCTCCCAGGTGTTCAGAACGGCGAGCAGGGCGGCGTCCTCCTGGACGACCGGCGAGAGCGCGACGATCGCCCCGACGTCCAGATCGCCATTGGGCCATCCATCGAGGCGCTTTCCGATCCCCTCTCCGGCGGAGTTGTCCACGGTGGAGTGGCAGAAGGCGCACGTGATCCCGATCTGCGTGATGACCCCGTTGGTCACCTTGGCCCGGACCCCGAGGACCGCGTCCCGCCGCAGGAGCTCGACCGTCGTGGCGGGGTCGTCGAGATCCGCGGAAGCGAGAAGGCCGGGCGGCAGACGATCCGCGTCGACCTTGAGGCCCACCTGCAGCGCCGTGATCGGATCCACATTCTGGACCCCCTCGTGCAGCCGCAGCGTATCGGTCCAGAAGCGCTCGTTCCCGAAGGTCTCGAAGCGGAAGATCTGCCGTCCTCTCGCGCCACTCGAGGACAGGGCTCCTTGAAACTCGGTATCCGTTGATGCGGATTCCATCGGCCCGTCGACTTCGCAGCCCAACCCGACGCTTGCGATGAGCGCCAAGGTTCTCCACACGTCCCCAGCCTTCATCCTGCCACCTCCGTCTGGGCGGCCCCCGAAAACTAGCCTATCCAGGGTGGCAGAGGCGTTCAGTCATGTTCTTTACATCACTCGGTGTCGGATTCGTTGTCGGCTGGCGTGAACCGGTCGGCGAGCGACTCCAGCTCGACACTCATCCAGCGCAGGGCCTCGACCGCCGACCGCCGCGCCTTCGAAGCCACGTCCGCGGGGCGTGTCGTGCCCGCCCGATTCAGCGCCCGCTCGCACTCGTCTACGAACGCGCGGGCGCCGGCCCGGAGTTCCTCCTGCGCCCGCTTCCGCTCGGCGCTTTTCCAGGCCGCGTCCAGCGTCTCACCCATCTGTTTGCCGAGCCGCTTCAGCTCGGCGATCACATCCGGGTCACTTCCCGTCCGGGTATCTCGCGCCATGCTTACACCCGTGAACTCCTCGTGGGTACGGAGATTGCGGACCTCCTCGATTCAGGCCGGCCTATACAGCTCGCCGCCCGCCTCGACAAACTCCTCGGCCTTCTCCGCCAGCCCCGCTTCCATCGCCGCCGTCTCCGTGAGCCCGTGCGCCTTGGCGTAGTCCCGCACGTCCTGGGTGATCTTCATCGAGCAGAACTTGGGTCCGCACATCGAGCAGAAGTGCGCCACCTTGGCGCCCTCGGCGGGAAGCGTCTCGTCGTGGTACTCGCGCGCGCGCTCGGGGTCGAGTGCCAGCGCGAACTGGTCGCGCCAGCGGAACTCGAAGCGCGCCCTGGACAGCGCGTTGTCGCGGATCTGCGCGCCCGGATGCCCCTTGGCGAGATCCGCCGCGTGGGCGGCGATCCGGTAGGCGATCACGCCCTCGCGCACGTCGTCCTTGTCGGGGAGCCCCAGGTGCTCCTTGGGCGTCACGTAGCAGAGCATCGCACACCCGAACCAGCCGATCATCGCCGCGCCGATCGCGCTCGTGATGTGGTCGTAGCCGGGCGCGACGTCGGTGGTGAGCGGCCCCAGCGTGTAGAACGGAGCCTCGTCGCACCATTCCAGCTGCTTGTCCATGTTCTCCTTGATCATGTGCATCGGGATGTGGCCCGGGCCCTCGTTCATGACCTGGACGTCGTGCTCCCACGCCCGGCGGGTGAGCTCGCCCTGGGTCTCGAGCTCGGCGAACTGGGCGGCGTCGTTGGCGTCGGCGATCGACCCGGGGCGTAACCCGTCGCCGATCGAGAATGAGACGTCGTAGGCGGCCATGATCTCGCAGATCTCGTCCCAGCGCGTGTAGAGGAAGCTCTCCTCGTGATGGGCCAGGCACCACTTCGCCATGATCGACCCGCCGCGGGAGACGATGCCGGTCACGCGGTTCGCCGTGAGCGGGATGTACCTGAGCAGCACGCCCGCGTGGATCGTAAAGTAGTCGACTCCTTGCTCGGCCTGCTCGACGAGGGTGTCCCGGAAGACCTCCCACGTGAGCTCCTCGGGCTGGCCGCTCACTTTCTCGAGCGCCTGGTAGATGGGCACCGTGCCTACGGGGACGGGGCAGTTCCGGAGGATCCACTCGCGCGTCTCGTGGATGTCGGCGCCGGTCGAGAGGTCCATCAGCGTGTCGGCGCCCCAGCGGGTCGCCCAGACCATCTTCTCGACCTCCTCCTCGATCGAGGAGGCGACCGCGGAGTTGCCGATGTTGGCGTTGATCTTGACCAGGAAGTTCCGCCCGATCGCCATCGGCTCCAGCTCGGGATGGTTGACGTTGGCCGGGAGGATCGCGCGGCCGCGGGCGAGCTCGTCCCGCACGAACTCGGGCGTCACCTCGCGCGGGACCGCGGCCCCGAAGGACTCGCCCGGATGCTGTGCATGGAGGCCCGCGTCGGCAAGCGCCTCGCGCAGGAGGCCCTCGCGGATCGCCACGAACTCCATCTCGGGCGTGACGATCCCCTTCCGCGCGTAGTGCATCTGCGTGACGGTGCGCCCCGCCCGCGCGCGGCGGGACGGGCGACCGGCCGCCGACTGGCCCTGGACCGACTCGGTGTCGCCGCGCTCCTCGATCCACGCCGAGCGGACATGCGGAAGTCCCATGCGGGGATCGATGACCGCGTCCGGGTCGGTGTAGGGTCCGGACGTGTCGTAGACCGCGATCTCGGGATTCGGCCGCGCGCCCTCGGCGCCCCGCGTGTCGGACTGGGCGATCGACCGCATCGGAACGCGAATGTCCGGGCGGCTGCCTGGGACGTGGATCTTCCGGGATCCCGGGAAGGGGCCCAGCGTCAGCGCGCTCGCGCGCTCGCCGTTGCTGTAGGCTGTGATGTCGGGAGAGATCAAGGCGGGCCTCCCTTCGCCGGTATGAACCGGATCAGGTTCTGCGGGTATGCTCTCAGCCGCGGCGGGAAGATTCCGCGCGCCGCGACACCCCGGTCGGTCAGAGGTGGTTTCCTTGATCGCGAAGGTATCCCCCGCTCCCACGGATCTCAAGCTGGTGGCGGTCGTGCTCAGCCTCGCGCTCGCACCATCGGCAGCGCGCGCGCAGGGG
>DASRVB010000197.1:0-17261 GCA_035687725.1 Gemmatimonadota bacterium
GGGGTCGGCGAACTCGCGAAAGACCTGGGTCGAGCCCACGTAGAACAGCGTGAACGGGTTCAGCTTGTAGGTGACCAGCGGCTCGAGGTTGAACTGCTCGTCGAAGTCGTCGTACTGGAGCACGAGCCTCAGGAACAGCTGGCGCGAGAAGCTCAGCGTGTTGCGGGTACGGAGGATCCAGCCGCTGAAGATCTCCTCGCCGTCGTCCGCGCGATCCAGCCGCGAGTAGATCAGCGACGGCTCCACCGTCAGGCGCGAGAATGGCTTGACGTCCCCGAACAGCTCGAAATAGAAGGCGTCTCCGAGCGTGGGCGGATCGGAGTTGCGGGACACCTGGTCGCCCCCCTCCATGTAGAACCCACCCTGGACGACCTCGCTGGCGTTCGACTCCGCGACCATCCACCACGTCTCCATGTCCTCGAAGTCGATCCCCTCGAACTGGTCCCGGTTCCACGAGTAGCCCAACTCGACGAACGTCTGGCCCTTCAGGTTGAACTCGACCGTGGGCTCGATCTCCTGCCACTTCACGTCGTCCATGTCGTAGGTCCAGTTCCGCTCGAGCCAGATGTCGGCGGTGAACTGGTCGAGCCACGAGGTTTCGGGGCGGAAGTTGAACTCCTGGAACGTGCTGAGCCGGCGGAAGTCGTTCCTGGTCTCGAACCCGTTGTCCGCGCGGTAGGTCGGGCTGGCGGCCCAGTAGTCGACGTCCGAGAACCAGCGCCGGCCGATCCGCTCGACGCTCGTGTACTGGGCGAACCCGCCGTACGACTCGCCGTCGAAGACTCCGGTGTGCTCGCCGTCGTCGAACGTCAGATCGCCGAGCGCGGCGGTCGTCCCGGCCTCCTCGGGCTCGACCGTGTGGCTCCCGAGGAGCTGGTATTCGAACCGGATCTCGCCGGGTATCCGCTGCAGGCCGTCGATCCCCCAGTTCGTTCCGGATCCCCCGCCGTCCTCCTCGAAGCGGCGGTCGGTGAAGAGCCCACCGACGTAGGAGTTCTGGCTCCCGTAGGTGCGGCGCGCACGCAGGATGTTCGACACGCTGGCCCCCGCGACGTCGACGAAGCTCCGCTCCTGGAAGGGGAGCAACAGCGGCGAGTGCTCGTCGCGGGCGCCGAGGTAGGCCAGCGTGGTCCGCCCCATGCGCCCGATCAGCTTGCCGGCCACCGTCGGGTCGTTGATCTGCCGCGTGTAGACGGGGCTCCAGTAGGACTCGAACAGGTCGCTCCCCTCCTGGAAGAACGGCCTCCGCTCGGGGAAGAACAGCGCGAAGGTCGTGTTCGCGTCGACCTGGGCGACGTCGGACTCGACCTGGCTGAAGTCGGGATTGATCGTCGCCTCGGCGGTCAGTCCCACCGGGAAGGCGTAGCGCAGACCCAGCGAGGCCTCGGCGTCGCTGTCGTAGTCCCCGAAGTCGCTGGTCGGGTCCTCGATGTCCTCGCGCGCACCGGCGGTCGACGCCGTCACGGCCGGAAACAGCTCCAGTGATCCGCCGGAGCGGACACCCCGGATCCCCGTGAGCGTCCCCCACTGGCACGGGAAGCACTGCTCGCCGCGGGTCGTAGCCGCCCAGGTATACTGGTCGCGGCTGTCGCGCGGCCGCGTGCGCCAGAAGGTCGCCCGCCAGACCTGCTCCGGGCGGTCGGGGAACCGCAGGCTCTCGAACGGCACCGCCATCTCGACGATGTAGCCGTCGTCGGTGATCGTGCTCTCGGTCTCGTAGATGATGTCGAAGCCGTCGTCCTCGCCGGCCGACTCCGCGAACCGCGAGTCGCCCTGCACGCCCGACGGGTTGGCGAACAGGTAGTACGCCCACGACGCGTCGCCGTAGGTATCGAGCAGGATCCCGAAGTAGTCGTCCTGCCAGATCTGGTCCCGGTCGCTGATCCGGGTCCGGAGCGTGGCCGGATCGTCGTAGGCGATGAACCCCAGGTAGAGGTTCCGCTCGTCGTAGGTGACGAGGACCTCGCTCTCGACCGGCGGGCGGGCGCGGATGTCGGGATAGTTCTCGGCGAAGCCGGTGGCCCGCGCGGCGTCCCCCCAGCCCGCGTCGTCGAGGATTCCGTCGATCTCGATGGGTCCCGGGGCGCGGCGGATCTCCAGCGTCGGATTGTCCTGCGGGCTCCACCCATCCGCCTCAGCCGGGGCCTGGGTCTCGGCCCCCGCCGGGGCGTCGGTGTCGGGGGTCTGCGCGAGCAGGGCGCCGGGACCGCCCAGGGTCGCAAGGAACAGTATGGATATGGGGAATGTCTTCATGAATGTCCTCGACGAGGGTTCGGGCGCTCTGGTTTCAGGGAAACACAACTGCTAGATATCTAGCATCTGCTAGAATCCTAGCAGATTCCAGCAACTTGTCAACCGCCCTGTTGGACTCGACAGTCCCGGAAAGGGTTGCGGCGGGGGCCGACTCGCGCCCGTCCCAAGGGACGAGCGCGGGCCGATCAGGGACGAGCGCGGCTAGCGGCGCCAGTACCCGCGCGTCAGGAGGATGAGGACGGTGTACAGCTCGAGGCGCCCCAGGAGCATAAGGCCGGACAGCACCCAGAGGGCGGCGGAAGGAAGGTCCGCGAACGTCTCCGCCGGCCCAACGAGGCCGAACCCGGGGCCCACGTTACCCAGCGTCGTCGTGGCCGCGCCGAGAGCCGTCAGGGAGTCCAGCCCGAGCAGCGCCAGAATAGAGACCCCGGCAGCGAGCATCAGTAGGTAGAGCAGCAGAAAGCCGCTTACGCTGGCCAGCGTGTCGGGTCCGACGGGCTTTCCCTCGATCTTATACACGAAAACGCCGCGCGGATGAAGCAGCCTGCGCATCGAGAACTGCGCCTCCTTGGCAACGATCATATGGCGCAGAACCTTGATCGAGCCCGCGGTGGAGCCCGTGCATCCCCCGATCAGCATGAGGAGTAGGATCACGACCTGCGCAGCGGGCACCCAGAGCTCGTAGTCCGCGTTCGCGTACCCGGTCGTGGTCATGATAGAAGTTGCTTGGAACAGCCCAACCCGGAGGCTCTCTTCGAACCCCTCGATCGTTCCCGGAAGCCACACGAGCAGCGTGAGCCCCGATGTCGCGACCATGGTGATCAGGGCGTATACCCGGAGCTCCTGGTTATGACGGATGGCTCCCCACCTGCCCGTGAGCCAGCTGTAATGGAGGGTGAAGTTGATGCCTGCCAGAAAGACGAACACGATGATCACGTACTGCAATGAGGGGTCGAAGCTGGCGATCGATGTGTCCTCGGTGGAGAACCCGCCGGTGGCCATGGTGGTGAACGCATGGTTGAGCGCTTCAAAGGGAGTCATCCCGAAAGCCCACAACAGGATTCCCTCCGTCACGGTGAACAGTGCGTACACTCCCCACAGGAGAGTGGCAGTGTGACGCACCCGGGGCCGCAGCCTGTCCGCCGAGAGCCCCGGTATCTCAGCCTGCATGAGCTGCATGCCTCCCACGCCGAGCAGCGGCAGGATCGCCACCGAGAGCACGATGATGCCCATTCCACCCAACCACTGGGTCTGGCTCCGCCATAGGACGATCCCGCGCGGCAGGGCATCGATATCGACTACGACGGAAGAGCCCGTGGTCGTCAGGCCGGAGATAGTTTCAAAGAAGGCCCCCGAAAAGGATGGAATCGAACCGGTCAGCAGGTACGGCAGGCTGCCGAAAACGGCCACGAAAAGCCAGCTCAGAGTGACGATGGCGAAACCTTCCCGAATCGAGATCTCCTCGACCGGTCCGGCCCAGCGGTTCACGACGAAGCCCGTCGCCATGCTCAGCACCCCCGCCGCGGCGATCTGAACGGAGGCGGTCTCCCGATAGAATGCCGCGGCCACAGCCGCCGGAAACAGCATGGTGAGCCCCGTCAGTGCCATCAGGGCGCCGACGACGCTGAAGACGGTTCGCATTCGCATGGACATCGATCCCGGTTTACCTCAGCGAAGACCTAGCGTCTCCAGTATCCCAGCGTGAAGATGACCAGCACCGTGTAGAGCTCCAGACGACCGAGCAACATCAACGCGGACAGTACCCACCACGCGGCGGCGGGCAGGGAGGCGAACGTTTCCGACGGGCCGACCACGCCGAAACCGGGTCCCACGTTCCCCAGCGCCGACAAGGCCGCGCCCATCGCGCTGTGCGGGTCCAGACCGATCAGCGTCAAGGCGAGCACCCCGCCCAGGAGCACCAGCAGATACAGGATGAGAAACCCGCTCACGCTGGTCAGCACGTCGGCGGAAACGGATTTTCCATCGACCCTGTACACGAACACGCCGCGCGGATGGAGCAGCTTGCGCATCGTGATGCGGGCTTCCTTTGCGACGATCATGTGGCGCAAGACCTTGATCGAGCCCGACGTCGAGCCGGAACATCCCCCGATCAGCATCAGAAGCACGATCAGGATCTGGGCTGCGGGCACCCAGGTTTCATAGTCGGCCGTGACATAGCCGGTCGTCGTCAGGATCGAGATCGCCTGAAACAGTCCCACGCGGAAGCTCTCCTCGAACCCGTCCACGGTCCCGGGGATCCAAACGAGGAGCGTGAGTGCGGCCGTTGCCACGAGCGCGATCATCGCATACACGCGCAGCTCCTGGCTGCGCCGCACCGCGCTCCAGCGGCCCGTCAGCCAGCTGTAGTGCAGGGTGAAGTTGATTCCCGTCAGGAACATGAACACGACGATCACGTACTGGACGAACGGCCCGAACGCGGCAATCGAGGCGTTCTCGGTCGAGAACCCTCCACCCGCCATGCCCGAGAACGCCTGGTTCAGGGCCTCGAACGGCGTCATACCACCGATCCAGAGAAGAACCCCTTGGGTGATGGTGAAGACCGCATAGACAGTCCACAGCAACGTGGCGGTGTGACGCACGCGCGGGCGCAGGCGGTCGGCCGAGAGCCCCGGGATCTCGGCCTGCAGGAGCTGCATGCCGCCCACGCCGAGGAGCGGCAGCACCGCGACCGACAGGACGATGAACCCCATGCCGCCCATCCACTGGGTCTGGCTGCGCCACAGGAGAATGCCCCGCGGCAGGGTATCGACATTGGCCACGACCGTGGCGCCGGTCGTGGTCAGCCCGGACATCGATTCGAAGAAGGCCCCCGAGATTGAGGCAATCGATCCCGTGAGCATGTACGGCAGGCTGCCGAAGAGCGTGATGGAGACCCATCCCAGCGTTACGATCGCGAACCCGTCCCGCACCGAAACCTCGGCGGTCCTGACACCCGCCGTATATAGCGCGAGGCCCGCAGCAATGGTGATGAGGCCGGAGAGGGCGATTCGCAGGGCGGCGCCCTCCTGGTAAAAAACGGCGGCGATCGCCGCCGGCAGCAGCATCGTAACACCGGCGAAGGCGGTCAGCGCGCCCACGACGCGAACAACCGCCCGCTTGTGCATCAGCGAAAGAAGGCCGTGGTCTCGTCGATCGCGTCGGGCAGGGCGAAGACCACCACGCGATCGCCACTCTCTACTTGCGTGTCGCCGTGCGGGATGATGACCTCGTTCCCGCGCTGGATCGACCCCAGGATGGCGCCGCGGGGGAGGCCCAGGTCGGCGATCCGGCGGTTGGCGATGCGGGAATGCGGCTGGACCTCGAACTCCATCGCCTCGGCCTGGTTCCGCTCCATGATCGCCATCGAAACGATCTTCCCGCCGCGGATGTGCTGGAGGATCCGGTTCGCCGTGGAGAGCCGGGGGCTGACGGCTGCGTCGATGCCTATCCGCGTCACGAGCGGGATGTACTCCGCGCGCTTGAGGAGCGAGATCACCTTGGGGGCACCCAGGTGCTTGGCGAGGAGCGAGGCCAGCAGATTCGTCTCGTCCTCGCTCGTCACCGCGGCAAGGCCGTCCGTCTCGGCGATCCCCTCCTGGGACAGCAAGTCGAGGTCGGTGGCGTCGCCGTGGAGCACGAGCCCGGTGTCCAGCTGCTCGGCGAGCGCCAGGCACCGCTCGCGGTCCCGCTCGATCACGGTGGGCTGTATCCCATCCTTTTCGAGCATGCGCGCGAGGTGGGTGCCGACCCGCCCTCCGCCCAGGAGCATCGCCCGCTCGATCCGCTGCGGCGCAAGGCCCAGGAGCTCGAACGCCTCGTCGAGGTGCGCGGCCTCGGAGACCAGGTAGATCGTGTCGCCGTGCTGGATGCGGGTCGAGCCGTCGGGGATCAGCGAGGTCTCCGCGCGGTCGATCGCCACGGTCAGGAAATGGCGGCCCTTGAGGCTCCTGCCGATCTCGCCGAGTGTCCGTCCCGCGACCGGCGCGCCGGCGGCTACCGGAAGCGCAAGCAGCACGACCTTGCCGTCCGCGAACTCGGCCACGTCGGTCGCGGCCCGACGCTTGAACAGCTTGAGGATCTCCCGCGCGCACTCCTGCTCGGGGTTGATGAGGAGGTCGGCGCCGAAGCGCGCCTCCTCGAGCACCTCTCGCTTCTCGTAGTACTCGGGGTTGCTCACGCGAGCGACCTTGAACCCGACGTCGAACTCCGAGGCGATGAGGCAGGCGATGAGGTTGACCTCATCGAGGTTCGTGACCGCCAGCAGGAGCTCGGCGCCACGGACGCCCGCCCGCTCGAGCGAGGTCAGGCTGGCGCCGTTGCCCTCGACCACGAGCACGTCGAGTGCGGCCTGCATCCGCCCGGCCAGCTCCGCGTCGCGCTCGATCACGGTGACGTCGTGCTGCTCGGCCGAGAGCCGGGCGGCGAGATGGTACCCGACCTCTCCGGCGCCGATCACGAGGATCTTCAGTGCCGACCTCCCTTCACGGCCGGCGCCAGCGAGCGGAGGGCTTCGTGGAAGCGACGCGGCACCTCGCGCGCGGCGCTCTCCGGGACATCGAGATGGGTCACGAGGCGGATCTGCGATGGGGACGTATCGAACGCGCGCACTCCCCACTCCCCCAGCTCGCGCACGAGGTCGGCCGCCGCGAGGCCGGGCAGCGTGACCCGCACCAGGACGATGTTGGTCTGGACGTGGCCCAGGTCGACGTCGATTCCGTCCAGCGCCGAGAGGCCCGCGGCGATCTCCTTCGCCAGCACGTGGTCCTCCGCGAGCCGATCCACGTTCCGCTCGAGCGCGTAGATCCCGGCCGCGGCGAGAATCCCGGCCTGGCGCATGCCGCCACCCAGGCGCTTGCGGACGCGCCGCGCGCGGGTGATCGCCTCGGCACCCCCGACGAGGCACGTCCCGACCGGGGCCCCCAGGCCCTTCGACAGGCAGATCGAGACCGTGTCCGCGCAGGCCGCGTAGCGTGCGGCCGGCACGCCGCTCGCGACGACCGCGTTGAAGAGCCGGGCGCCGTCCAGGTGCACCGCCAGCCCCCGCTCGCGGGACCAGCGGGCGAGGGCCTCCATGTCGCCGATCGGATAGATCCTGCCGCCGTGCCCGTTGTGCGTGTTCTCCAGGCAGACGAGCCGGGTCTGCGCGAAGTGCTCATCCACCGGGCGGATCCGCCCTTCGAGGTCCGCGGGACGCAGCGCTCCGTCCGCGGTGTCGATCGGATGGAGCTGGACCCCGGACAGGGCCGCCGGTGCCCCGCCCTCGTAGTTGAAGATGTGGGCGCGGCGCTCGAGCAGGACCTCGTCCCCGCGTCCGGCGTGGACGTGGACGGCTGTCTGGTTGGCCTGGGTCCCGCTCGGGAAGAACAGGCCTCGCTCCTTGCCGGTCATCTCGGCGATCAGGGCCTCGAGTCGCTTGACCGTGGGGTCGTCCCCCAACACGTCGTCCCCGAGCGGGGCCTCGATCATCGCCCGCTTCATATCGGGGCTCGGCCGCGTGACGGTGTCGCTGCGGAGGTCGTAGACGGGCTCCACGAGCGTCAACCCTGCCCTCGCGAAGGCTCCTCCGCAACCCCCGGGCGCCGGCGATCGATCCGGATCCAGCTCAACGATTCTCCGTTTTTTCGCGCTTGACAGCCGACGGGCGGACCCTAGAATATGGTCTCGTTAGGGAGTGTAACTAGGGTTTCCGCCGCGGCCCCTTGTCCAGCGCCGGTCGGCGGATCCGAGCGTTACAGGCCCGGGCGCGGCCCGGGCTACACCACGGGGTGTAAAAGACCGGGGTGGAGGGTTCCTAACCTCCGCCGCGGTCTTTTTTTTGTGCCGCCGCCGCTGACAACGTCGACCGAAACCGCGTGCCGCCGGGAGGGCGAATGGATCGCGACAAGGTGATGGAGCTCGTCAAGAAGCACGACGTGAAATACGTGTACCTGTGGTTCACCGACATCCTCGGGTTCCTGAAGAGCTTCGCGATCACGCTCCACGAGCTGGAGGTCGCCCTGGACGAGGGGATGGGCTTCGACGGCTCTTCGATCGAGGGCTTCACGCGCATCCAGGAGAGCGACATGATCGCCCGCCCGGATCCCGACACCTTCGAGCTCATGCCGTGGCGGGTGAACGGAGACGCCGTGGCGCGCATGATCTGTGACGTCACGACACCCGACGGCGTCCCCTACGACGGCGATCCGCGCTGGGTGCTGCGGCGCGCGATCCGGAAGGCCGCCGATCGCGGATACACATTCTTCGTGGGGCCCGAGCTGGAGTACTTCTACTTCCCGAGCCCAAGCGATCCCACCCCGCTCGACCAGGGCGGCTACTTCGATCTGCTACCGCTGGACGAGGGAAACGACCTCCGCAAGGAAACGATCGGGAACCTGGAGTCGATGGGCATCCGGGTCGAGTACTCGCACCACGAGGTGGCCCCCAGCCAGCACGAGATCGATCTCCGCTACGACGAAGCGCTGCGGATGGCCGACATCGTGCAGACCTACAAGACGGTCGTGAAGCGCACGGCCTACGAGCACGGCCTCTACGCGACCTTCATGCCCAAGCCGATCTTCGGGCAGAACGGCAGCGGGATGCACTGCCATCAGTCGCTGTTCGAGGGTGACAAGAACGCCTTCTTCGAGAAGGACGCTCCCTTTCACCTGTCGGCCACGGCCCATCACTATATCGCGGGGATCCTGAAGTACGCGCGCGAGTTCGCCGCGATCACCAACCAGTGGGTCAACTCCTACAAGCGGCTCGTGCCGGGCTACGAGGCCCCGATCTACGTGTCATGGGCGAACGCGAATCGCAGCGCCATGGTAAGGGTGCCGAACATCAAGCCGGGCAAGGAGAAGTCGACGCGGATCGAGCTGCGGATGCCGGATCCCGCGTGCAACCCGTACCTCGCGTTCGCGCTGATGCTGGCGGCGGGACTCAAGGGGATCGAGGACGGCCTCGAGCCGGTCGAGCCGGTGGAGAACGTCAACATCTATCACCTGACCGAAGAGGAGCGCCACGAGCGCGGGATCGAATCGCTACCCGAGGACCTCGGCCACGCGATCCAGCTGGCCAGCGAAAGCGCTCTGGTACGGGAGACGCTCGGCGACCACGTCTTCGAGCAGTTCCTGAGGAACAAGCGCGCGATCTGGTCCCAGGCGCGGGCGCACGTCACGCGCGCGGAGGTCGAGTACTACCTGCCGATCCTGTGAAGAGCTTCCTGTTCGCGGCGGCGATTCTTGGACTGGGGTTGGCAACCTCCCTGACCGCCGCCGCTCAGGCGCCGTCGGATTCCTCTGCGGTCGTGCTCTTGCGCGCCGGCAAGGTGTTCGACAGTGAACGGGGCGCGATGTTGGCCGACCACGACGTCCTGATTCGCGACGGACGCATCGAAACCGTGGGTCCCGACCTCGCACCGCCTCCGGGGGCCGAGGTGATCGATCTCCGCGGCCTGATCGTTCTCCCCGGCCTCATCGACGCGCACACCCACCTCTTCTATCTCGAACATCCCCGAGAAGACTTGTCTCTGGGTGGGATCAAGTCGTTGATCCTCGAGGGAACCCCGCTGCGGACGCTGCGCGCGGCGGCGCGGGCCAGGACCTTCCTCGAGGCCGGCTTCACTACCCTCCGGGACCTCGGAAACGTCGGACCCTATGCGGACGTCGCGCTCAGGACGGCGATCGAAGAAGGAGCTGTCGAAGGGCCCCGCCTGTTCGTCTCCGGTCCTGGCCTGAGCCCTCCGGGCGGCCAGTTTCCGGGGATCGTCTGGGAGCATCGTGACCTTGCCGGCGAGGAGTACCGCATCGTCCGCGGACCGGAGGATGCGCGCCAGGCAGTCATCGAGCACGTGACGCAGGGCGCGGACGTGATCAAGATCTACGCCGACAACGATCCGAATCCGGGCTATCTCTCCACTCAGGAGATCGAGGCCATCATCGCCGAGGCAAAGGTGCTCGGGGTTCCCGTCACCGCCCATGCCACGCACGACCGCTCGATCCGGCTGGCCGCCCGCGCGGGAGTGGATGCGATCGAGCACGTCTACGAAGTGGCCGACAGCACGCTCGCTCTCATGGCGGCGCGGGGAGTGGCGCTCGTCCCGACCGATCTCGACTCGCTCTCGATCTTCCGCTACATCGAACGATCAGGGCAGGAGATGCCACCCTGGGAGGAAGTGGAAGCGTTCCTCGAGCGAGGTCGCGATCGTCTCCGCCGGGCGCGGGCTCACGGGGTCACGATCGTGGCGGGGTCGGACAACTATATCGACTTCGGGGTTCCGCAGGGCGAGGCCGCGAAGCGGGTCCTGTTCGCCTACCTCGACGCCGGGATGCCGGCCGCCGAGATCCTCCAGGCCGCGACGATTCGCGCCGCGCAGCTGATCGGAGACGAGGATCTGGGCGTCCTGCGTCCGGGCGCTTACGCAGACGTCATCGCAGTGGAGGGCGATCCCCTCGAGGATTTCACCGCCATCGAGCGAGTAAGATTCGTCATGAAGGGGGGCGAGATCGTCGGCGGGAGGGCCCGCCGCGCCGCAGACTGACGCGCCGAGCAGAACCCCCACCAGAAACACGCCGGCGGCGAGCAGGCGGCTCGTTCCGAGCATGCCGCCACGCTGGCTCGGAAAGCCCGGACCCGCCACCCTCATGCAGCGAATGGGCGGCGTCCTGCTGCCAGCCGCACCCTTTTGGCCGTGCGATTCGGGCCGTTCGCTGCGTACGGGTGGCCGGCTGCCGGTCTCCAGCCGAGCATGCTACCCTGTAGGGGTCGCGCCCACCCGCGAAGCCACTATCGGGAGACATCCGCTGCAGCCCGTCACGCGCCTGATACGCCGTTGGAGGTTCTGGGGGCTCGTCCTCCTCCTGTGGTCGATTCCCAGCCTGATCGGCACCCTGGTCTACTACGTGCGCATGGCGGCCACGCCGGACCCGGTCTCGCTGCGGTCCGCCATGGTCTACCAGTTCGCCGCCTGGTACCCCTGGGTCCTCCTCACGCCCTTCGTCCTCGCCATGGGCCGGCGGTTTTCGCTCGAGCGCTCGAGTCCATGGGTCGCCCTCCCCGTCCACCTGGTAGCCGGGATTGCGGTTGGCGCCACCCACCTCGCGCTCGCCCTGGCGGGCATGCGGGCGGTGGCTCCCGAGCCGCCCGAGCGGACGTTCGCGGCCGCCTACGTGGACTGGATGCTCCCCACGTATCTGGAGTTCACCGTCCTCATCTACTTCGCGATCCTGGGCCTCGTCTACGCCATCGAGTACTACCGGCGGTACGTCCGGGGCACGGTCCACGCGTCGCGCCTGGAGGCGGAGCTGGCCAGGGCGCAGCTGCAGTCCCTGCGCACTCAGCTCCAGCCGCACTTTCTCTTCAACACTCTGCACGCCATCTCGTCCCTCATGGACGAGGACGTGCGGGCCGCCCGAAGGATGATCGCGCGCCTCGCCGACCTGCTGCGCATGACGCTCGACACCGGTGATCAGCAGGAGGTGTCGCTCCTTCGAGAGCTGGAGACCCTGCAGCTCTATCTGGACATCGAGCGCGAGCGATTCTCGGACCGGCTCCGGATCGAGCTCGACGTGCGGCCCGACGTGCTCGAGGCCCGCGTTCCGAACCTCTTGCTCCAACCGCTCGTGGAAAACGCCGTGCGGCACGGCATCGCGCCGCTGCAACGCGGTGGCCGCATCACCGTGTCTGCCGCCCGCGAGGCGGGCCATCTGCTGCTGACCGTCGAGGATGACGGCGCGGGAGCGCTCGGCGATGGGGCGTCCCAAGAGGGCGTCGGGCTGCGCAACACCCGCGCGCGCCTCGAACGGATGTATCCCGAGGCGCACGACCTGAAGATCGACCGGCCGAACGCCGGTGGGTTCCGGGTACGGGTCCGGATCCCGTTCTCGACCGGCACGGCCGACAACAGCTCGAACGGAGGGCCCCGACCGTGAGCGCCATTCGCGTAGTCGTCGTCGACGACGAGCCTCTGGCCAGAAGGCGAATCGTGCGACTGCTCGAGGATCGCGAGGGATTCCAGCTGGCCGGGGAGTTCGACAGCGGCAGGAAGGCCGCACTGGCCATCCCCGAGATCGACCCCGACCTCCTGTTCCTGGACGTCCAGATGCCCGAGATGGGCGGGTTCGAGGTGTTGGAGTCCCTGTCCCGCGCTCGCCCACCGGTCGTCATCTTCGTAACCGCCTACAACGACTACGCGGTTCGGGCCTTCGAGGTGCACGCGCTGGACTATATCATGAAGCCCTTCGACGACGACCGCTTCGACGAGGCGCTGGTGCACGCCCGGGCGCAGCTGCGCATGGAATCGGGCGACTCCCTGCGTCGCAAGCTCGACGCCGTGGTCCGCGCGCTGCACGGCAGCGGAAGCGGAGACGCCGAAGGCGTTCCCGCGCCGGCGCCGGGCACGCGCTGGATCGAGCGCCTGGTCGTTCGGAGTCAGGACCATGCCTGGTTCGTCCGCGTGGCCGACATCGAGTGGATCGAGGCCGCCGACTACAACGTCCGCATCCACACGGCCGCGCAGACGTATACGACCCGGGAGACGCTCTCCGGTCTAGCGGAGCAGCTCGACCCCCGGCGCTTCGTCCGCGTCCATCGCTCGACGATCGTCAACCTGGATCACGTCCGCGAGATCCAACCGTACTTCCACGGCGCCTATATCCTGGTGCTCAAGGACGGAACCGAGCTGCGGCTGAGCCGTGCGCGCCGGCACGCCTTCGAGGAAGCGCTGGGGCAGACCTTGTAGACTCAGCCGCTCCCGGCGGGAACACCTGCAGAGCCGGCTTCAGCAGACGTTCCAGGCTCGATCGGGATCTGCCGGACGAGTCCCGCGGTCACCGCGATCTCGACCGCCGGGACCAGCTCGTCGGCAAGGCGCAGCAATCGCTCGAGCGACATCGCGTGCCCGGTCGCCCAGCATGCCGCGCTCGTCCCCTCGCCCGCCGTGGCGCGGGCGCGATCGAGCACCTTCCGGTCGCTCGCGTCCTGGACGGGGCACAGGGCCTCGGCGCCTGCCATGAGCTCGATGCAGCGGCCGGGAAGCCCGTCATCGAGCGCGATGCGCGCGAACCGGGCCAGCCCGCGGCCGACTCCCCACATGTATCCGCTCTCGCGGTACAACCTGATCGCTCTCGCGTAGAGTCGACGCGCGAGGTCGGGCTCAGGGGCTTCCCGTATCTCCCCCATTCGCTCGATCGTGGCCGCGAGGTCACCGACACGCCCCAGCTCGTCGAGCGTGGCCGCCGCTTCCTCGAGCAAGTGCAGCGCGGCCTCGGTCTCGCCTTCCGCGCGGGCCACGTCGGCCATCTCGCGGAGGACGACCGCGGCCTGAGCCTCCTGCCGGGTCTTCCGCGCCCGCGCGAGCGCTTCGACCAGCGAGGACTTGGCGACCGAGAACCGGCCCTCGATCCGCGCCAGGGTTCCGAGACCGGTCAGACTGAAGGCGGCGTTCAGGTCGTCGCCCAGCTCCTCGGCGATCGCCAGGCTCTCGGTCATCGAAGCGCGTGCCTCCTCCAGGAGCCCCGCCTCCAGCTGCGTTGCGCCGAGGTTGTGAAGCGCGCCCACCAGCACCTTGCGGTCGCCCATCGACCGCCGACGCGCGACGACTTCCTCGTGGAGCACGATCGCCTCACCCCACAGGCCCTGGTGGGAGCGCAGGTGCGCGGCGGCCGCCAGCACCCGCACCCGCAGCGGTTCCTTGAGCCCGACCCGCGCAGCGAGGATACGGTCCAGCCAGCTCCGGCCTTCCGCGAGGCGGCCGCGCACGCACCAGAAGTGTGCGACCGAGGCTGCGATTCGGACCGCGCATTCGGCGTCACCGCCTGCGAGCGACCACCGCATGGCGGCGTTCAGGTTCTCGTGCTCCTCGGTAATCCTGTCGAACCAGCCGGCCTCGCCCGGTGTGCAGTAGCGGGCTCGACAGCCCGTCTCGACCCAGGCGGCGTAATGGCGGGCGTGCGCCGTCCGCCAGACCTCCGCGCGACCAGCGCGCTCGAGTGCCGCGGCGCCATACTCGCGGATCGATTCCAGCATGGTGAAGCGGCTCTCGCCGTCCGCCGATTCGGTCCGCCGCAGGAGGCTCGTGTCGATGAGCGCCGTCAGCAGGTCGAGTGGATCGCCGTCCGGTCCCGCCACCATCTCGACCACCCTCTCCACCGCCTCCAGGTCGCATCCCCCCGCGAAGACCGACAGCCCGAAGAGGAGCTCGCGCTCCGCCGGATCCAGCAGCTCGACGCTCCAGCGAATCGCGTCGTGAAGCGTGCGCTGGCGCTCGGGAAGATCGCGCGGGCCCGCGGTCAGCAGGGGTAGCTGCTTCTCGAGCCGGCTCGCGAGCGCGGCCGACGACATGATTTTGGTCCGCGGCGCGGCCAGCTCGATCGCCAGGGGAAGCCCCTCGAGCCGTCGGCAGATCTCGATCACGGCATCCGCGTTGTCGTCCGTCAGCCGGAACGAGGGCGACAGGGCGCGGACGCGATCGACGAACAGCGCCACCGCCTCGGAGTCGAACGGGAGCTCCTGGCCGAGGCGCCGGGACGGATCGGGCAGGGTGAGCGGCAGCACCTCGAGCTCCTGCTCTCCGCGGAGCTTGAGCGGCGCTCGGCTCGTGACGAGAATCGAAAGCCTCGGGCAGGTCCGCAGGAGCTGCGCGACGAACGGACTTCCCTGGAGCAAGTGCTCGAAGTTGTCGAGGACCAGGAGCAGCTTACGGACCGACAGCCAGGAGACGAGCTGCCCCTCGTCGAACCCCGCGGGCCGCGGCTCGAGACCGACCGCCTCTGCCACGACGTCGGGAAGCGCGGACGCGTCGCGGATCGGCGCCAGTGAAACCCATGCGACGGCGCCCTCGAACGAGCGCTCCGCCCCGCGCGCGACTTCGATCGCGAGCCGGGTCTTCCCCACCCCGCCCGTGCCGGTCAGCGTGAGCAGCCGGGCGCCCGACTTCAGGTGGCTCAGCGCCTCCTCGATCGAGCGTCGGCGGCCGATCAGGGTCCCGGGCATGGTGGGCGGGGACACCATCCGGCTGGACCAGCCCCGCTCGGCCTCCGCCTGAAGCTCGAGTGCGAGCGCCTCCAGCTCCTCCGATCCGGGGTATCCGCTCTGCGCGACGAACCCGCGATACGACTCCAGCGCGCTCTCGCGCCTCCCCGCCTCGTTCAGCAGCCTCATCAGGCCCAGCAGGGCGCCTTCGTCCGCTGGCTGGACCGCACGCCTCGCCGTCGCCCACCGGATGGCCGACTCCGTGTCGCCGCGCGCAAGCGCGGACTCGGCCAGGAGGCGATTCGCTTCCCCGGCGATCCCCTGCAATCGGAACCGCTCCCGCTCCAGCCAGAACTCGAACTCGTTGCCCGCGCCGGTGGCGTGAAATCCCTCGAGGAGGTCCCCGCGGTACAGCTCGGCCACGCGCTCCAGGTGGCCTCGCTCCCAAGCACGATCGAGCTCGTCGACGTCGCACCACAACCGGTCGCGGTCGACCGCGATCTCTTCACCGCGGACGACGAGCAGCGATTCGTCGAGGTGGTTGCGCAGGTAATAGATGGACTGCCGCAGGGCGTGCCGGGCGTGGGATTGATCGCTCTCGGGCCACAGGAGTGCGACCAGCGTGTCACGCCGGTGGCTTCGGTAACCGCCCAGCGCGAGGAACGCGAACAGAGAAAAGCGTTTGGGCTGAGCCAGGACGTCCGCCGCCACGACGCCGGCAACGCGCAGCTCGATCGACCCCAGCGCGCGGAACTCCACAGGTCGCTCCACCCGCAGCATTCCTTTCCCGGAGTGACGATCAGGATACGATCGGGTGACTCGCTCGCGAGATCGATTCTAGGCCCACGCTCGGACTGCAACGACGTCCGAGCTCTCCACAGAGCCTGGAACGAGGAGGTCCTCGATGCGAGCGAGTCCCCAGCTTTGCGTTTTCGCCTGTATCCTAACGCTTGTGGTCGTCGGCTGCAGGACCAGCGACCCGGTCGGCCCCGAGGTGCAGCGGGAGGCGGCCCTCGCGGAGGATCCCTGCTATCCCAACATGACCCCGTGCTAGGGATTCACCGCCCGCTCGGGGGTCAGTCGACGAGTGCCAGCACTTGCCCGACGACGGCGCTCCAGAACGCTTGATCGGCATCGTACCTTCGGTCGCGCAGGACGATCACCCGCGTCTGGTCGCGCAGGAACACGTCGTCCCCCCAGAAGAACACCGCGCCCGGGCGCCCGATCCCATAGCCCTTCTGCAGGCACCACTGGATCCCGAACACCGGATGCCCGGCGCCGCTGCGACAGAAGCTCGGTCCCCGGTCGCTGCGGACCGGGTACCAGAAGAAGTCGTCGTCGTCGAGGATGATCGTGCGGCCGCTGTTGCGCAGGACGAACCGGTCACGGTCCCGATCGCGCACGACCACGCGGTCGCGGTCCCGATCGCGATTCAGGATGCGGATGCGATCGTGGTCATCGTCATCGTCGTCGTCCCGATCGATCACGATGACACGCTGCTCGTGCTTGTTCTTGTGCTTGTTGCCGTTTGCGTTGCCGCGCCCTTGCGCCCATGCGGTCGTCGGAAGCGCGACGGCGAGCGCGAGCGCCAGCGGAAGGGTCGAGCGCAGGAGCTTCATTTCGGTCACCTCCGGGTGGCGCGGCCCCGGGGATCGTGTCTCCTCGAGAGTACCCCAGGCGACCGCGCCGGTGTTCCACCCGGAAACGGGTCCCGGCGGGCGGACGCCTTACCGGCCCGCTTCTCGCGCGCGGCCGATGGCCTCATCGAGCGCCTCGAGCTCTCGCTCGTCCAAGCTGGCCGCTTCCCGCATTTCGTCGATCGCCGCGACTGAGGCGACCCAGCGCAGGACGATGGCGCGAACCCTTCGTTCGAAGTCGTAGAGTCGGCGGCAGGCATGCGGCCGAGTGGGCATGCAACGAAGGTACGGTCCCCGCACGGGTAGTGCTAGTTTTCCAGCATCAGGCCTGGAGCGCCGCGTCGCGCAGGGAAGCGTCACGTCGCGCAGGGAGCGCCGCGGTCGTATCCTGGGGCGCCATGCCGAGCGTCCTGAAAGCCCAGC
>DASRVB010000198.1:0-6644 GCA_035687725.1 Gemmatimonadota bacterium
CGGTCGGCATATAGGGCGGAGATCGTCGCGGGGGGCCTGGTTGTAACGTCGCTGGTGCTGCTCGCACTGCCCGAGAGCCGCCAGGACTCGATCGCCCGCGCCGCGAACCACGTCGTGCTGCTGCCTCTCGCCAACGCGCGAAACGTGATGGGCGGGTACGTGGGGCTCCGCGACGAGAACACGCGCCTGCGGTCCGAGCTGCAGGCGGCGCGGCTGGAGCTCGGCGCCACAGAGGGGCTGCGGCTCCAGAATCGGGACCTGTCGCGGATGCTCGAGTTCCGCGAGGACCAGCCGGTCGACCTGATCCCGACGCGCGTGATCGACCGCGACTTCGGAACCCTGCCGACGACGTTCGTAATCGACGTCGGCGCCGCGGACGGCGTCGAGATCGATCAGCCCGTCGTCACGCTGGATGGTCTGGTCGGCAAGATTGTCGACGTCGGGAACTCGGCCAGCGAAGTCATGCTCTTCTCTCACCCGGAGTTCAGCGCCAGCGCGATGCTGGTCGGCGGCGATCACCTCGAATATGGGGTCATGCGATCGACGCCGAGCGGCGAGGTCGAGCTGTTCCTGCCGCTGCGATCGGGATCGGCGCCCGGCGACCGCATCGTGACGTCGGGATACGGCGGCACGTTCCCGCGCGGGATCCCCATCGGTACCGTCGAGCACGGCAGGGAAGACGAGCGCCTCGGTCTCCAGAAGATCGACGTCGTGCTACCGGTCGTGGACCTGGGTTCGGTGGGGGCGGCGTTCGTCCTGCGACGCGGCGTCGATCCGGGCGAGTCGGTGGGCGATGTCCCGCGTCTGTTCTGGCCCGGATTCGCCTACCCCCCGATGGCGGGGGAGTCGTTCGGAAGGCAGAGCCCGGACACGCTCGCCGCGGACAGCCTGGCCGCCGACAGTCTTCCCGCCGACTCGGCCGCGGCCGGTGGGCGATGAGCCTCGTTTCCCGCGGAACACCCTGGGTGGCGCGGATGTCGCGAGGCCGGTTCGCCTTTTTCGCCGCAGTGTGCGTGGTCGGGGCCCTGTTCCTGGAGCCGCCGCTCGAAATCGCCGGGGCAACCCCCGATTTCGTGCTCATTCTCGCCGTATACGGCGCGATTCGTGCGGGTGCCATGGGCGGGGCCGCCCTCGGATTCGTCACCGGGTTGTTCCGGGACACGCTCCTGCTCATGCACTTCGGGCTTTATGCCCTGGGACTGACCGTGATCGGGTACGCGGTGGGCAAGATGCGCGAGAGCCTGTACCTGGACGCTCCGGCCGCCGACCTGCTCCTCCTGGCGGGCGGCAAGCTCCTCCTCGACGTCCTGGTCCTGGGAGTCGCGGCCGGGGGAGCCTGGAAGGCGTTCGAGCTCCGGTTCTTCTGGGAGTCGCCGGGCAGCATCGTGTACACGACCGCCATGGGGGCGGTCCTGTCGCGCCTGATCGGAGGCCGATGAAGCGCGAGAACAGACGCTTGCAGGATAGGATGCATTCGAATACACTTGGGCATCCCCCCCGGGAAGCAGTCTAGAAAATCCAGGTTTACGAGGGCCACGCCTGTCCGATGCCGTCGCGGTTCGACCGACACGCTGTATCCCCGTTCGATCCCCTCAGTCGAAACCGTCGCGCCCGCCTGGCGCGTGTCGCCATCCTCGGCGGCCTGGTCGTTCTGATCGGCGGGTTCTTCCGGCTCCAGGTCCTGCGGCACGACGAACTCCAGGCACAATCGACGAGCAATCAGGTCCGCGCCATCCCGCTCGCCGCGCCGCGCGGGTTCATGTACGACCGCGACGGCCAGATCATCGCCGAGAACCTGCCCGCCTATTCGGTCTCGCTCCTGCCGACGTCCGACGCAGACCTGCACCGCGACATGGAGCGGATCCGGCCGATCCTCGGTCTGGACGACTCGATCGTCGCCGATCTCGAGCGCCAGTACGCGCTCGCGCCGGGCCAGCCGATCCTCCTCAACGACGACCTGGACTACCGCACGCTCTCGCTGCTCGAAGAGACGCGCAGCGAGATCCCGGGGCTCCTGCTGCAACCCAAGCCGCGGCGGGTCTACCCGTATGGCAGGGCGACGGCGCATCTGACGGGATACGTGGCGCAGATCAACGAGGCCGAGCTCCGCGAGCGAGAGGGCGCCGGATACTCGGCCGGCGACATCCTCGGGAAGACCGGCGTCGAGAGCATGTACGAGGCGGAGCTCCGCGGCGAGAAGGGAGCGGAGTACGTCGAGGTCGACGCGATGGGCCGGCGCATCGGGCCGTGGCCGGACCTCCCGTTCGAAGCACCCCGTCGCGGGCGCGATCTCCACCTCACGGTCGACCTCGACCTGCAGAGACGAGCGGCGGAGATCTTTCCCGCCGAGCGGCGCGGGGCAGTCGTGGCCCTCGACCCCCGGACGGGCGACGTGCTGTTGCTGTACTCCAGCCCGTCCTACGATCCCAACGTGTTCAGTGGCCAGCTCTCGAGCGAGGACTGGCGAAGCCTCATAGACGATCCGGCCAGGCCGCTCCTCGACCGGGCGATCCAGGCCCGCTATGCGCCGGGGTCGGTGTTCAAGCTCGCCACCGCGGCCATGGCCATGACGCTGGGAGTCGTCAATCCCGACGAGTTCGAAGACGTTCCATGCCGCGGCGGCTATCAGTTCGGCAGCCGGTGGTTCGGCTGCCACGCAGTCCACGGCTGGGCCTCGCTCCAGGACGCGATCGTGACCTCGTGCGACACGTACTTCTATCAGGTGGGGCTCAAGCTCGGCCTCGAGGAGATCACCCGGTTCGGCCGGGCGTGGGGATTGGCGGACAAGACGGGGATCGATCTGCCGAACGAGGCGGAAGGGTCGTTCCCGGAATCTCCGGAGTGGTATGACGAGCAGTACGGCGAGGGCCGCTGGGGCTCGGGCGTGGTCCTGAACCTCGCCATCGGCCAGGGGGAGATCGCGGTGACCCCGCTGAAGATCGCGCAGTTCGTATCCGCGATCGTCAACGGCGGCGACATCCTGCGGCCGCGTCTGCGCTCGAGCAAGAATGAACCCGAGGTGCTGGCCAGTCTGCCGCTGTCCAGCGACCAGTTCCAGATCCTCAAGGCGTCGATGAGCGGGGTAGTGAACGACTGGCGCGGAACCGCGTATACGCGCGCGCACTACATGCCGCTCCGGTATACGATCGGTGGAAAGTCGGGCACCACCGAGCACAACGCCGGCAAGCCGCACGGATGGTTCGTCGCGGTCGGCCCCATGGAAGATCCGCAGATCGTCGTGGCGGTCGTCGTCGAGGAGGGCGGGAGCGGGTCGGCCCAGAGCCCGATCGCGATCGATCTCGTGCAGACCTATCTCGACGGCCGCAACGGTATCATCCCCCGCGAGTCCCCCCCGCCACCACCGATCGCGCTCAGCGAATCGACGTTGTCCACGGACTGACAGGTGCGGCGCGAGGCCACCGAACAGAACTGGTACCTGCTTGCCCTGGCGATGGCGCTGGCGACGGGCGGCGTGGCCCTCCTGTACAGCGCGAGCCAGACGGCAAGCGGCGACAACGCGCAGTACTGGCAGTTCCAGCTCATCTGGCTTTTCGCCGCCCTCGTGGCGTACGCGGTCATCGGGCTCGTGCCGATGCGCGTGATCGAGAAGGTCTCCCGGCCGGCTTACATCGTCTCGCTTGCGCTCCTCGTCCTGGTGCTCGCCTTCCCGGCCATTTCCGGGGCGCGGTCGTGGATCCGGGTGGGGTCGATCGGGTTCCAGCCCTCGGAGTTCGCGAAGATCGCCACGATCCTCGTGATCGCGCAGTGGGCGGCGCGGCTCAAGACCCCGCCGCGGGGGATGACCGAGCTCGTCCTGCCCGGGGTGCTCGTCGGCCTGCCCGCCGCGCTGACTCTGCTCCAGCCGGACCTCGGGACCGCCCTCGTCTACGTGCTCCTCTTCGCAGCGCTCTGCTTCTGGGCCGGTACGCCGCCGGTGATCGTCTTCCTGCTCCTGTCGCCGATCGTCAGCATCCTCCTCACGTTCTCGCTGCCCCTGTGGTCCCTGTACGTCCTGGCGCTGGGAGGGCTGCTCTTCGTCCTGAGGCCGCCGCGCTCGACCTGGATCTACGTGAGCGCCACCAACCTGCTCATGGGAATCGTCGCGCTCCCGCTCTGGAACCAGCTCGCCGGCTATCAGAAGCAGCGGCTCCTCATCTTCCTCCAGCCCGAGAGCGATCCTCGCGGCGCCGGGTGGAACGTCATCCAGTCGAAGGTCGCGATCGGCTCGGGCGGTTGGTTCGGCAAGGGGTTTCTCGAAGGGACGCAGAAGCGGCTGGCGTTCCTGCCCGAGCGCCACACCGATTTCATCTTCTCGGTTCTGGGGGAGGAGCTGGGCTTCATCGGGATCCTGATCGCCTTCGGTCTATTCGGTCTGCTGCTCCTCGAGGGTGTCCGGATCGCGGAGCGCAATCCCGACCCGTACGCGAGCACGCTCGCATTCGGCCTCGTGGCGCTGATCGCCAGCCATCTGACGATTAACACCGCCATGACGGTCGGCATGATGCCGATCACCGGCCTTCCGCTTCCCTTCCTCTCCAAGGGCGGCTCCTTCCTGGTCGTGTGCTTCGCCGCCGTAGCCCTCTGGCGAAAGACGTGGATCGAGCGAACGCCGGTGCGTCGATGACCCGACGGCCGCCGCGGTGGTGCCGGAAGCCCACTCGGCTGCTAGCGTTCCTGGTCGGATACTTGCATCCAATAGATCACAGAGATCAGGAGGTATCGTGGCGCGCAGTCTGAACAAGGTGATGCTGATCGGGAACCTGGGCGGCGACCCCGAGGTGCGACATACGTCCAGCGGATTGCCGGTGGCCACGTTCCGCATGGCGACGAGCTGGACCCGCGGCTCCGAAGGAGGTCAGCGGGAAGAGAACACGGAGTGGCACAACATCGTCGCCTGGCGGCGGCTGGCGGAGATCTGCCAGCAGTACCTGAAGAAGGGAAGCAAGGTCTATATCGAGGGGCGCATCCAGACGCGATCGTGGGACGACGCGTCGACGGGACAGAAACGGTACATGACCGAGATCGTCGCCAACGAGATGATCATGCTGGACGCTCCGTCGGGTGGCGGGAGGCGTGCTGGGGCTCCGCAGCGCTCCGCGCAGGAAGGCGGCGGGAACGGCGAATACGAGTTCCCCGAAACGGACTACGATGATGATCTGCCGTTCTGAAAGGAGAAGCCGTCTGGTGCCGACACGCGCGTTCATCTTCCTCGCCCTCATCCTGTCGTGCGCGGGCTCTGTCCGGGCCCAGGCCGAGCCACCGGTGCAAGCGCTACTGGAGCCCGAATACCTGCTGTCGGTGGGAGAGGTAGTCGACGCCGCGCGCTGGAGGAACGCCGAGACGGTGGTGGGCGCCGCAGGCGAGACGCTGGTCACCGACCGCAGCCAGACCCAGTTCGACCTGGTTCATGTTCCGCGCGTCGTCGAGGGCCGCTCGCTCGAGACGGGCGACCTGGTCCAGTTCTTCCGGCTCGAGCGCCGCATCGACGATCCCGTGACCGGCGAGGCGCTCGGAACGCTGCTCGTCCCGACGGGCATCGGACGGGTGGAGCTCCTCGATGGCGAGACCGCGGGCGTGCGCGTCACCGATGCGTACCACGCCATCGTCGTCGGCGACCGCGTGCGGTTCGTGGGCGAGGCGGATGTCGAGCCGCGGGTAGCCGGCTTCGCCGGCGGAACGGGCGGGCGAGTCGTCGCATTCCAGGAGGAGAAGGCGATTCACCCGCCCTTCGACAAGCTCTTCCTGCGGCCCGAGGTCGCCGGGTCGATGGCTCCGGGCCAGGTCGTCGAGCTCTACCGCCCGGGTCCCGTGCGCGCCGGCGTCCAGGTCCCGGATCTCGTCCTCGGCAGGGCGATGGTGGTTCGGGGAGAGGGAGGGATCGCTGCAGCGGTGACCTACGAGGCCGAGCGCCCGGATCTGGCGCCCGGGGATCTGTACCGTCCCGTAGCGGCGGACGCCGACTGACCGACATACCCCGGTTTCGGCGCGGAACTTGTATCGCCCGGGGGCGTATGGTATCCTCGGAATGATGCCTTCGCCCGCCATTCGCGCCGTGTGTCTATCCGGCACCCTTGTACTGGTCGTCGCCGCGTCCGGGCGAAGCCAGGACCGGGGGACCAGCCTGCTGGACTGGCGCCCCGCGTCCGGGCCGGGTCCCACACGCACGGAGGCGCGCGCAGCCACCGCCAGCAACCTCCTCCTCCCCTCCGTCCAGATCCCGATCCTGCCCCGGTATACCCAGTTCGAGCGCGACTTCGGCGTCGATTTCGGCGTCCGCGGCCTGCTCGACGACCGGGACGGTGACGTGCTCGAGGATCTGCGCGCGCGACTCGACGCGCGCTGGGGCGACGCCACCGTCTACCAGTGGATCGAGCGGGGCCTCGCGCTGTACGCCCGGGTCCAGGCCTCGACCCAGCTGCGGCGCAAGGGGTTCGACATGGAGGTCGAGATGGACGACATGGCGGAGGGGAAGCTCGGACTGCGAGTGCAGCGGTCGCTGGAGTGACGGCGCCCTACGGCGCGCGCCGCGCGTCCCTGTCCACGGTGCCCCTCCCGGGGCGCTTTTTTTTGCTCCTGGCCGGAGCGACCGGGACGCTCCTCGCGGGAGCGCTGGCCGCGGGCTGCCGCTCCACGCCGCCGCCCGC
>DASRVB010000199.1:0-3757 GCA_035687725.1 Gemmatimonadota bacterium
GATTTCCCGTGTGGCCGCTGTTCGAGGACGTGGCGCTCGCCGGCGGCCTGCGCCGCGCGGGGCGCCCCGCCGTGTGCCGGGGACCGCTGGAGACGAGCGCGCGGCGATGGCTGCGGCACGGCGTGGCGCGCACGATGGCCCTCATGTGGGGCCTGCGCCTCGCCTACCTCGCGGGGGCTTCGCCGGAATCCCTCGCCCGCCGCTGGAGGCAAGAGGGCGAATCTTGCCGGCCGGGGGTCGGACTCTAACTTCGCCGCCTGACCCCGTACGGGAGCGGAGGGCGGGCGTGGAAGATCTGCTGTTCGAGCGGCTCGACAGGATGGAATCCAGCGTCGACCCCGAGGTCGTCCTCCAGGATCTCTATCTGATCGACAGGGTCGTCCGGCCGCAGACCGGACCGCGGGAGCGCGAGTACCGCATTTCGTTCCTGCTCGAAGCCCTGGAAGCACGCGATTTCTTCTCCGATCCGAACGATCGTTGCGAGGCGATCGAGCTCTTCGACGGCCTCTGCGATCTCTGCGACATCCGCTCGTACGCGGGCCTCGCCTCGGTGCTCGAGCGATTCCGGCACTACCGCCACGCACGCGATCCCAGCGCCATCGGAGACAGGTAGCCTCGGGTGGAGTATCTGGCCGCCGACATGTGGATCAAGCTCGGACTCGCGATCGCGTGCGGCGCCGCCATCGGGATCGAGCGCGAGCTGCACGACAAGCCCGCCGGCCTGCGGACCAACATGCTGATCTGCGTCGGGTCGACGCTCATCACGATGGTCTCGATCTACGTCGCGCTGAACTACGCGGAGCGGCAGATCAACATCGCCGATCCGGGCCGCATCGCCGCCCAGATCGTGTCGGGAATCGGCTTCCTGGGCGCCGGCACGATCATCCAGGCGCGCGGGTCGGTGCATGGGCTGACCACCGCCGCCACGATGTGGGTCCTGGCGGGGATCGGCCTCGCCATCGGCAGCGGCGCGTACGCTCCCGCCATTGCGGGGACGGCGATCCTGCTCGTCACGCTCTCCGTCCTCGGATGGCTCGAAGGTCACTTCACGTCGCCCCGTCACTTCGTGTACTTCCACGTGGTCGCCGAGCGCCGGCCCGGACTGATCGACGAGATCAACGGTCTCGCGGACCGCGCCCGGGTTTCGCTCGGCGACTTCTCGCTGAAGCGTGAGGACGACGGAATGCACCTCGACTTCGCGCTCACGTTGCCGACCGCGAAGCGGGATCGGCTGATCGACGCCATTCTCGACCTCGAGGGCGTGCGGGACGTGCGGGTGAACGAGTGAGCACGTGACCCCACGTCTCGGGGGCCTCGTGTGCCCCGTCACGACTCCCTTCGACCCGAGCGGCGACCCGTCTCCCGAGCGGCTGGCGTCTCAGATCGAGATCTATCGGCGCCTGGGAGTTCGTGGGGTCGTCGTGTTCGGGACGAGCGGCGAGGGCCCGCTCCTCGACCCGGACGAGGAACCGCCGCTCCTCTCCGCGGCACGCAACGCGCTGGGGTCCGATCGGGCGCTCGTCGTCCAGGTCGGACACGAGAGCCTGCGCGCGACCCTCGCTTCGGCTCGCAGGGCGGAGGCCGCCGGCGCGGACGCGCTCCTCTGCCTGCCGCCGCGATACTATCCGCTCGGCCCCCCAGGGATCGCGCGCTTCTACCGCGCGGTCGCGAGCGAGTGCGGCCTGCCGCTTCTCGCTTACCACATCCCCCAGCTGAGCCACGTCGATCCGGGCGTCGAGATCCTCTGCGAGCTGGCGTCCGAGGGAACGCTCGCCGGGATCAAGGAGTCGGCCGGCAGCCTCGAGCTCCAGCAGGCCCTGCGGGCCGCGGGCGGGGACGGCTTCGCGATCTTCAACGGCAGCGCGCGCCTGGCGTACGAGTCCCTGCGGGCCGGCGCGGACGGCGAGATCCTGGCGGTTTCGGACGCGGCCCCGGAGGCGATCCTGGGGATCCTCGAGGCCCACGAGATGGGCGATGACGAAGCCGGGCTGGCGTTGCAGCTCGCGCTGGCGCCGCTCGCCCACTGCCTCGGCCCGCGCTTCGGCGTGCCCGGCATCAAGGCCGCGCTCGATCTCCGCGGATGGCCGGGAGGAGGCGAGCCGCGCCCGCCGCTCGCCGCGCTGGGGTCGGCGGACCGCGACGAGATCCGGGCGGCGTTGCTGGCCGCGGGCGTGGTTCTATCTTGACCGGGTGTGCTGGAGGTGAGGTCTCGTTGCATTCGACCAACGCTGCATCCCCATTGGCTGCGTTGCGACTCGTCGCAATAGCGCTGCTATTCCTCCTCGTCGCCCCTTGCCACTGGGGCGCATCGATGGTCTCGGTGCGATCTGAGACCTCACCCGCAGCACACTAGGTGCCTACCGCCGCCGACCGCGAGATCCGACGCGAGATCCTGAAGTTCCTTCGCAAGGTCGAGACCGCCTGGCTGGGCGGCCGCCTCGACGAGCTGCGGTCGTGCTTTCGGGAGGATGCCGTGCTCCTGGGCGCGGATCTCGAGCAGCGGCTCGAAGGCCGCGACGCGATCGTCGACAGCTACGCCGAGTTCCTGCGGGAGGCGCGTCTGCTGTCGTTCGAGTCCGAGGCCCCGATCGTCGACGTCATCGGAGACTCGGCGGTCACGGTGACGCCGTGGACCGTCCGGTACGAGCGGGAGGGCACGATCTATGACGAGATGGGAGGGGACCTGCTCGTCCTGGCCCGGGACGAGGAGGGGTGGAAGGTGGCGTGGCGGACGCTGCTTTCGCGCGAGCCGGCGGCCGATGGGTAGACCTCGGATGCGCAGCACGGACGCCTCGGCAACCCGCCGGACCGCGGTGGCAGCGCTGACGCTCGCGTTGACCGCGGCGGCTTGCGGCGAGTCGGGCGGGTCTGGATCGGAGCCCCGGCCGCTCGGGGGGGCCGCCGACTTTCCCGGCGCGGCGGCGCCCCCGGAGGAGCAGGCCCGCATGATCGCCACGAATCCTCGGCTCCTCCTCTTCGATCTCCAGACCGCCCTCGAGGGCGTCCGCGAGACGCGCGGGTCGTACCCCTCCGAAGACGAATTCGGCGCCACCGAGTCGTGGGCGCTCCAGCGCGCGGCGCTGGACGCGGCCTTCGAGTCCTGGACCTACGAGTCGGAAGGCCAGACCTACAGGCTGACCGGCGTATCGGCGGGCCGCGAGCTCGCGATCGAATCGCCCCGGTGAAGAGCGCGGCCAGCCGAGACGCCCTGGTCGCCTACCTCGACGAGTTCCTCGACACCGCAGCGTGGACCGACAAGTCGCTGAACGGCCTCCAGGTCGAGGGCGCGGAGCGCGTGAGCAAGGTGGCGCTCGCGACCGACACGGCGCAGGCCACGATCGACATGGCGATCGACGCCGGGGCCGAGCTCATGATCGCCCACCACGGCCTCTTCTGGGGACGCGTCGAGCCCGTGACAGGTCCGCTTCGGGCGCGCCTCGCGAGCCTCCTTCGCGCGGATCTCAGCCTGTATGTGTCCCATCTCCCGCTCGACGCCCATACGGAGGTCGGCAACAACGCGGTCCTCGCACGCCTTCTCGAGCTGCGCGATCTCGAGCCGTTCGGGTCCTGGGGAAGCGGGGCGATCGGCGTCATGGGGCGACTCCCCGAGACGCTCGACCGCGCCGGGCTCGCGGCCCGGCTCGAGGCGCTTCTCGGCGAGCGCCCTCAGGTGCTGCCGTTCGGGACCGATGTGATCGCCCGGGTGGCGGTCGTGTCGGGGGCCGCGGCGGATCTCATTCCCGAGGCGGCCGGCGCG
>DASRVB010000200.1:0-31421 GCA_035687725.1 Gemmatimonadota bacterium
CGCAAGGCGCCCTACTGGCACCCGATCTCGATCTCCGGCTACCACATCCGCGAGGCCGGCTCGACCGCGGTACAGGAGCTGGCCTTCACGCTCGCCGACGGGTTCACGTACGTCGAGCGCGGGATCGCCGCCGGACTCGACGTCGACGCGTTCGCGCCGCGGCTCTCGTTCTTCTGGAATTCGCACAACGACTTCTTCGAGGAAGTTGCCAAGTACCGCGCCGCGCGCCGGATCTGGGCGCGCCACATGAAGGAGCGCTACGGCGCGAAGAAGGACCGCTCGCTCCTCATGCGTTTCCACACGCAGACGGCGGGTTGCTCGCTGACCGAGCAGCAGCCCGAGAACAACATCGTGCGGACGGCGCTCCAGGCGCTGGCCGCTGTGATGGGGGGCACGCAGTCGCTCCACACGAACTCGATGGACGAGACGTTCGCGCTGCCGACCGAGAAGGCGGTCAAGATCGCGCTCCGCACGCAGCAGGTGATCGCCTACGAGTCGGGCGTGCCCAACGTGATCGACCCGCTGGGAGGATCATATTTCGTCGAGGCGCTAACGCAGCGGATGGAGGACGAGGCCGAAGAGTACTTCCGTCAGATCGAAGACATGGGCGGGGTCGTGGCCGGGATCGAATCCGGGTTCTTCCAGCGCGAGATCGCCGAAGCCGCGAGCCGCTACCAGGAAGAGATCGATACGAAGCGGCGGGTGATCGTCGGCGTCAACCAGTTCGTCGAGGAGGGCGAGAAGCTCGAGATCCCGATCCTGCGGATCGATCCGCGCTACGAGAAAGAGCAGATCGAGCGCATTCGGAAGGTCCGCGCCGAGCGGGACGGCGCGCGCTACGAGTCCGCCATGTCGGCCCTGCGCTCCGCAATCCGCGCGCAGGAGAATCTGATGGAGCCGGTACTCGATTGCGTCCGCGCCTACGCGACCGTGGGGGAGATCGTCGAGCTCATGAAGGGCGAGTACGGTACCTGGCGCGAGCCCGAGATCTTCTAGCACAGCCTCGACCGATAGAGGGTTTTTGCCCACTGCCTATTGTCGGGGGCGGAACGCGGGGAGACCGGCTTTGTTGAGGAGAATCAGCCTTGGTACCGAGGAATGATCCGGTTTCTCGCCGGCCTTGGCGATTCTCTATTGGGCGCATCGCTTCGTTTGCCGCTAAAGCTTATTCCGCATGGCCAAGTTGTCAGTGTAAAGAGTGGATTAAATAAGAACGCAAGGTGGGTAGTTGGATCCAGTGTTCATGGGTGCTGGCTGGGCACGTACGAGTTAGCGAAGCAGCACCTGGTTTCAAAACTGGTTCGCCCGGGAATGGTTATCTGGGATGTTGGGGCTAACGCTGGTTTCTATACGTTGGCATTCTCCAGAATGGTTGGATCATCGGGCTCGGTTTACGCATTCGAGCCGTATGCCGAGAACGTGTGTCATCTGCAAGAGCATATTCGTCTGAACAATCGGCATAACGTGACCGTTGTACAGGCTGCGCTCGGCGCGAGCACAGGCATGGTCGGCTTCCGGACGGCATCCTCAAATTCCATGGGAAGGATTTCCCCTGAGAAGAGTTCCTATCTTGTGGCCTCTATGACAGGCGACGATTTTCTTCTTCATCATCCCGATGCGCGGCCCGACCTGATAAAGCTCGATGTCGAAGGCGCGGAGTCCGACTGTCTCCTCGGTATATCGGAGTTATTGCGGAAGTCCTCCCCGCAGATTCTCCTGGCGTTACATGGCTCGGAGCAGGCCCACCGCAGTACGGCGATGTTGACTGCTCTAGGGTATTCTCTTTTTCACCTGGACTGCACTCCTGCGACCGAACGGCCGCTGAACAGCGACGAAATCCATGCCAGAAGGGTTTCTGCCGAACCTTCGAGGCAGGCTGCGACCGATAGACCGATGGGAAGATGAGTGAATGATATCTGTTGTGAGCCGTGATTTTTTAACCTGAACTGCTCCTTGCCGAGGAAACTCCGCTGTCCCGGCTGCGCTTCCGCATCTCCATGTCGCTCGACGGCTTCATCGCCGGGCCCGACCAGAGCGTGGACAACCCGCTCGGGATCGGCGGCGAGGGCCTCCACGGTTGGGTAGTCGCGCTCGCCGCATGGCGTGCGCCGCATGGACTTCCCGGCGGAGATGTCAACGAAAGCTCGAAGCTCGTCGAGGAAGAGCAGGCGGGGATCGGCGCCACGATCATGGGGCGGAACATGTTCGGTGGACATCCCGGTCCGTGGGACCGGAACGACCCATGGAAGGGCTGGTGGGGTGACGACCCGCCGTTCCATCATCCGGTGTTCGTCCTCACACATTACGAGCGGAAGCCGCTCGCGCTGGAGGGGGGAACGACGTTCATGTTCGTGACCGTGGGCATCGAAACGGCGCTCGAGAAGGCACGAGAGGCCGCGCGCGGGAAGGACGTTGCGCTCGCCGGCGGCGCGGACATCGCGCGGCAGTATCTGCGCGCCGGGCTCGTGGACGAGATGGAGCTCCACCTCGTGCCGATCCTCCTCGGAAGCGGCGAGCGGCTCTTCGATGGTACCGGCACCGATCTGCACGGCCTCGAGCTCGTGCGGACGGTGGCCGCCCCGAACGTCACGCACCTCAAGTTCGCGCGAAGCTGACCGAGGGCTCGATCGAGCAGGCCGCTGCGTTCATGGCGGCGTTCGCCGAGCGCTCGGGTCTAACGTCGTCCGCGCCTGCGCGCCGCTACCTCTGGACCGACGCGTTCGCCGTCTGCAACTATCTCGGGCTCGCGCACGCGACCGGCGAGGAGCGGTACGTCGATCTCGCGCTGGGTCTCGTGGATCAGGTCCATCACGTGCTCGGACGGCACCACCCAGACGATCCACGCTGCGGTTGGATCAGCGGGCTGGGAGAAGAGGAGGGAGAGGCGCATCCGACGCGTGGCGGCCTGCGGATCGGCAAGCCCCAGCCCGAGCGCGGCCCGGGCGAACCGTTCGACGACCGGCGGGAGTGGGACCGGGACGGGCAGTACTTCCATTACCTGACAAAATGGATGCACGCCCTCGACCAGGTGTCCCGGTCGACCGGAGATCCGCGATTTCTTCTCTGGGCGCGCGAGCTGGCGGTCGCCGCCCACGGTGCGTTCGTCCGCGGCCGTCCCGGAAACCGGCGCATGGCCTGGAAGTTGAGCACGGACCTGTCCCGCCCACTGGTCGATTCGATGGGCCAGCACGACCCGCTGGACGGCTATATCACCTGCGTGCAGCTCGAGTCGACAGCCGCGCGGTTGGAGGCCGCACCCTCCGGGCCGGCGCTCGTGCGGGCCATCGAGGACTACCGGACCATGAACGAAGCCATCGACCTCCGAACCACGGATCCGCTGGGTCTGGGCGGGCTCCTGACCGACGCCTATCGGGTTGTCCAGCTCGCCGGAGAGGAAGCGCTCGAGGGCGGAGGGTTGCTCGCGGGCCTGCTGGTTGCAGCCCTGGACGGCCTCGAGCGGTATGCGCGTCTCGGCGAATGGCATCAGCCCGCGGCCCGGCGCCTCGCCTTCCGGGAGCTAGGTCTCGCGATCGGATTGTCCGCGAGTGAGCTCCTAGATCGCTCGATACTCGCTGTTCCCTCGAGGCCCGCGTACGCCCCGATTCGGGATCGGCTGGAGTCGTTGAAGGTTTTCGTGCCGCTCGGCCAGGCGATCGAATCGTTCTGGCTCGATCCCGCGCATCGGCACACGTCCCTGTGGTCGGAGCATCGGGACATCAACGAGGTCATGCTCGCGACCCGGCTAGCCCCCAGGGGCTACCTGGTTCTCTGATTCCGCTATGGGTCGGAGGAGCGAGCGGGTCGCCGATCCGTTTGTAGGGCGTCCGGCGACGGCGTAGATTCCACCGGCTCCAAGCGTTTCCCGAAATTCTTCGTGGAGGGCGATGGACGAGCGCAAGATCCGCGTGCTGGTGGGGAAGCCCGGCCTCGACGGCCACGACCGCGGCGCCAAGGTGGTCGCAGCCGCCCTCCGGGACGCCGGCATGGAGGTCATCTATACGGGCCTCCACCAGACCCCCGAGAAGATCGTCGAGACCGCGCTCCAGGAAGACGTCGACGTGGTCGCGCTCTCGATCCTCTCGGGGGCCCACATGACGCTGTTCCCGCGCGTGCTCGAGCTCATGCGCGAGAAGGGGATGGACGAGATCCTCCTGACGGGCGGCGGGATCATCGGCAAGGAGGACATGGCCGAACTGAAGAAGATGGGCACCGGCCGCCTCTTCGGACCGGGCACCACCACGCAGGCGATCGTCGACTACATCCGGGAGTGGGCCGGCGAGCACGCCGGCTCCCGGGCCTGACCCCGCAGACATCGTGGACCTCGACCTGACCTCCGAGCAGCGGTTGCTGGTCGAGACCGTGCGCCAGTTCGCGCGCGAGCGGGTCGCACCGATCGCCGCCGCGCACGACGAATCGGGCGAGTTTCCCTGGGACACCGTCCGCGAGATGGCGGACCTGGGCCTCTTCGGCGTTCCGTTCGAAGAGGAATACGGCGGCGCGGGGGCCGACGCGCTCTCGCTCGCGCTCGTGGTCGAGGAGCTGGCGCGGGTCGATGCCTCGCACTCGATCACGGTCGGCGCCCACACCTCGCTCTGCGCGTCTCCCATCCACGACTTCGGCACTCCGGAACAGAAGGAGCGCTTCCTGTCGCCGCTGGCGCGCGGCGAGAAGCTGGGCTCCTTCGGTCTCACCGAGGCGACCTCGGGCTCAGACGCGGCGAACATGGCGACCCGCGCCGTACGCGACGGCGACCACTGGGTCCTCAACGGCACCAAGGTCTTCATCACGAACGCCGGCGTGGCGGGGGTCTACGTAGTGGCGGCCATGACTGACCCCGGGAAGGGATCGAAGGGCATCTCGATGTTCATCGTCGAGAAGGAGACCGAGGGCCTGCGATCCGGAAAGAAAGAGGACAAGCTCGGCTGGCGGGCCAGCGACACGCGGGAGCTCATTCTCGAGGACGTGCGGGTTCCCTCCGAGCAGCTTCTCGGCGAGGAGGGGCGCGGCTTCCAGCAGGCCCTGCACACGCTGACCGGCGGTCGGATCGGGATCGCCGCGCACGCGCTGGGGATCGCCGAGGGAGCGTTCGACGCCGCCCGCGCATACGCGCAGGACCGCGAGCAGTTCGGGCGGCCGATCGCGGAGTTCCAGGCGATCCAATTCAAGCTGGCAGACATGGCGACCGGGATCGAGGCCGGACGGCTGCTCACGCACCGGGCGGCGCGACTCAAGGACATGGGCCGGGATTATCGGCTGGCCGCGGCGCAGGCCAAGCTCTTCTGCTCCGAGCTCGCGATGCGGACGACGATCGAGGCCGTTCAGATTCACGGCGGGAACGGCTATACGCGCGACTATCCGGTCGAGCGGATGATGCGGGACGCGAAGGTCACGGAGATCGGCGAGGGAACGAGTGAGATCCAGCGGACGATCATCGCGCGCGCGATTTTGGATCGATGACGCGCTTCGAGTGGCCCACGCTCCTCTGGGGGGAGCGCACGATCACGGTCCTCTCCGACGGGCTGCAGCGGCTTGACGGCGGAGCGATGTTCGGCGTGGTGCCGCGGGTCCTCTGGGAGAAGAAGCTCCCGCCCGACGAGCGCAACCGGATCCGCCTGGGGATGAATTGCCTCCTCGTGGACGGTCCCGACGGAAGAACGGTCATCGAGGTGGGATCGGGCGACAAGGACGACGCGAAGTTCCAGGACATCTATGGGCTCGAGCGCGACGGCGGGCTCCCGAGGCGCCTCGCCGACCGCGGCGCTCCGCCCGAGACCGTCGACCGCGTCGTCCTCACGCATCTTCATTTCGACCACGCCGGCGGCGCGACGAAGTGGGCGGACGACGGCAGGACCGCCGTGCCCACGTTCCCGAACGCGACATACTTCATCCATCGCGGGGAGTTCGAGGACGCGAGGAACCCCAACGCCCGGAACGCGGCGTCCTACCTGAAGCGGAACTACGCGCCGCTGGAGGAGGCCGGCCGCGTGCGGTGGGTCGCCGACGGCGACCGGATCGACGGGATCCGGATCTTCGAGACCCCGGGGCACACCCGCCATCACGTGTCGGTCGGGGTCGACGACGGCGAGGGCCGACTTGTCGTCTTCCTGGGCGACCTCGTGCCTACGACCCATCATCTTCCTGATCCCTGGATCATGTCCTACGACCTGTACCCGGTGACGACGCTCGAGACGAAGCAGCGGTTTCTGGCGGAGATCCACGACGCGGGCTGGCTCTGCGCGTTCGTCCACGACGCCGACTACCCGCTGTCATGGCTGAAGCGTGACGGGCGCGGACGCCACATGCGGGACGAGGAGCGCGACCCATGGGGCGGCTGAGGATCGGCGTGGTCGGCGGCGGCCCGGCAGGGGCCTACGCGGCATGGCAGGCGGCGGCGCAGGGCCACGAGGTCACGTTCTTCGACCACCGCGCGCCCTGGGAGAAGCCCTGCGGCGGCGGGATCACGGTCAAGGCGCAGGACGAGTTCCCGTGGATCGGCGAGCTCGTGCCGCGCGCCCGGAAAGTCACCGAGTTCCGCTTCCGCTCGCCCACCGACCGCGAAGTCGAGTTCGGCTGCCCGCGTCCGACGCTCATCTTCGCGCGCGCGGAGTTCGACGAAGCCGTGCGTGAGCGCGCGCGGGCGGCGGGGGCCAGGCAGCTTCCGCTCAAGGTCCAGTCGGTGGAGCGCGGCCCGGGCGGCTGGGTGCTCAATGCCCAGGGAGATCGCTTCGAGATCGATTTCCTGGTCGGCGCCGACGGCGCGGTCAGCACGGTCCGGGAAACGGTGCTGCCCGAGTTTCCGAACTTCCTCAACTCGATCGCGGCGGGATTCTTCATCCCGGCGCGGCTCGACCGGATCGAGACGAAGTTCTTCGCCGACGCCCGTGGGTACCTCTGGTTCTTCCCGCGTCCCGACCACCTCTCGGTGGGACTTTGCCTCTGGGGCAGCGAGTGCGGCGCAACGGCCGGGCGCGAGACCCGGCAACGGCTGCTCGAGCTCCTAGAGACGTACTACCCTGATCTCGATCCCGGCAGCGGCAAGGGATATGGCGCGTTCATCCCGACGATCATGAACCCCGCGTGCTGGAAAGTGCCGCGCGGCGGCCGCGACTGGGCGCTGGTTGGCGACGCCGGGGGCTTCGTGGACGCGATCACGGGCGAGGGGATCTTCTATGCGCTGCGCTCCGCGCGCGCCTGGAGCCGCGCGCTGGCGGCGGGACGACCCGAGACGTACGACGAAGTGTGGCGCGCCGAGTTCGGGCATGAGCTCGCGAAGGCGAGCGCGCTGGTCCACCGGTTCTATCACCCCCGCTTCATCGAGCGTGTGATCGACTTCGGCACGAAGAGCGCGAGCGTGCGGCGGCTCCTGTCCGACCTCGTGATGGGGAACCAGTCCTACGTCACCCTCCGCCGGCGGCTCCAGCGGGAGATCGTGCGCGGCGCGGCGCGCCGCATGACCCGATTCCTGCGACCCGCGGCGGCTACCATCGATTCCCTGAAGGAGGCTCGGCAATGAACGATTTCACCGATCGCACGACGCCGGTCATCGTCAGCGCGTGCCGGACGCCGATCGGCAAGTTCCTGGGCGCGCTGGCGCCCAAGACCGCTCCCGAGCTGGGCGCCATCGCGATCCGCGAAGCGGTCTCCCGCGCGGGGATCGATCCCCAGACGATCGACGAGGTCATCATGGGGCAGGTCGTCCAGGCGGGAAGCGGCCAGGCGCCGGGTCGGCAGGCCGCGCACTACGCCGACGTGCCCGACACGGTGCCCGCCATGACGGTCAACAAGGTCTGCGGCTCGGGCCTCAAGGCGGTCATGCTGGCCGCGCAGTCGATCCGCGCGGGTGACCAGTCGTGCGTCGTCGCCGGCGGGCAGGAGTCGATGTCGAACGCGCCGTTCCTCCTCTTCGGCGCGCGCGAGGGGCTCAAATTCGGCGACCAGACGCTCGTCGACGCGATGGTGAAGGACGGCCTCTGGTGCGCGTTCGAGGGCGTCCACATGGGCAAGCACGCCGAGCTGACGGCGGAGACCTCGGAGATCTCGCGCGAGGAACAGGACAAGTTCGCGCTCGGCAGCCACCGGAAGGCCGTGGCCGCGATCGAGGCCGGAAAGTTCCGCCCTGAGATCGTGCCCGTCGCGATCGAGACGCGGAAGGGAACGACGGTCGTCGATACGGACGAGGGACCGCGCAAGGACACCTCTATGGACGTCCTGGCCAAGCTCAAGCCCGCGTTCACGAAGGAGGGAACGGTGACGGCCGGCAACGCACCGGGCCTCAACGACGGCGCCAGCGCGCTCGTGGTGACGAGCGTCGCCTACGCGCGGGAGCACGACCTCGAGCCGATGGCGCGGATCGTCGACTACGCGTCGGCCGGCACCGAGCCGAAGCTCCTCTTCTACGCGCCCGTCTTCGCCGTCCGGCGGCTCATGGACAAGACCGGTACCGGCATCGACGATTACGAGCTGATCGAGGCGAACGAGGCGTTCGCCGTCCAGGCCCTGGCGGACGGGAAGGAGCTGGGCTGGGACTGGGAGCGCGTGAACGTGCACGGCGGCGCCGTTGCGCTCGGCCATCCGATCGGCGCCAGCGGCGCGCGCGTCCTGACGACGCTCCTCTACGCGCTCGAGGACCGCGACGAGCGCCGCGGCCTCGCCACCCTCTGCCTCGGCGGCGGCAATGCGGTCGCCATGGAGGTCGAGCGCCTGTGAAAAGGCCGACGTCGAGACACGTTCCGGGCAGAGGACGATGATCCAGCGCAACATCTCCGTCATCGGGGCGGGCACGATGGGGAACGGCATCGCCCACGTGTTCGCGATCCACGGCTACCCCGTGACGCTGATCGACAGCGACCCCATCGCGCTCCGCAAGGGGATGGACACGATCGCGAAGAACCTCGAGCGGCAGGTCTCGAAGGGCGCCATCACCGAGCAGGACCGGGACGTTGCGCTGAACGGCATCGACGCCCAGGAAGACCTCGAGTCCGCGCACGCAGCGGACCTCGTCGTCGAGGCGATCGTCGAGAACGAGGAGGTCAAGGCCGACGTCTTCCGCACGCTCGACGCGATCGTCCAGCCCCAGGGGATTCTCTCCAGCAACACCTCCTCGATCTCGATCACGCGTCTCGGCGCGGTCACGTCGCGGCCGGACCAGACGATCGGGATGCACTTCATGAACCCGGTGCCGGTCATGAAGCTTGTCGAAGTGATCCGCGGATACGCGACCTCCGACGACACGCATCGCACGGTGGTCGAGCTGGCGACGGCCCTGGGGAAGACGCCGGTCACCGTGCGCGACTATCCGGGCTTCGTATCGAACCGCGTTCTCATGCCGATGATCAACGAGGCGATCTACTGCGTCATGGAGGGAGTGGCCGAGCCGGAAGCGATCGACACGGTCATGAAGCTCGGCATGAGCCATCCCATGGGACCCTTGACGCTCGCCGACTTCATCGGCCTCGACGTCTGTCTCGCGATCCTCGAAGTCCTCCAGGATGGCCTGGGGGATCCCAAGTACCGGCCGTGCCCGCTCCTTCGGCAGATGGTCGCCGCTGGGCGGCTGGGGCGAAAGACCGGCGTGGGATTCTTCGAGTACCGGGAGAGAACGTGACGCTGACGGGATCGAAGGCGACCACGGAAGGGCTCCTTCCGTTGACCGACGACCAGCGCGACATCGTGCGCACGGCTCGGGAATTCGCCGCCAACGAGCTCGCGCCCCACGTGGCCGAGCGCGATCGCACGGGCGAGTTCTCGCGCGAGGCGATCGACGCGCTCGGCAACCTCGGCTTCCTCGGCATGCTGATCCCCGAGGAGTGGGGTGGGAGCGGGCTCGACACCGTCACCTACCTGCTCGCGCTCGAGGAGATTGCGCGCGTCGATCCCTCGCTCGCGGTCTCTATGAGCGTCCACAACTCGCTTCCGACGCAGCTCATCCTGGCACATGGCTCGGACGACCTCAAGGAGCGCTACCTCCGCCCCATGGCGGAAGGGCGGATGCTGGGCGCCTTCGCGCTCTCCGAGTCCCATGCGGGCTCGGATCCGGCCGCCCTCTCCTGCAGCGCCGTCCGGCGCGGGGACGTCTGGGTCCTCAACGGCGCCAAGGCGTGGGTCACCAACGGCGGCACGGCCGACATCGTCCTGGCGATGGCGCGGACGGGCGGCAGCGGCTCCCGCGGGGTCAGCGCGTTCGTGATCGAGCCGACCTGGAAGGGATATTCCGTCGGCAAGGAAGAGAAGAAGATGGGCCTCCGATCGTCGAACACGACCGAGATCGTGTTCCGCGACCTCGAGGTCCCGGCCGCGAACCTCCTCGGCGAGGAAGGCAAGGGGCTCTCCTATGCGCTCGGCGCGCTCGAGCACGGGCGGCTCGGGATCGCGGCCCAGGCGCTCGGCATCGCGAGCGCGTGCCTGGATCTCGCGGTCGCCTGGGCCCGCGAGCGGCAGGCGTTCGGTCACCCGATCGCTGACTTTCAGGGAATCCGCTTCCTGCTGGTGGACCTCGCCGCGCAGATCGAGGCGGCCCGCGCCCTTACCCACGCCGCGGCCGCCAAGAAGGACCGCGGCGAGCACGCCCGCAAGGAAGTCGCCATGGCCAAGCTACTGGCCAGCCGCGCCGCGATGGACGCCGGCGTGAAGGCGATCCAGGTCTACGGTGGATACGGATACATGAAGGACTACCCGGTGGAGCGATACTTCCGCGACGCCAAGGTAACGGAGATCTACGAAGGCACTTCCGAGATCCAACGGCTCGTGATTGCCAGCGAACTTCTGGACGGCTAATCTGAATTCTCCGCCTCAGGCGCGATCCCTTCGATAACCGAGAGGAGACTGGACTTGGACGTCTTCGACCAGATCCACGGGGCCCATCACGAGCAGGTCGTGTTCTGCCACGATGAGAAGTCGGGCCTCGATTCGATCATCGCGATCCACGACACGACGCTCGGTCCGGCTCTCGGAGGGACCCGCATGTGGCCGTATCGCTCGGCGGACGAGGCGCTGATCGACGTCCTGCGACTGTCGGAGGGGATGACGTACAAGGCGGCGGTGGCCGATCTCGAGCTGGGAGGCGGCAAGGCCGTCATCATGGGCGACTCCAAGCGCGACAAAACTCCCGAGCTGCTGCGCGCGCACGGGCGCTTCGTCGACACGCTGGGCGGCCGCTACATCACCGCCGAAGACGTGGGGATCGGGGTCGAGGACATGGAGTACGTCGCGGAGGAAACGAGGCACGTTACCGGGATCCGGTCGACCCCGCACGGCTCGGGCGATCCCTCCCCCGTAACCGCCTACGGTGTGTACCACGGGATCAAAGCCTCATGCCGCAAGAAGCTCGGCACCGATGACCTGAAGGGTATTCGAGTAGCCGTCCAGGGGGCGGGACACGTGGGCTACTACCTCTGCGAGAACCTGGCGGCGGAAGGCGCCGTGCTGACGATCTGCGACATCGACGAGGAGCGCGTGCGGAAGGTGGTCGACGACTTCGGCGCCACACCGGTCGAGTCGGACGAGATCTACGACGTGGAGTGCGACGTCTTCGCGCCGTGCGCCCTCGGGGCGATCATCAACGACGGCACGCTCAGGCGGCTTCGCTGCAGGGTCGTGGCCGGCGCCGCGAACAACCAGCTCGAGGAAGACCGTCACGGCGACGCGCTGGACGCCAAGGGGATCCTCTACGCGCCGGACTACGTCATCAACGCGGGCGGTCTGATCAACGTGTACGGCGAGCTCGTGGGATACGGCCTCGAGACCGCGAAAGAAAAGGCGCGCGGGATCTACGGGACCTTGCTCTCGATCTACGACATCGCGGAAGACGAGGCGATCCCGACCTATCGCGCCGCCGACCGGCTGGCCCGCGAGCGGATCCGCAAGGCCCGGGAGCAGAAGATCGAGCGGCCGCAGCCGGTGGCCGAGCGGGCGTGAGTCGGCGCGCGGTCCTGCTCGCGGCGGACCACGCCGGGTACGAGCTCAAGCAGGATCTGGCCCGCCACCTCGGCGATCTCGGCTACGAGGCGATGGATCTAGGGACCGATTCCCCCGACAGCGTCGACTATCCCGATTACGCGCATCGCCTGGCGGAAGCGATGGAGCGCGGCGAGGCGGCGCAGGGGATCCTCTGTTGCGGTGCCGGCATCGGGATGTCGATCGCCGCTAACCGTCACTCCGGCGTGCGGGCGGCGAACTGTCTCGACGAGCGCATGGCGGCGCTCGCCCGTGAGCACAACGACGCCAACGTTCTATGCCTGGGCTCGCGACTCCTCGACCCGGACCAGGCCAAGAAGATCGTCTGGGCGTTCCTCGAGACCCCGTTCGGCGGGGGGCGCCACGGCCGCCGGGTGGAGAAGATCGAGCCCGCGAAGTCTGGCGCGCGCGCGTGAAGGGGCTGCGCGAGACCGATCCCGAGATCTTCGAAGTCCTTCTCTCCGAGATAGAGCGCCAGGCCGACGGCCTGGAGCTGATCGCCAGCGAGAACTTCGTGAGCCCCGCCGTCCTCGAGGCAACCGGCTCCGTCCTCACGAACAAGTACGCCGAGGGGTATCCGGGAAAGCGCTACTACGGGGGCTGTGAAGTCGTGGACGTCGCCGAGCGGGTGGCGATCGAACGCGCGACGGAGCTATTCGGCGCCGAGCATGCCAACGTCCAGCCACACAGCGGCTCGCAGGCCAACATGGCGGCGTACCTGGCGCTGATGGAGCCTGGCGAGAAGCTGCTCGGCATGGACCTCTCGGCCGGGGGACACCTGACCCATGGCAGCAAGGTCAATTTCAGCGGCCGGCTCTTCGAAGTCGCGAGCTACGGCGTCGATGCCGACAGCGGGCTCATCGATTACGAGGCGCTCGCGCGCGTCGCGGAGGAGGCGCGGCCGCAGGTCGTCATTGCGGGCGGCAGCGCATACAGCCGGACGATCGACTTCGTGCGCTTCCGCGAGGTGGCCGATTCCATCGGCGCGCGGCTGGTGGTCGACATGGCCCACTTCGCCGGTCTCGTCGCGGGAGGCGCGTTCCCGTCGCCGGTCCCGCACGCGGACATCGTCACCTCGACCACGCACAAGACGTTGCGCGGGCCCCGCGGCGGATTGATCCTGTGCCGCGAGGAGCACGCGAAGGCGGTCGGGAAGTGGATCTTCCCCGGCATCCAGGGCGGGCCGCTGATGCACGTCATCGCCGCCAAGGCGGTTGCCTTCGGCGAGGCGCTCGAGCCCTCGTTCCGGGACTACGCGGCGCGCGTGATCGACAACGCGCGCGCGCTCGCCGCCACCCTGGTCGACCGCGGCTACCACGTGGTCACGGGCGGCACCGACTCGCATCTCTTCCTGGTCGACCTGCAAAAGAGCGGCGAGCTGACGGGGAAGGACGCCGAGGCCGCGCTCGGCTTGGCCGGAATGACGGTCAACAAGAACACCGTGCCGGGCGAGACCCGGAGTCCCTTCGTCACCAGCGGTATTCGGATCGGCACCCCCGCCTTGACGACCCGCGGCATGAACGAGGAAGAGATGGGTCGGATCGGGGGGTGGATGGCCGACGTCCTCGACGCGCCGGAAGACCGCGACCGCCTGAGCGCCGTGCGGGAGCAGGTTCGCGAGCTCTGCGCCTCGTTCCCGCTCTATCGCGGCCTGCTGGACGCGCGCCGCGCCCCGGTTCCGATCGCGCGCTGAGGAGCTTTTTCCGATGAGCTTCCGGATCCCGGTCCGCCCGGCGGAGGCGGAGACGATCGTCCGGGGGTCCCGGTTCCGGGCCTGGATCGGACGCGCCGACGACGCCCAGGAGGCCGATGGCGCGCTCGCCCGCCGCGCCGCGGCGGGGAAGGACGCCACCCACCATTGCTGGGCGTATCGCGTCTGGCGCGAAGGGCGGATCGAAGAGGCAGGGTTCGACGCCGGCGAACCGGGCGGTACCGCGGGCCGGCCCATCCTTGGCTCGCTCCAGGCCGAGGGGCTGGTCCAGGCCGTGTGCGTGGTCTCGCGCTGGTTCGGCGGCGTGAAGCTGGGTACCGGCGGGCTCGTGCGCGCGTATGCCAGCGCCGCCAGGGCCGCGATCGAGGCCGCCCGCGATGCCGGCGCCGTGCTCGACGCGAGACAGGAAGCGGCCTTCGACGTCCGCTTCCCGTACGCGCTCTCGGGCGCCATCCAGCGGGTCGTCTCCCGATTCGCCGCCTCCTCTGCGGGCTCGGACTACGGTGAGGTCGTGGAGCTCGAGCTACGCGTCGCGGCCGATCGCGCCGACGCGTTCGAGCGCGCGCTCGCCGACGGCACGGCCGGGGCGATCGACCTGCGCCGGGGAACTGTGCGCTGGGAGCCCGTCCCGCCGCGCACGGCACGCTGAGCGGGGTGAGATCCGCTTGACGCCGCGCTTCGCGGCCGCCTACCTTCGACTCGTCTCGAGCAGGGAGCAGCATGAGCGACAAGACACGCGAGAAGACGCCGGTCGAAGAGCTGCTGGCGGACATCGATTCGTACATCCATGACTGGTTCCAGGCCAAGCTGCCGTTCACGTTCCAGGGCGGGGTCCGCTGGACGCCCCCCACGGACGTATACGAAACCGAAGACGCGGTGCACGTTACCATGGCCATTCCCGGCACCCGCCCGGAGGACATGAGCGTGCAGTTCGAGCACGATACCCTCCTCGTGCGAGGAGTCCGCCGCGAGCGGTGCGGCGATGCCCGCCGCTACCACAAGATGGAGATCCCCGTCGGCGCCTTCTCCAGGCGCCTGCGCGTCGCGCGACAGGTGAACGCAGACGGCATCAAAGTTGCGTATACCGAGGGCATGCTTCGCGTGACGCTTCCCAAAGTCCGTCCCCGGGTCGACGTGCCGATCGCCTGAGATGGAAAGCATCTACCTCGACTGCACCACGCTCGAGCGACTGGGGACGCTCGAACCCCGCTACAACGAACGCGCGTACGCCTTCGTCCTTGCGGCGCTCGAGGAGGTCGTGCAGAAGCTTCCTCGTCGCAGGCACGTGTCCGGCAGCGAGCTGGTCGCCGGCTGCCGCGACCTCGCACTCCGGCTCTATGGGCCGATGGCCAAGACCGTGCTCGAGTACTGGAACGTGCGCGCCACGCGCGACATCGGCGAGGTGGTGTTCAACCTGCTCGAAGTGGGGGTGCTTTCCAAGGACGAGACCGACTCGAGGAACGACTTCGACGACCTATTCGACTTTACGGAAGTCTTCGAGACGAACTATCCCTGGGGAGGGCGCTCGCTCGCCTGAGCTCGGGCAATACGGGAGGGGGATGGGATGGAAGGTCAGTTTCCACAATGCCAGAAATGCAACGAGGGAGTGCTGCTGCCGCTGTCCGATTACGGGCGGGAGGGCGCGACGATCCGCTACAAGGCATGGGTCTGCACGAACCCCGAGTGTGGATTCAACCTGAGGATCGACAACGGGGAGATCTCCATCGGCCGCACAGTCGGGCAGTCCTTCAAATAACATTTCCTGTCCCGGCGCCGTGATCCGCGCCATCGTCTTCGATCTAGACAACACGCTCGTCGATTTCATGTCGATGAAGAGGCTCGCCGTGGAGGCCGCCATCGACGCCATGATCGACGCGGGACTGCCCCTCGAGCGCGACGACGCCGAACGGGAGATCTTCGCGATCTACGAGCGTGAGGGGATCGAGTACCAGCGGGTGTTCGACGACCTGCTGGAGTCCCGGATGGGACACGTGGACCACAAGATCCTGGCCGCGGGAATCGTGGCGTACAGACGGGCGCGCGAGGCGGCGCTGGTGCTCTATCCGCACGTGACCGTTACGCTGATGACCCTGATCAAGAAGGGGCTCAAACTCGCGGTCGTATCGGATGCCCCGCGCAGAGAGGCCTGGCTGAGGCTTTGCTATCTCAACTTGCATCACATGTTCGACGTGGTGGTTACGCATGAAGACACGGGGGAGCGAAAGCCGTCGTCGGCGCCGTTCCGGCTGGCGCTGGAGAAGCTCGGCGTCGAGCCCGAGGAGGCGCTGATGGTCGGGGACTGGCCGGAGCGCGACGTCGTCGGGGCGATGCAGCTCGGGATGCGGACTGCGTTCGCGCGGTATGGCGACACGTTTGGGACCAATCATTCGGGGGCCGATTACGATCTCGAGGACCTCCAGCAGCTCGTCGAGATCGTGGAGCGAATCGAGGAGGGCGCGTGAACGACTGCCTGTTCTGCAGGATCGTGGCCGGCGAGATCCCGGCCGACCTCGTCGCCGAGGGGGACGACTGGGTGGCGTTCCGCGACGTCAATCCCCAGGCGCCGACGCACATCCTCGTCGTGCCTCGACGACACATCGCGACGCTCGACGACCTGACGCCTTCCGACGCGCCCCTGATGGGCTCGCTGATCGCGGCGGCCGCGGAGATCGCCCGGGACGAGGAGCTCGTCGGCGGTGGCTATCGGCTGGCGGCCAACTGCGGCGCCGGCGCGGGCCAGAGCGTGTTCCACATCCACCTGCATCTGCTGGGCGGGCGCCGCTTCTCGTGGCCGCCGGGATAGGGAGAGACATGACCATCATCGAGCGAATCCAGACGGACCAGAAGTCGGCGCTCAAGGCCGGCGAGAAGGAGCGACTCTCGGCGCTCAGGCTCCTATCGAGCGAGCTCAAGAATCGCCGCATCGAGCTGGGGAGGGACCTGACCGACGAGGATGCGATCGATGTCCTCATGAAGGCGCTCAAGCAGCGCCGGGAGTCCGAGGAGCAATACACGAAAGGCGGTCGACCGGAGCTCGCCGAGCGAGAGGCCGCGGAGGCCGAGGTAATCCGCGGCTATCTGCCCGCGCAGCTGTCGACAGAGGAGCTGGACGCCATGGTAGATGCCGCGATCGCCGAAGCGGGGGCGACGTCCGTGAAGGACATGGGCGCGGTGATGGGGCGGCTCATGCCGAAGCTCAAGGGTCGCGCCGAGGGCGCAGTCGTCAGCGCGCGCGTGAAGGAGCGCCTGGGGTGAACGCTGAGCCGAGGTTCAAAGACAAACGCTGCGAGAGCGCCCGGAGCGTCTGCTGACGCCCCGGGCGTTTTGGCCGCCGGGTGATTCGCCGGCTAGTCCCGCGCGAGCTGCTCGTCCAGCGGGATCGGGAACTCCGCGTTGATCTGATGCGTGGGCTGATCGAGCGGAAGGTCCTCCAGCCGGTTGTATCGTCGCAGATCGATCAGCCGGTGGCCGCCCTCCCAGAGCAGCGAATACCGCTTCTGCTGGAGCAGCTCATCGAGGATGTTGGCGGTCGTCAGGTCGCCCCTGGGCTCCAGCCCGCCCGAATTCTCCCGGATAAAGTTGATGTCCTCCGCCGCGGCTTCGACATTGCCGAGCCCGATGTTCGCCTCGGCTCGCAGGAGGATCAGCTCCTCGTTGCGGATGATCGCCACCGGCGCGGTCGGCGAAGGATAGAGCGGAGTGAACTTGAGGTCGCTGGTCAGGCCGCGCTGCGGGTCGGCTTGCGCCACCTCGACCACCTTGCGGAGGAAGCGAGCGTCGAGTTGACCGTCCGGCTGCTCCTCGGCATCCGCCTCGACCGATGGATGGGCGTAGAGGTCCGGGTCGACCAGCCCATTCGTGATGTCGCCGGATCGGCCGCTGTAGACGTGATAGACTCCCAGGTCGAGCGAGGCCGCGGTGGACAGGAAGGAGCTGTTCAACGCCACGAGAGCTCCCGCGAAGTTGCCGCGGTACACCTCGACCCGACCCAGGAGCGCCCGGTTGAATCGCAGGAACGTGGCCGGAGTATCGAACCCGGTGAAGCCATCGCTCAGCGGGAACGGGAAGGCGGCTCCGCCGTTCTGCAAGTGTCCCTGAGCTTCTTCGAGGAGGGACACCACGTGCGCGAGCACTACCTCGGGTGACTCGATCGAAGCAGGCTCGGCGTCGATCGGCCGATCGACGTCGATCGGCGCGCCATTCGTGTGGCGGGAGTTGATGACCAGCAGGAAGTCGAGCGCCTGGATCGTCTTGGCGAGCCCGCGGGTCGCTTCCTTCTCGGTCGCCGTCATGCCCACGGCAGGATCGTCGGGAAGCACCTCCAAAGCGTTCAGGAGGATGTTGGCGTTGCGGATGTTCTCGTAACGCCTGGCCCACAAGTTGCCGCCGATGGCCGGGGTCCCCGGGTTGAGATTCCCCTCCAGCATCTCCACGATGAAGCGCGGGTCCGCGCTGTCCAGGTTGTACGACTCGCGCCCCAGGATCCCCATCAGAGACACATAGCCGTTGAAGTCGGCGATGTTCGCCCGCGCCCCGATCAGGAGGCCGGTCGCCGCCGCGATCGCCCCAGCGCGTGTGGGGTTCTGCTGAAGCTCGTCGATGCTCGGATTGTTGAAGTCCGGCGCCATCAGGTTGGTGCAGGCCGCGCCGAAGCCGAGAAGGGCGAGCAGGCAGTAGACCTTCAGTGTCTGATTCATCGCTCTCCTCCTCAGAATCCGAAATCAATGGAGAGCCAGAAGCTCCGGCTCGGCGGGTATGGCGCTACGTCGACGTTCCGGCCGATCGGCTTGTTGCCGAAGTTGGACACCTCCGGATCGAGACCCGAGTAGTCGGTGAACGTCAGGAGATCCCGGCCGCTGAGGCTCAACCGGACCCGGCGGAGCGCCGGCGCCAGCCGATCGACCAGCGCGCGCGGGAACTCGTACGCGAGCGTGGCTTCCCGCAGCTTGACGAAGGAGGCGTCCTCGATGAAGGCGGTGCCGATTCCCTCACCCAGCGCCTCGAGTCGCTGCTGCCCGTCGGGAATGAAGTCGTTGGTAGTTGCCGCCAGATCGGAGATCAGGTTCGCCAGGTTGATGATGTCGCCGCCCTGCTGCCAGTCCCACAGCATGTAGAAGTTCCAGTCTCCCCATGTGACGTCGTTGGCGAACGCAACCTTGAAGTCGGGGTTGGCATCTCCGGCTTTGACGATGTCGCCGTCGGCCGTGGACCCAACGATCTGCGTGGCCGACTCCCCCTCCTCGATCTGGAACGTCCCCAGGCTGGCTCCGAAGACGCCGAACACGAACGACGGAATGGGCAGGGTGGTCACTTCGCTGCGATCCAGACCGAACGTCGCGCGCGAGATCCACAGGAGGTCCTCCTGCCGGAACGGGGTCACCGCCAGCCCCGCTTCGAACCCACGCACCCGGAGCTCGCCCCCGTTGAAGAACTGGGTGTCGAAGCCACTCGAAGGAGCGATCTCCCGCTCGAGGATGAGATGGTCGATGATCTGCTGATAGGCCGTCAGCTCGAGGACGGCATTCCCGTCGAACAGGCTGGCGTCGATCCCGCCCTCGATCTCCCGAGTTCGCTCCGGCTCGATCGTCGGATCCCCGGTCTCGGGGTTGACGACGAGCCCGGGATTGCCACCGATGTTCTGGGTCGCATCGAGCGAGATGAACTTCTGCCCGAACAGGGGCTGGTTGCCCGACTCGCCGTAGGCGACTCGCAGCTTGAGCTCGTCGACGCGCGCAAAAGGCTCCGACAGCGTGTAGGCGGCGGACGCCTTTGGGTAGTAGAACAGCTTCTCAGTATCGCCGTTCGCGCTGGATTGCTCGCCTCGGACCGCGGCGGTCAGTGCCAGCCGATCGTCCAGGAGCAACACCTCCTCCTGGACGTAGAAGCCGAAATCCTCGACCTCTTCCCGTCGCTCGGAGACCTGAATCTGCGTCCCGGCGTCGACGTTGGGCTGACCCGCCGTCAGGTTCTGGCTCACGATCCGTGAGACCTCGAAGTTCCGTTCCTCGTACTGGATCCCGGCCGAGGTCGTGGCCGTCCACCCGCCGCCGGCGTGGAAGGCATGCACGAGATTGACGCCGGCGTTCAGGTTCAGGTTGTCGGCATTGGTCAGAAGCGAGCTGCCCGCCAACCCGTCGAGCGGCTCGAAGTGGAGCTCGGGCGGGAAGAAGAGGTCGTTCTTCTGGCGGAACCAGTCGAAGCCCCCGTTCGATACGAGCTGGAGACTCTGGTTCGCGCCGCGCCAGATGTCGTATGTGACGTCTGTTGCCCCGATCAGGCGCCACACGTCCTCGTCGTTCTGCATCAACGCGGCGGTCTGGAGCGGGTTGCTACGCCCGCCGAACGGGCTGGTGGGGAACGTCCCGTCAGATCGCTGCTGAAGGTCGAAGAACCGGGGAATGAACGGGAGCGCCATGTAGTAGCTGACGGTCGCGTTATCGTTGTTGAAGAGACCGCGCTCGGCTTCCGAGTGGATCAGGTTCGAGTACACGTTGACGTTCAGTCGATCGCCGAACCTTTGACCCAGGTTGAGCCGCAGCGACTGGTTCTCGTAGCCCGTGTTCTCGACGATGCCCCTGTCGTCCTTGACGAGGCCGGAGGCGTAATAGGTGGTGTTCTCGTCACCACCGCTCAACGACACGACGGTCTCGGTCGAGAGGTCGTTGTTGCCGGCGAGCTCTTCCTCGTGATCGAAGAAGCTGCCCTGGCGGAACGCTTCCAGCCCGGTCTCGCCAAAGAGGTTCAGGATCTCATCCTCGGTGGCGTCCTCGTATGTGAGATAGTCCATCTTGTTGGAGAGATCGAACACTCCGAATCGCTGCGTGATGTCGACGCGCTTGGGGCCGGGCCGTCCACGCTTGGTCGTGATGATGACGACTCCATTGTTCGCCTTGGAACCGTAGATCGCGGCCGCCGCGGCACCTCTCAGGATCTCGATCGTCTCGATGTCGTTGGGGTTGAGGTCGGCGATTCGATTGACCTGATCGGTCTGGAACTTGTCCGTATTCGAGCCGACCGACGCCAGTGTGACGATGTCCTGATTGTTGGGGATCGCGACGTTGGAGAGGATCACGCCGTCCACGACGTATAGCGGCTCGGAGGTCGCGTTGATCGAGGCGATTCCGCGCAGGTCGACCTGGATCCCGCCACCGGGGGCACCGGAGTTCTTCTGGATGTCGGCGCCTGCCACCTTGCCCTGGAGCTGCTTCTCGATCGACTGGGCGGGCACCCGCTCGATCTCCCGCGCGGTCACCGTCGCCACCGCCTGGGCGAGATTCCGCCGCTCGACCTCGGTCGCACGGCCGGTGACGACGATCTCCTCGACATTGAGATAGTCGGTCGGCAAGGCGATCTGGATTTCGTTCTGCCCCGATGGAAGCGCGACTTCCCGCGTCCTGTATCCGAGGCTCAGGACGCGCAGGGTAACATCGCCGGCGGGCACGTTTTCGACCCGGAAGGCGCCGCCTTCGTCGGCCACCGCCCCGATCGTCGTCCCGACGACGGCGATGGTGGCGTAGGGTACCGGGGCACGCGTCACTTCGTCGAGGACTCGACCCGTGACGACGCGCTGTGCAGCGGCTGGAGATGAAAGACTCAGGGTGGCGACGATTGCGAAAGCGGCGGGATACAACGAACGGCAGTATCGCATCATGACCCTCCTCCTGGATGCGATGTATCTTGCCCGCGAGCTTGCTATGTACCCTTTTTATACCGGACATATCGTATCACGTCAATTCGGGACGTGGATTCTCTTCCTGGCCTGGATCGCAGGCTGTAGCACGCGCGGAGAGACGCTCGGCCGGCCGGAAGCAACAGGGGCTCCGGTCATCCAGGTGGTCAACCAGAGCCGGGCCGACGTGGAGGTCTATCTCACACGAGACGGGACCCGCACTCGGCTGGGGCTCGTCACCGCAGGCTCGACTACAATCTTCCCCGTTCCGTCCGACATGATCGGTGCGACAGGGGACCTTCGGCTGATCGCCGAGCCGGTCGGAGCGGTGCTCGATTTCGCGTCCGAGGCGTTCCAAGTCGACCCGGGGCGGGTCGTGGAGTGGACGATCCGCGCCAGGTCCGCATCGTCGAGCCTCATCGTCTACTGACGGCGACCACGTTTCCCTTGGTGAGCGAGGCGCGGACAGAGCCAGCCGGACGACCCCCCTCGAGGGGGTCGTCGCGTTTGGGTGGACGATGAGGCTCGATCCGGAAACGGTCGCGGCCCTGGAGTGGGACCGCGTGCGCAAGCTGGTGGCGGGGGCGACGAGCTCCGCGCTCGCCCGCCGCACGCTCGAGCGGTGGCAGCCGCGGGCGAGCCTCGCCGAGGCGCGGTCGGCCCTGGCGGAGGTCGCTGAAGGGATGGATCTGGCGGGGATCCCGCGACTGCCGGCCCCGTTCGTGGAGGACCAGGACCGGACGCTCCGGGTCCTTGCCGTCCAAGGCTCGGCGCTCGACGGCCGCGCGCTGATCGACGCAGCACGCACGCTCGAGGCGACGCGCCGGTTCGCCCGCTTCGTGCGTCCGGAGGAAGCGCGGTGGCCGCTCCTGACCGAGCGATTCCGTGCCGCGCCCGACGAACACGAGCTCGAGGCGAAGATCTTCGACGCCTTCGATCCCGAGGCGCGCCTCGTCGACACGGCGAGCCCGCGGCTCCGGGAGCTGAGGGCCGAGGTGCGGAGCCACCGGGCCGCGCTCGTCGAGCGCCTCTCCCGGCTGATCGCGCGGCTCCCGCACGTCCTGGTCGCGGCCGACAGCCGGCCGACGTTCCGCGAGGGCCGCTATCTCGTGCCGCTCCGCCGCGAGGCGCTCGGCGAGGTTCCCGGCATCGTCCACGACGAGTCCGCCTCGGGAGCCACGGTGTTCCTCGAGCCGCACGAGGTCGTGGAGCGGAACAACGAGCTGCGCCGGGCGGAGCTCGCGGTCGGACGGGAGGAGGAGCGGATCCTGCGCGAGCTGACGGCGGCGCTCGCCGAGAGGCGCGGGGAACTGGAGCTCGCGGCGCGGCTCGCGCTCCACGCCGAGACCGTGCTCGCCCGCGCGCGGTACGCGCGGGCCACCGGTGGAGAGCCGCCGGATCTCGGCGGCGAGGAGCTCGCGCTCCGCGGCGCGCGACATCCGCTCCTCGTCGCGCGGCTTACGGAGCAGGGCGGCGAGATCGTGCCGCTGGACCTCGTCCTCGGAGAGGACGAGCGGGCGCTGGTGATCAGCGGCCCCAACACGGGCGGGAAGACCGTGCTGCTCAAGACCGTCGGCACCGTCGTCCTCATGGCGCAGAGCGGGATCGTGCCGCCGGTCGGCGCCGGCACGAGGCTTCCCTGGCACGAGGCCGTGTATGCCGACATCGGCGACACGCAATCGATTGCGCAGGATCTCTCGACGTTCACCGCGCACCTCACGCGCCTCAAGGCCGCGCTCGAGGGCGCGGGGTCGGGGACGCTGGTCCTCGTGGACGAGATCGGCGCCTCTACGGATCCCGCCGAGGGAGCGGCGCTGGCCGCAGCTCTCCTCGAGGCGTGGGTCGCGAGGGGGGCGCGGACGATCGTGACGACCCACTATCACACGCTCAAGATCGTGGCCGCGCGCGCGCCGGGGATGGTGAACGGCTCCCTGGCCTACGACCTCGAGCGGAACGAGCCCCTGTACCGATTCGTCAAGGGTGTGCCGGGGCGATCCTTCGGCCTGGAACTCGCTGCGCGCTGGGGCATCGACCCACCGGTTCTGGCGCGCGCCCACGAGGCGCTCGATCGCGACGCGCGCGATCTGGACGAGGTGACCCGGCGGCTGGCCGTCGAGGAGCAATCGTTCGTCGAGGCGCGCCGGGCGCTCGAGGAGGAGCGCCAGGCGATCGGAGAGGCGGAGAGCGCAAGAGCCCGCCGGATCGCGGCCGAGGCATCGGAGCGCCGCGAGGCGGCGGAGCGGCGGCTGGAGGAGCTGGAGGCACGGATCACCCGGATGCGCGAGGAGATGCGCCGCCAGCAGCGGAAGCTCCGCGAGCGCGCCGCCGAGCTCTCGGAGGCCGAGGCCTCGACCCGTGCCGCGCAGGCCCTGGCGGAAGAATTGGCCGGGGCGGCCGAGGTGCTGAGAGCCGAGCGCGAGGCCCTGATCGGGCAGCGCGATCGCCCGCCGGTCGAGCCCGGCGACCTCGTCCGCATCCCGCGCTACGACGTGGTCGGCGAGGTCGTCTCGCTGAGCCGGACCGACGACACGTGCGCGGTCCAGGCCGGACAGGTGCGGATCGCCTGCCGCGTGAGCGAGCTCGAGATCGTCGAGAAGGCCGCCGACCGGACCGACGCGAAGGAGTCCACGGCCGCCGCCCCGGTCGACGCCGGGGACGACGGCCAGCCCGTACCGCTCGAGATCGACCTGCGGGGGATGACGGCCGACGAGATCGGTTATCCGCTCGCTGGAGCGCTCGAGCGCGCATACCATACGGGAAGACCCGTCATCCGATTCATTCACGGCAAGGGGACCGGCGTCCTGCGACGCCGCGTCGCAGAGCTCCTGGAGAAGCATCCCTATGTGCACGGCTTCCGCCTGGGACACTGGAATGAAGGTGGGGACGGCGTGACCATTGCAACGCTGACCCCGGAAGGATCCGAGGAGGAGAGCGCCTGAGCATTCCCGACCACGTCATCGAGGAGATCCGCGACCGGGCGGACATCGTCGAGATCGTCGGCGAGGTCGTGCAGCTCAAGAAGCGCGGCCGGAGCTGGGTGGGCCTCTGCCCGTTCCATCCCGAGAAGACCCCCTCGTTCACGGTGAGCGCCGAGAAGGGCATGTACTACTGCTTCGGGTGCCAGGCCGGTGGCAACGCGTTCACGTTCCTGATGGAGCACGAGAAGATCGAGTTCCCCGACGCGGTCCGGAGCCTGGGGCAGCGCGTCGGCGTGGAGGTCCCCGACCGGGAACCGGCCGACCTCGCGGATCCCAACGCTCCGCTATACCTCGCCAACCGCGTGGCCGCGGAGTTCTACCATCGCCTGCTGCTGGAATCGGCGGACGCCGCCGCCGCTCGGGAATACCTGACCGGGCGCGGGGTCGGCGACCAGATCCAGACCGCGTTCATGCTCGGCTGGGCGCCCGAGTCCTGGGATGCGCTACTCGGGGAGGCGAAGCGGCAGGGCGTCAGCGAAGAAGCGCTCGAGCGCGCCGGGCTGATCGGGCGGAGCGAGAAGACGGGCGGATTGTTCGACCGCTTCCGGGGCCGCGTCATGTTCCCGATCCGGTCGGTCGGCGGGAAAGTGGTGGGGTTCTCGGGTCGCCGGTTGGACGCGGAGGAGCCCAAGTACCTGAACACGGGGGACACTCCGGTCTTCGCCAAGGGGAGGATGTTGTTCAACCTCGACCAGGCGCGACCCGCGATCCGGCGCGCCGGAGCGGCTGTCGTCGTCGAGGGGAACTTCGACGTCATCGCGCTCGCGGGGGCCGGCTTCAGGAACGTCGTAGCGCCGCTCGGCACCGCGTTCACCGACGAGCAGTCCCGAATCCTCAAGCGCTATACGTCGACGACTTACCTCGCGTACGACGGCGACGCGGCGGGTCAGCGCTCGGCATTCAAGGCGGGCGACATGCTGCTCGCCGCTGGCGTTGCGGCGCGCATCGTCGCCCTGCCGCGGGGAAAAGACCCGGCGTCACTCATCCAGGAGGGCGCGGCGGGCGCGTTTCGCGAGCGGCTGGAGGCGAGCGAGGACGTGATCGACGCGAAGCTCCGAATCGTCCGCGATAAGGTCGATCTTTCCGACGTCACCCGGAAGCGACGTGCGATCAAGCGGCTGATGGAGTCGGTGGCGCGCGTGCCCGACCGCATAACGCGAGAGCTGTACGTGGGGAAGATCGCGAGCGAGCTCGACGTGCCCCGGGAGGCGCTGGTGACCCAGACGGCGCGGCAGCGGGGCCGGCCCGTCGCAGGGCGTGGCCAGGAGCAGCCCGTCGCGAGGCGGAAGCCTTCGAAGACCCCGCCGGGGATCTTGGTGCCCGAGAGCCAGGACGAATGGTACGTGCTCCTCCACGCGGTCAGCGAGCCGCGATGGCTCGACCAGGTGGTGGAGGAGTGCCGGGCGGAATACTTCACCGTGCCCGCCTACGCGGAATTCTTTTCGCGGCTCGCGCAGCTTCACGCCGACGGGCGAGGCGACGTCGAAGAAGCTCTGCGGTCGGTTGCAGACGCCGAGCTCCAGCGGGTGATGGCGAGGCTCGAGGCCCTGCGCGGCGCACAGGAGCAGGGGTTCGAGCTCTCCGACAAAGCTTTCCGTGAGAGCCTCAACCGGATCCACGGAGATGCGCTTGCGCGCGGCGTGCACGAGCGGAGGACCGAGAGCACCGGTGACGTGCTGGAAGACACGCTGCGCCGGCAGCGGGTGCGCAAGGAGATCGCGCCCGGCCCGTTCGGCAGCCGCCGGCCGCGCAGTTGAGCGATCCGCGTTTGACACTCCGGCGGCGCTCCGCGTACCTTCAATCTCCTAACCCGGCCCCCGGGCTCCATTCACCCATCCGTCGACCATGACCCCACCCCGCCGCGCCCTTTCCGAATCCGAGCCTGCCGCCGATCCCGAAGAAACGCTCGGTGTCGCGCGGGACTCGGAAGCCATCGACCGCATGATCCTCGACCTCCGCGGGGACGAGGAAGAGGCGGATGACGAGTCGGAGGTCGCCGAAGAGCGTCGGCCTTCGCGCCGACGGATCGCCGTCGCAGACGATGACGAGGACGCCGAGGAAGAGGCCGACACCGACGACGAGTCGAGCGAGGAGACCGGCGGATTCGGACAGCGGCTCCAGGTCTATGACGACCTGATCCGCATGTACTTCCAGGAGATGGGACGCGTGCCCCTCCTCAGCGCCGAGGAGGAGATCGAGCTGGCGCGGGCGATCGCCGAGGGCCAGGTGAAGCTGCGGGAGGTGGTGTTCCGGTCCTACACCTCGATCGAGCGCGCCTTCGAGCAGGGCCGCGCGGTGGTCGAGGGGACGATGCGCCCCGAGGCCTTCCTCGGGGATGACTTCAGCGAGTGGGATGGCGAGGAAGAGGAGACGCCGCCCCTGGATGCCAGCCAGCTGGCGCAAGAGCTCCAGGCGAACGAGCAGCGCTGGCACGGGGCCCGCGAAGTCTTCGATCGCAGCGGCCTGCGCGGAAACAAAGGCAAGCAGGCGCATGCGGAGATGGAAGCCGTGCGGGCGTTCTTCCTCTCGCTGCCTCTCCATCACTCGCAGATCGAATATCTGGCGGAGAAGCTGCGCGAGCTGGACGGTGTCTCGGCGGTAGAGTGGCGCGAGCGAGATCTCGAGCGACTGACCGGACTCAGCCGGGCGGAGTACCACGCGATCCTGGCCGAGGTCGTCACGCTGACCCGCAGCGTCATGTCGGCGCGCCGCCGGATGGTCGAGGCGAACGTCCGGCTCGTGGTGTCGGTCGCCAAGCGGTACATCGGGCGGGGACTGGAGTTCCTGGATCTCATTCAGGAAGGAAACTCCGGGCTCTTGAGGGCCACCGAGAAATTCGACCACCGCAAGGGCTACAAGTTCTCGACCTACGCGACATGGTGGATCCGCCAGGCCATCACGCGCGCGATCGCCGAGCAGTCGCGCACGATCCGCATCCCGGTCCACATGATCGAGACGATCAACAAGGTGAACCGCTACACGCGTAGGACCGTCCAGCAAACCGGTCGCGAGCCGACGCCCGAGGAGATCGCCGAGAAGCTCGACCTGCCGTTGGAAAAGGTGAAGGCCGTGCTCAAGATCGCGCAGGAGCCGATCTCCCTGGACCGCCCCGTCCAGACCGATCAGGACACCCAGATCTCCGACATCATCGAGGACAGCCGAACGCTGTCCCCGTCCAAGAACGCGGCCTTCGCGCTGCTCAAGGAGAACGTGAACTCGGTCCTTCACTCGCTTTCCCAGCGCGAGGAGCGGATCATCCGCCTGCGCTTCGGGATAGGCGACGGCTGTCCGCGGACCCTCGAGGAGGTGGGCTCGATCTTCAACATCACGCGCGAACGCGTGCGACAGATCGAGGCCAAGGCGCTCAAGAAACTGCGCCATCCGTCGAAGTGCCGGGAGCTGCTCAAGTTCTACGATCTGTAGGCTCTTCTTGACCACCGATGGCGTGGACCTAAACCTCCAGCCCGCCGGTATAGTTTCGATTGGCTACCGCGGGGCCCGTAGCTCAGCGGTCAGAGCACCGGACTCATAATCCGAGGGTCGCTGGTTCGAATCCAGCCGGGCCCACACGATCGAGCATCGAAAGGAAGAGCGTGCGCTACCCGAAGTGGATACCGATCCTAGCGTTCGCCGTAATGGCGGCGCCCGCGTGCGAGAACGACCCCTCGCTGGGGGTCGAGGGCACGTACCCGATCACGCTGACGTACGTCACCGACACTTGCGTAGGGGATGAGGGCAGAAGCGAGGCCGTCGAGATCACCGTCGAGCGTGACGGAGATGACATCACGATCGACGTGGGCGGCGCCGGTACGTTGACGGGGACCTTCAACAACGAGAACCGCGCCATGACCGTCGACGGGACGATCCTGGTTCAGAACCCGTCGGGTGCCCCGTTCCCCGGCGAGATGCACATGGTCGCCCGGGTGACGGAGGGCGACATCAGCGTTCTCGGCTCGATCACGTTCGAAGGCACGTTCCCGGGTGTACCGGGCACGTGCATCCGCTCGTTCGAGGCCACCGGAACGAGGGCGAACCTCTCTCCGCTTCCGTTGACGGGCTCCTGAGACGGACGATAGTTTCCCGCTCTTCGTGGGTGGTTAGCTCAGCTGGTTAGAGCGCCGGTCTCACATACCGGAGGTCGCAGGTTCGAATCCTGCACCGCCCACCACTTCCCCGGCCGCTCCTTCCAGACGACTGTCTTCCTGCTCCGAAGTGTCCCTTTGATTCTGCATCGACAGGCAGGGCCACTACGGTTAGAATCGGGAGCAGGTAAGGAGGCTGCCCCTAGAAGACGGAGGTGTCCGCGTGCTGTGGATGTTGGTTGTGATCGTGCTGATTCTGTGGCTCCTGGGTTGGTTGGTTATTCCGACGGCCGGGGGACTGATTCATCTCCTTCTAGTCGTGGCTCTGATCATCCTCGTCTATCAACTCGTAACTGGTCGGCGGGTCCCCTAGACGTTGCGCTGGTGACCCTGAGCTTTACGGACCCGCCGGGACGCACCTGACGCCTCGGTTTCCCCTGTCCGGCATGTGTTGGCAGGAAATCGCGCGCGTGGTAGATTGAGTCCGATCATGGGGAGCAGGCTCGCGATCAAAGTACCGACGATTCTTGAATGAGCGGGGCGTGGCGCCCGCCGACTCGCTGCGAGCGAGGGCGAGGCCACGGCCGAAGAGCACGTGGGAAGGTGTGCCGCACGGCACACCTTTTTTTATTCCCCGGAACCTGATCGAGACAGGAGCCATGAGGGCGACCGACAGCCTGGAGACGCTTCTATCGGTTCAGACGCTGGACAAGAAGCTGGCGGACCTCGAGCGGCGTCGGGATGAGATCCCGAGCGTGAAGGCGGACGTATCGCGCGAGATCACGGCGCTGGAGCACGAGCGCGCGGAGCAGGCGGCGGCGCTCGAGCAGGTGCGGCTGGACCGCCGCCGGCACGAAGGCGAGCTCGAGATGCAGCAGGAGCACCTGGCGCGGTACGAGAGGCAGCTCAATGACGTCAAGACGAACGTCGCCTACAGCGCCCTCCTGACCGAGATCCAGGGAACGCGCCGCGCGATCGGCGAGCTGGAGGACGAGATCCTGGAGGAGATGGAGCGCCGGGAGGCGATCGAGATCCGGATGCGGGAGATCGATGTCGAGCTCGAGCAGAAACGCTCGGCCGCGGCCGACAAGCTCAGGGAGCTCGACGAGGAGCAGGCATCGGTGGAGCGCGAGATGGCGGCCCTCGACAGCCGCCGGAACGGGATGGTGAGCGAGATCTCGCCGAACCTCTACCGTCTCTACGACCGCCTGCGCCGCGGCCGCCGGTTCCCGGCGCTCGTGCCGCTGCGAGGAAACGCCTGCGGCGCCTGCCACGGCCATCTCCCTCCCCAGGTCATCCGCGAGATCCAGCACGACGGAGCCCTCCACCCGTGCGAGAATTGCGGCGTTTTGATCTTTGCCCGGGCCGGCGTCGAGGCGGCGGGCGATGCGCCCGCGCACGGCGCGGAGGCGCCGCGAGCCTAGTGTCCGGCCAGAGCCTGGTGATCCACACCGACGGCGCCGCACGAGGCAATCCGGGGCCGGCCGGCGCCGGCTGGGTCGTGGAGTCGATGGACGGCGAGCTCGTCGAGGAAGGCTGCGCGTACCTCGGAGAGCTGACGAACAACCAGGCCGAGTACGAGGCGCTCCTCCACGCCCTCCGCGCAATCGATCCCGGACCCGACACACGGATCGAGCTGCACGCCGACTCGGAGCTCATGGTCCGCCAGCTCAAAGGAGAGTACCGCGTGAAGAACGAGGCGCTGAGGGCGCGCTTCGAAGCGGCGCGCTGGGCGCTCTCGCAGGCAGGGGAATTCCGCGTCTACCATGTCCGACGCGGGGAGAACGCACGCGCCGACGAACTGGCCAATCGGGCCATAGACATGCATTTTGAGTCCTTGCGGGAGCAGGGCGGACAGACGGTCGCCGGCGGTCCTTAGGGGCCGCTGGAGGAAAGTCCGGGCTCCACAGGGCAGGACGCTCGCGGACGGCGCCTTCGGGCGCGGGTACGCGAGGCACCCTTCGGGGTGACGGAAAGTGCCACAGAAAACAGACCGCCGGGCCTCGCGAGAGGGCCGGTAAGGGTGAAACGGTGGGGTAAGAGCCCACCGCGCTTCCGCGCGAGCGGGGCGGCACGGCAAACCCCGTCCGGAGCAAGGCCATGTAGGGAAGGATGCGGTGGCCCGCCGCGTTCGACTTCCGGGTAGGCCGCTCAGATCGATGGCCGTCGCCGCAACACGCGGTACAGAACCCGGCTTATCGTTCGCCCGCTCCCGCATTCTTTGCCGCATCCCCATGACAGGAACGTGCTGAGACCCACCTGGACATGGCCGGCGCCCGTCGACGGGCACACGGCTGCCGCCCTCGCGGGCGAGCTGGGCATCCCCGTCCCGGTGGCGGAGCTGCTCGTGCGCCGCGGCTTCGAAACCGCCGGGCGTGCGCGTGCCTTCCTCGATCCGTCTCTGGACCAGCTCCACGACCCGTTTCTCATGCGCGACATGGAGACCGCCGTTTCGCGCGTAGAGTCCGCGCTGGCGAGCGGCGAGAAGATCGTCGTCTACGGGGATTACGACGTGGACGGCATCACGGCCACCGCGCTCCTCGTCCGCTACCTGCGCTGGCGAGGCGCTACCGTCGAGTACTACATCCCGCACCGCGTGGAGGACGGCTACGGCCTCTCGCTGGATGGGGTGGCCGCCTTGGTCGAGCGCGGCGCGCGGCTGATCATCACGTGCGACTGCGCGGTCACCGCGGTCGCCGAGATCCTGGCGGCCCGCCACGCCGGCCTCGACGTGATCGTCACCGACCACCACGAGCCCGGGCCCGCGATTCCCACCGCCGCCGTCGCCGTGCTCGATCCCAAGCGCGAGGACTGCGGGTATCCGGACCACAACCTGGCCGCCGTAGGCGTTGCCTTCAAGCTCTGCGAGGCACTCGAGATCTCCGCGGGGCGGAGCCGCGATACCTTGCGTCGCGGCCTCGACCTCGTGGCGCTGGGGACGATCGCCGACCTCGTCCCCGTGACCGGCGAGAACCGCGTGCTGATCCGCTATGGGCTCGACATGCTGGCGCGGACGAGGAACGCGGGCC
>DASRVB010000201.1:0-3326 GCA_035687725.1 Gemmatimonadota bacterium
TAGTCCGCCAACCCCTTCTTGCTCTGGACCTCCGTGATCGCCGCCGTCAACGTCGTCTTCCCGTGATCCACGTGACCGATCGTGCCCACGTTCACGTGCGGCTTCGTCCGCTCGAATTTCGCCTTGCTCATCGTGGCCCTCCGTACGTATGCGTGCTATCTCTGGAGCCCAGGAGCGGGATTGAACCGCCGACCTCGTCCTTACCAAGGACGTGCTCTACCAACTGAGCTACCTGGGCCCGACGTCCTCGGCGTTCTCTGACTGGAGCGGGAGACGGGTCTCGAACCCGCAACCCCGAGCTTGGAAGGCTCGTGCTCTAGCCAATTGAGCTACTCCCGCCCACATTCGATATGGCTTCCGCCGCCGTTACGCGCCGCGCGCGCGTGATGGTGGAGGGAGGAGGATTCGAACCTCCGAAGGCATGAGCCAGCAGATTTACAGTCTGCCCCGTTTGACCGCTTCGGTATCCCTCCGGCCGCCGCCGCCGGTCCCGCATGCCGGCGGATGGAGCCGATGACCAGACTCGAACTGGTAACCTGCTGCTTACAAGGCAGCTGCTCTACCAATTGAGCTACATCGGCGCGCGACGAAACGTTCCCGGCGGGGAGTCGCCCGCCACGTTCCCGGCGGGAGCGCCCGCCGGAGGTGCCGCCGAGAACGTCGCCCGCGGGCGCAATACGCCCTGAGAAAAGAACAGGGAATTTATCGGTTCCTTTGGTCCTGTCAAGCCCCCGCTGACCGCTTCCAACGCGGTCCAGCCGGGGTGTCCTCGAGCTGGATGCCGAGCTCGGCCAGCCGGTCCCGGAGGGCGTCGGCCCGCGCCCAATCCCGTTCCCGCCGGGCGGCCTCCCGCTCGGCGATCAGCGCCTCGATCCCGGCATCCACCCGGAGTTCCGCGGGGTCCGGGCTGAGGACCGCGTAGACGCCGTCGAACGCCCCGAGGACCCCCTCGAGCGCCGGCCGGTCCGCCTCGTTCCCCCGGCCCTCGTCCAGGGCCCGGTTCACGTCGCGAAGCCACTCGAACACGACCCCCAGAGCGCGACTCGTGTTGAGGTCGCCGTCCAGCGCCCGGTCGAGCTCCTCCCTTGCCTTCGAGCTCCGCTCCGCCAGCTCCGGATCGGGCTCGCCGTCTCCGGGGAGCCCGTCGAGCCGCCGCGCGAAGGCGGTCAGGCGCTCGATCGAGGCGGCCGCCTGGTCCAGCCCGGCGAAGGTGAAGTTGAGCTGCTGGCGGTAGTGCACCGACAGCAGCAGGTATCGGATCGCGCGCGGGGCGTATCCCCGGTCCAGCAGGTCCCGCAGCGTGAGGAAGTTGCCCAGCGACTTGGCCATCTTCTGGCCGTCGACGATCAGGTGCTCGGCGTGGAGCCAGAATCGCGCGAACGGCCGTCCGGTGGCGGCCTCGGACTGCGCGATCTCGTTCTCGTGGTGGGGGAAGATGTTGTCCACCCCGCCGGTATGGATGTCGAACGTCTCGCCGAGATAGGACATCGACATGGCCGAGCACTCGATGTGCCAGCCGGGTCGTCCCCGCCCCAGCTCGGTGTCCCAGGCCTCTTCTCCGGGCCGGGCCGCCTTCCAGAGCGCGAAGTCCTTGGGGTCCTCCTTGTCGTACTCGTCCGATTCCACCCGCGCCCCGTCCCGCATCCCGGAGAGATCGATCCGGGAGAGCTTGCCGTAGTCAGGGAAGCTCGAGATGCGGAACCAGATCGATCCGTCCGCGGTGCGGTAGGTGTGGCCCGCCTCCTCGAGCCGCCCGATGAGCGCCACCATCTCGTCGATATGCCCGGTGGCGGTGGGGTAGTGCTCGGCGCGTGCCACCCTGAGCGTCGACAGGTCCTCGAAGAACGCCTCGGTGTAGCGCCGCGTGTATTCGGCGATCGACTCCCCCGCGGCCTGCGCCTTGGCGATGATCTTGTCGTCGACGTCGGTCAGGTTCATCACCTGGGTGACCCGGTAGCCCCGCGCTTCCAGGACCCGGCGCAGCATGTCCTCGAACAGGAACGTCCGCAGGTTGCCGATGTGGGCGAAGTCGTGGACGGTCGGCCCACACGTGTACATCCGCACGAGCCCCGGCTCGAGCGGCTCGAAGGCTACCTGCTTCCGGCGCAGGGTATCGTACAGGGCAAGCGCCACTCGGTGCTCCAGCGAAGGGGGCCGGATCGCGGCGAGTACCGCGGACGGCCGGTTTACGGACGAGAACCCAGAGGGTAGTGCGCCGAATCCCCGCGCAGCAAGCGCGGGTCAGTCGAGCGTGAGGCGGAGCTCGGTGACGATCCAGCGCCCGCGATCGCTGCGGGCCCCGACGAACACCCGCTCGACGAACGGCTCGAAGCCGTTCCCGTCCCGGTACACGCGCTGGCCCACGGCGTAGCCGGCACCGCTGGTGGGGTCGTAGGTCGAATACGCGGGGAAGCGGAACGTCACCTCTTCGGTGGAGTCGAACATCTCCTGGAGGAGGTACTGGAGCTGGGGGGCGGCGAGCCTCTCGCCGACACCCTCCTGCTGAACCACGACGTGGACGCGCCCGTCGCGGGCGACCAGGTGCGCGATCGCGCGCGAGTTCTCGTCCTCCCAGTACTCCGCGAGCCGGCGATAGAGCTCCTGGAGCGACGCGGGCACGGCGGCTTCCTGCGCCCGGTACGGCGCCAGCGCCTCGCGCGGGCCGACGTCCTCCCGACTCTCCTGCGCCCGGATGTACGAAGCGTTACAGGACAGGAGCAGCAGCACGAACACGAGGCGGATCATAGAGCGTTCCATCGTCCATGGATACGTTCCGTACCCTCCTTTGTTCCGCCGATGTCGTGCTTTCCTCCCGGCCTCGGAGGTCGCTCAAAGCGGCCGGCTGCCGGGCTTGACGACGGGGATTCCCGCCTTGCACAGCGGGCACTTCTCGGGCGCGTGCTGCTCGACCGCGATCTCGACCAGCGAGGCCCAGGGAACGTCCCACGCGACGCCTCCCGCGGAACGGTCGACGACGGCCGCGGCTCCGACGACGTTCGCGCCCGCGCTCCGGCAGAGAGAGACGACCTCGCGGATCGAGCCGGCGGTCGTTACGACGTCCTCGACGGCGACCACGCGTTCTCCGGGCGCCAGCGCGAACCCGCGCCGGAACGCGAGCTCCGCACCGGACCCCGCGCGCTCGGCCCAGATCGCCCGTGCTCCCCACGCGCGCGCCATCTCCTGACCGAGGACGATCCCCCCGATGGCTGGGGAGACGATCGTGGCCGGAGCCGGCGCCACCCGGCCAGCGAGCTTCTCCACGAGCGCCGCCCCCGCCGCGGCTGCGTCCTCCGGGTGCTGGAGGAGGAGCGCGCACTGCACGTAGG
>DASRVB010000202.1:0-20899 GCA_035687725.1 Gemmatimonadota bacterium
TCGATCTTCGTCCTTCCGTACGCGACGTCGAGCGACCAGCCGCCGATCCCGCCGATCGCCAGCCTGAGCCCGTAGACCGGATCGGACTCGACCTCCGACGTCTCGAACGCCTCCTCGAAGGAGCTCTCGTCGAAGTGGTACCAGCCCACGTACGGGTTGAGCCGGAAGCGGGACTCCTGCGCGGAGACCGTCGCGGCCGCGCCCGCGAGCAACGCCGTGGCCGCGAGCGCGGCCTTCATCAACCCCCGTGCCCTCATGCCGCATCCTCCAGCTCCGCATAGGCCTCTTCGGGCAACTCGAGCGCGCCGGCCGCGACGTCCTCCTCGAGGTGCGTGAGGCTGCTCGTTCCGGGGATGGGGATCATGACCGGGGAGCGCGCCAGGAGCCATGCCAGCGCGACCTGCGCCGGCGTGGCGTCGAGGCGCTCTGCGACCCGCGCCAGCACGCGTCCGACGCCGCGGCGTCCGCCACCCGCCAGGTCCCCGGTGGCGAGCGGGAACCACGGGAGGAACGCGATCCCGAGCTCCTCGCAGCGGTCCAGCACGTCGTCGGAGGCGCGCTCGACGAGGTTGTAGCGGTTTTGCACGCTGACGACGTCGACGATGCCGCGCGCGACTTCGAGCTCGTCGAGGCCCACGTTCGACACTCCGATCAGCCGGATCTTCCCTTCGTCCTGCATTTCCTTGAGCGTCCCGATCGACTCCTCGTAGGGCACGTCCGGATCGGGAGCGTGGAGCTGGTAGAGGTCGATGCGCTCGACCCTCAGGCGCTTGAGGCTTCCCTCCAGCGCCACGCGGAGATGCTCGGGCCGCGCGTCGTTCGTCCACTCCGGAGCCGTGGGCCGCCGGAGCCCGCCCTTGGTGGCCACGACGACGTCGCCGTACCCCTCGAGCGCTTCCGCGATCAACTCCTCCGACACGCTGGGTCCGTAGGAGTCCGCCGTGTCGATGAAGTTCACGCCGAGCTCGGTCGCGCGGCGCAGCACGCGCATCGCGTGATCGGGGTCTTCGGGAGGCCCCCAGACGTTCCTTCCCGTGATCCGCATCGCGCCGTACCCCAGGCGATTCACCACGAGCCCGTCCCCGAGATCGTGCGTACCCGCCGACGCCGCCGAAACCGCATCCATTGCCATGTGTCCTCCTCCGCCGTATACGATCAATCTTCCGATGTGCAGGCAGTATCGCATGGCGACGGTGCCCCGGTTGTCATGCCGCGAACACGGATTGACGCCCGCGCCATCCATCGCCTATGATGGATGCTCGATTTCGCACCCCGTCTCGAGAGGCGAACGTGAGAGTCACCGCCACACGCAACGGCTTCCGGCGAATCGCCGATCCGCTCCTCGATCGGCCCTTCGCCTGATCCGCGCGCGGGCGCTCACGGTCGGCACCTTCCCCGTCTGACAGAACCGCCGCTGCTCCTCCCTGGAGGAGCGCAGCCGTAGCCCGCGGAAGAAGCGCCTTCGCTTCGCCTCCGTGAACGCCCGCGCATCGTTCGCCGTCGAGTCCCGCGTTCACGAGGTCGGTAATGTCGGATATCGAGAAGTCGCTTCCCGATGAAGCCCTGGCTCCCGTCGAGGAGCCGCCCGCGTCGGTCGACGAGGAGCCTCATCAGGGGCGGATCGCTCTGCTCAAGGAGGCCCTGCGCGGCTCGTCGCTCGACTACACCCAGGGACCGGTGGGGCGCGCGCTCCTCATGCTCGCGATCCCCATGGTGCTGGAGACCGCGCTCGAGTCGGTCTTCGCGCTGACCAACATCTTCTGGGTCTCGCGTCTTGGCGCCGGTGCGATCACGTCCGTCGGCCTGACGGAATCGATCGTCACGCTGGTGTACACGATCGCGATCGGGCTCTCCATCGGCGTGACCGCGATGGTCGCGCGCCGGATCGGCGCCGGAGATCCGGACGGCGCGGCGCGCTCCGCGGTGCAGGCGATCGCGCTCGGAATCGGGCTCTCGGCGGCCATCGGGCTGTGCGGCGTCCTGTTCGCGCCCCAGTTCCTGGAGCTCCTGGGCGCCGAGCCGGATGTGGTGGCGGAGGGGTCGGGGTACGCGCGCGTGCTCCTGGGCGGGAACGCGACGATCATGCTCCTGTTCCTGCTGAACGCGGTCTTCCGCGGCGCCGGAGACGCGGCGATCGCGATGCGGCTTCTGTGGCTCGCCAACGGGATCAACATCGTCCTCGATCCCTTCCTGATCTTCGGCCTGGGTCCGTTTCCCGAGATGGGCCTGACCGGGGCGGCGGTGGCGACCACGATCGGCCGCGGCACGGCGGTCGTCGTGCAGCTGGCCACGCTCCTGCGGGGGTCGCGGGTGCGGATCCGGCGCCATCACGTGCAGCTGAATGGCGCGCTCCTTTCCCGGCTCGTGAGCCTGAGCGCCATGGGGACGTTCCAGGTCTTCGTCGGCATGGCGAGCTGGATCGCGCTGATCCGGATCCTCGCGAGCTACGGTACCGAGGTCGTGGCCGGGTATACGATCGCGATCCGCGTCGTCATCTTCGCGCTCATGCCCTCGTGGGGCCTGTCGAACGCGGCCGCGACGATGGTCGGCCAGGGCCTCGGCGCGGGGAAGCCCGAGCGCGCGATCCGTTCCGTGCGTCTGGCCGGCTGGTGGAGCGCGCTGGCGCTCGGCGCCGTCGGGCTCGTGTTCCTGGTATTCGCGCCGTGGATCGTGCGCCTGTTCACCGGCGACGCCGCGACGGCCCGCTGGGCGGTCATGGGACTCCGCATCGTGGCGCTGGGGTTCCCCTTCTACGGCTGGGGCATGGTGCTCGAGCAGTCGTTCAACGGGGCCGGCGACACCCGCACGCCGACGTGGATCAACATCGCCTGCTTCTGGGCGCTCGAGCTCCCCGCGGCGTGGTTTCTCTCGCGCGCCGGAATGGGGCCGATGGGAGTCTTCGTGGCGATCGCGGTGGCATATTCGGCCGTGCCGGTCATCGCCGGGCAGGCGTTCAAGCGCGGGGGGTGGATGTCCGCCCGGGCCTAGAAAGGTTCGATCCCCTTGCGGGCTCGGAGATCCGCCGCGTACCATTATTCGTTTCCTGCTGGAAAACCCCATCTCGCCCAAGGAGTCGCGTGCATCGACCGGCCGCGTGGATACGCGTTGCCCTGACCGGGATTAGCCTGGTCGTGGTTGCGACGCCAGCGTTCTCAGATCCGGACCTTCCGCGCATCCGCTGGAACGACAACGACCGGCCTGCCGGAACGCTCGCAGACGGCATCCTGACACTGCGCCTCGAGCTCGTGCGCGGCGAGTGGCGGTACGTCGGAGACGACCGCCCCGGCGTCGAGGTCCTGGCCTTCCGCGAGGTGGGGCGCGATCCCGAGAACCCCGGTCCCATGATCCGCGTGCCGCTCGGAACCGAGATCCGGGTCACGGTCTCGAATCCGCTGGATGTGCCACTGGTCGTCCACGGCCTCGCCGTCCGTCGCGCCGCGGACATGGACTCGCTCGTCGTGCCCGCCGGCGAGGAACGCGAGGCGCGCTTCGTCGCCGACGTCGAGGGCACGTACTACTACTGGGGGACGACGACCGGATCGCGACTGGTCTTCGACGAACCGGACTCGCGACTCTTCGAGGACAGCCAGCTGAACGGCGCCCTGATCGTCGATCCGCCAGGCGCCGCCCCGGACCGCGACAAGGTCATGGTGCTCTCGATCTGGTTCGAACGCCCACCGGCCGAGCAAGAGCTCGACTGGCAGACCGAGACGATGACGATCAACGGCCGTGCGTGGCCCTTCACCGAGCGACTCGAGTACGCACTCGGGGATTCCGTCCACTGGCGGTTGATCAACCTGACCGACCGCGGGCACCCGATGCATCTCCACGGCTTCTTCTTCGACGTGGATGCGGCGGGTGACATCCAGCGCGCCACTCCCCTGTGGCCGGGCGAGCGACGGCTCAATGCCACGCATCTCATGCGGGTCGGGGAGACGGCGGACGTTTCGTGGCTGGCCGACCGACCCGGCGGCTGGCCGTTCCACTGCCACATAAGCTATCACGTCGTTCCGAACGCCCTGCCGGGGGATTATGCGGACGGGTTGGCTCGCGACGAAGCCCTGCTCCACGGCATCCACTCCGAGAACCCCCACGGACATGTCATCGAGGGAATGGGGGGACTGGTGATGGGGATCACGGTCCGGCCGCCGGAAGGCTACGCGCACGAGGTCCGGCCGCGGCGGCTGCTGCGGCTCTTCGTTGAGAGCGATTCGCTGCCGGGCGAGAGGCGCCGGTTCGCCTTCGCGCTCGCCGGCGAGGACGGCCAGCCGCCCTCGGGACCGGCCGCATGGCCGGGGCCGACGCTCGTGGCGTGGGTCGGCGAGCCGACGGGCGTGCGCGTGATCAATCGGATCGACGAGCCGACGCAGGTCCACTGGCACGGCCTCGAGATCGACAGCTACTTCGACGGCGTGGCCGGGATCGGCGGCTACCAGGGCGCGACCACGCCCGCGATCCTGCCGGGCGATTCTTTCGAGATGCGGATCACGCCTCCCCGTGCGGGCACCTACATGTACCACACGCACTTCAACGACATCCGCCAACAGAGCGCGGGGCTGTACGGCGGCTTCGTCGTGCTGGATCCCGGCCAGCCGTGGGACCAGGAGACCGACCGGGTCCTCATCCTGAGTACGGGCTCGGACCCGGACATGCTTCCGCTGATGAACGGCAGCCGCGCTCCCGCGCCACTCGCGCTGAAAGCCGGCGTCGACTACCGCCTGCGGCTCATCAACATCACGTTGTTCAATGCCGGTGCCGAGTTCCGCCTCCTGCGCGACGGCTTCCCCGTCCTCTGGCGGGCCGTCGGCAAGGACGGCGCCGCCCTGCCGGCTCGCCAGCGCACGATGCGCCTGGCCGACAGGACGCCCGTGAGCGTCGGGGAGACGATGGACTTCGAGTTCCGTCCGCCCGCTCCTGGGGAGTACCACCTCGAAGTGCGGTCGCCCCTGGGAGAGCTGTTCGTCGATCAGCGGATCGACGTCGTCGCCCAAAAGACCGCGACCGCTCAGTAAGCGCACACGATGGAAGCTCGCCGCTCTCTGACCGCGATCCTGTTCACCGACATCGTCGATTCTACCCGGCGGGCCGCCGAGCTCGGCGACCGCGAGTGGCGGAAGCTCCAGACCGAGCATCATGCCCGGGTGCGCAGAGAGCTCCGGCGCTTCGGCGGACGCGAGGCCAACACCGCGGGCGATGGCTTCATGGCCGTCTTCGGCCGTCCCGCATCCGCGATCCGCTGCGCGGCCGCCATCCGCGATGCGATGAAGGACCTCGGCCTCGAGATCCGGAGCGGCGTCCACGCCGGCGAGGTCGACGGCAAGGGACGCGACCTGGGTGGGCTGGGCGTCCACATCGGCGCCCGCGTGGCCGCCGCCGCCGCCCCCGGCGAGATCCTCGTGTCGAGCACGGTGCGCGAGCTCGTCGTGGGCGCCGGCTTCAAGTTCGAGGACCGGGGCGAGCGGGAACTCAAGGGCGTGCCCGACAAGTGGCATCTCTACGCCCTTTCCGAGCTTCCGCCCGGACCCGGTTTCCGCACCGGCCGCTGGATCCCCGAGATGAGCTATCGCCAGGCGGGAATCCTGGCGGTGGGGGCGCTGGCTGCCATCGGCCTCGCCGTCGTCCTCTTCCTCGGCGGCCGCTGGGGCATGGAGAAGATCGCGCCGGGTCCGGCACTGGCGGAGAGCGCAGCACCTGGGATCGCCGTCCTCCCCTTCACGGTCAACGACCCAGAGCTCGACCAGTGGCGCGAGGGAATGGTCGACCTCCTGGCCACGAACCTCGACGGCGCCGGCGGCTTCCGGGCGATCGACAACCGCACGGTCCTGGCACGCTGGTCCGAGGCAGTGCCCGAGGGCCGGCGCGCCGATCTCGAGACCCTGCTGGGTGTCGCCCGCGACACCGGCGCACGGTACGCGGTCGCTGGGGACGTCGTCACGATCGGCACTGGAATGCGCCTCACCGCCGACCTCTACGACATCGGCCGCGGCGAAGCGGTGGGACACGCGCAGGTCGAGGGCCCGCAGGACAGCCTGTTCGTCCTAGTCGATCGGCTCTCGATCGACCTCCTGGGCGCGCTGCTGGATGAAGGCGAGGGGAGCATCCCCTCCCTGAACCTGAGCCGCGTGATGACTGCATCCGTACCGGCCCTCAAGGCGTACCTCGAAGGCGAGGGGCACTTCCGCCGCTCGGACTGGCGCAACGCCGTCACCGCCTACAAGGCGGCGGTGGAGGCGGACAGCGCGTTCGCGCTCGCCCACCTGCGACTCAGCCAGACGTACGGCTGGTGGTCCGAGACCGAGTTCGGCGACCTCCCGGCCCAGGAAGCCGAGCTTGCCCGCCGCCATGCCGACCGGCTCCCCGAACGCGAGCGACTGCTCGTCGAGGGGGAGGATCTATGGTTCCAGGGTTCCCCGCGGTCGGTCGATTTCGCTCGCGACCTGGTCAAGCGATATCCGGACGACGTGGACGCATGGAACCACCTGGGCGAGATCCTCTACCACGAGGGCGGAAGACATCTGATCGACGTCGAGGAATCGACGCGGGCGTTCTTCCGCGCGATCGAGCTCGATCCGCGATTCACGCCGGCATATCTGCATCCCATCGATCTCGCCTTCAGTTTCGATTCCGACAGCGCTCGCGCAGCCGACCTCCTCGCCCGGTTCCGGGAACACGCCCGCGGCTCCGAGGACGACGTGGTGTTCGGGATCGACTTCGCCCTGGCGTTCGGCTCGGCGGACGTCCGCACCGCGGCCTTGGAGGCGCTCGACACGCTCAACGTCAGCTGTTTCCGCTGCAAGGTCGTCGGTATTCTGGGCCATCCGAACCACCTGGCCGCACAGGAGTCCGCCCTGCGACTCCTCCTCGCCCGCGACATCGACGACGCGGAGCGGGCCAACGCTTCCTTCCAGCTCTTCATGAACCAGCTCGAACGCGGCAAGCTCTCGACCTGCGCGGAGCTCCTCGAAACCCCCGGGATCAATCCGCGTCAGCGGGCCGACATGGCGATGCTGGCGCGCATGACGAGCGTTCCGGTATCGCCGGATCGCCTGGATGCCTTGCTGACATTGCCGCCCGACTCGGTGCCGGGCCCGGCTACGTTCCTGCTGACGGCTGCGAGCGTGGACCGCGGGAGGGGGGAGGATTTCCGGCGCGGCGTCCGCCTCTTTCACGCGTCTGCGGACGACCGGGTCGCGGAGAACGATTCGCTCGCCGCGCAGAGCCTGGAGGCCACCGCCGACGCGCTCGAGGCGTACGCGACATGGCGGGGCGGAGACGCCGCCCGCGCCTGGCCTCTCCTCGAGACCGCCCAGAAGCGGGTCGCTAACCCGATCCAGAATGCGTGGATCCGCTTCTGGCTGGGTGGGCTCGCAGCCGAGCTCGACCGCCACGACGACGCGATCCGATACTTCGAGTCGGTCAGGGGCTTCTTCGGCACGACGGCGCTCTACCCGCTGGCCCGCGCCTACGAGGAAACGGGTCGGCGGGACGACGCGCGGCATACCTACGAGCTCCTGCTCACCGCCTGGTCCGAGGCCGATCCCGGTCAGGCTCCGCGGATCGCGGAGGTCCGCCAGCGGCTCGCAGGGCTGGGCATGGCGCCGCGCGGCTGAACCGCCTCGGGCGGCAGACCTCCAGCCGTGCGGTGCGACCCGCTCTCAGCGGCTCGACCAGTGGACGTGCAGAACCTTCCAGCCCGCGTCGGTCGGCAGGAGGACGATCGTCTCGACGCCGTGCGCGTCGATCGCCCGACCGCGGAACTCGCCCTTCGATTCGCTCTCGCTCACCCACAGCGCCATGTCCGGACGTACGATCACGCCCTGCTCCAGCACGGTGGTTTCGACAGCAGCGGCGAACTCCATGTCCGCTGCGAGATGGCCAGCGCGGTACTCGGCGAGCGTCTCGGCGTGACCGGCTTCGTAGACGACGAGGTCGGGGTGCAAATAGCCGAGGGCAGCGGTCGAGTCACCCGTGGCGAGCGCGTCCTTGAACCCCTCGACCACCGCGCGGACCGCCGCCTCGTCGGCCACCATCTCCCGCTCCTGGGCGAGGGTAGGCGCCGCGAAAACGCATAGCGCGGCGGTGGCGAGTGCCAGACGACGCCGCATGCGGTGTGCCTCCGATTTCGGGAAGTGGCTGCCGGGGTGGTCAGGGCTAAGATACCGGGCATCCATGCACCGGCCACGCCTCGCCTACTGGAGCGCCGCTATCGCTGCGCTCGAACGCCTGCCGCACGGCGCGCTCTCGCGCTTCGCGGGCCGTCTCGCGGACGTCCCCATTCCGCGTCCGGCGCGAAGGTCGGTACTCGGCGCGTTCGCGAAGGCGGTCGGCGCCGATCCCGACGAGGCCGAGCGGGCGCTCGAGGAATACGAGACGCTCGACGCCTTCTTCGTGCGCCGGCTCAAGCCGGGCGCGCGGCCGTGGCGCGCCGACCCCTCGGGTGCGGGCTCCCCCGTGGACGGGATCGTCGGCCAGGTGGGCCTAGCCGCGCGCGGGCGGCTCCTCCAGGCCAAAGGCCTCGAGTACACCGCGGCCGAGCTCCTCGGCGATACCGCGCTCGCCGAGCGGCTCGCCGACGGGCCGTTCGTCACGCTCTATCTCGCGCCGCGACACTATCACCGAATCCACGCGCCGAGCCGGGGTCGCCTGGTCGGTGCCCGGCACGTCCCGGGAATTCTCCTTCCCGTCAATCCCCCGGCCGTGGCCTCGGTTCCGGAGCTCTTCGCGCGCAACGAGCGGCTGGTCTGCGATCTGGACGGTACGGCCGGAGACATGGCCGTGGTGGCGGTGGGCGCCACGAACGTGGGCCGAATCGAATCGATCTTCGATCCCGAGTGGAACGGCCCGCGAGGAGGCGTCACGAATCGTCGTGGGGCGAAGGGCGCGCGTGGGCGCGCGATCGACTCGCGCCGCTACGACCCGCCGATCGAGCTCGAGGCGGGCGGCGAGCTCATGGCCTTCCATCTCGGCTCGAGCGTCGTCGTGCTCTTCGAGGCCGGCCGCTTCGAGCTCGATCCGCGCGTCATCCCCGGCCGACAGATTCGCGTCGGGGACCCCCTCGCCAGTGCGATCCTCGCCGTGTCATGACGCGATCCCATTCCGCGCCCGCTCCGCGATACCACGTTAGATCCCGAGCCAGTACGTCAGCTTCACGAGAAAGACGTTGTCGGCGGCGGTCGAGAAGAGGTCGTCGGCGTCCCTGCCGAGATCGAAGTTTCCCTCGTCGAACTCCGTGTTTCGATCCTGCGTCCAGACGAGGAACAACGTCGAGCCGGGGACGTACTCCCACCGGTAGACCAGATTCCCGCGCAGCGAGCTGAAGGTGAAGTCGGGATCGTCGAAGGTGAACGTCTCGGCGGGCCCCGCGCCGTCCGGATCGACCGAGTAGACTCCTTCGTTCAGCGCGATCGTCCCCATATCCTCGCCGTACACGAGCTTGTCGAGCGTCCGGGGAGCTGCGAACTCCTTGAAGCGGCCGAACTCATTGCTCGAGAAGAAGGGCTGCAGGAACAGTTCGAGCGACATCCTGGGTGTGAACGTCCAGTCCAGTCGCGTGTTCATCGAGAACGTGTTCTGGTCGAGATCGGAGAATACGTACCGGCTGCCGTAGAACGCCTCCGCGGTCGCGTCCTCGACGCTGGTCACGAACTGGGCCGAGGACTCGCCGTGCTCGAAGTACGGCCCAAGCGACAGCGCGATGTTCGAGGCCGGCTTGTAGGTGAAGTTCAGGTACAGCGCGTACTCCCGCTTCCCCTCCTCGATCCAGGTGTACGTCGGCTCGACGGAGGCCACGAACCGCTTCCGCGAGTCGGTGGCCACGAACAGGCTGTGGAAGCCATGCCCCGGTGACTTGACGACCGGCCCCCCACGGGTCGCGCGGGGGTCGAACGCCGATGGCCGGGCCATGTTGAACAGAGAGACCTCCCAGTAGTTGGGCAGCTCCGCATACGCGCTCCAGTGGACCTGCCGCTCCTCCAGGTCGCCATCGAAGTTCGTGCGGTTCTGCGCCCCGAGGGTCGTCTGCAGATACCGATAGCGGCTCGTCGGCTCGGTCCAGCGGCGCTGGATGTTCCCGTGCAGCCATAGCCAGTCCGCGCGTGTCTGGAAGCCGAGGTCGTTGATCTCGAATCCCGGGCTCCGCGCGGCGAGGGAGCCCTCCCAGCGCCACGCTCCCGCTTCCTTTGCCACGCGGCTGTACATACCCCAGCCCCGGATCGACTCCAGCGTCGGATCGAAGCGATCGGTGAAGAGGCCGTTCGAGCCGTGCTCGCGGTCGGGCCGCTGGAAGAAGCGCGCGCTCGAGCGCTGGACCCGGAGGATCGCGTCGGGATCCCCCGACACGTTGGAAACCGCTGCGCTCCCGAGGAAGTGATACGTGCGGTCGTTCCACCACCACTCGGCGTCTCCCCCGACCGCCTCGGCATGGGAGGGCAGCAGGTCCTCGATGTCGGAGTCGTCGAAGTTCCGGGTGACAGAAGTCACGATTCCGCCGACCTGGAGGTCTCCGTCGAGGAGGTCGTGCTTCGCCCGGCCGACCAGGTAGCCGGTCAGCGGCTCCACCTCCTGCTCGAACTGCTCTCCCCCAAGGAGCGCCACGTCCGCGCGCTCGCGATCGGTGACCGCGCCGAGAACCCCGATCGAGGTCCCGGCGCGCGTCCGCCCGGTCAGCTTGGCGGCGCCCAGGATCGTGGTCGCGTCCGGCACGTCGGCGAAGTCCCCGGCGTCGAACGCCAGGCCGCCGCCCTGTGGGGCGCGCCCGATCCGGCGCGTGAACAGCAGGTCCAGTGAGGAAACGTTGCTGCAGGTGAAGCACCAGAGACCGCCATAACTGAACAAGCCGCTTCCCTCGATGAAGAACTCGCGCTTCTCGGGGAAGAACGTCTCGAACGCGGAGAGGTTGACGACGGCGGGATCGACCTCCGCCTGGCCGAAATCCGGGTTGACGGTCGCCGACACGGTAAGATTCGACGTCAGCAGGTACTTGAGATCGGCTCCGACCCGGTAGTCCTGATCGCGCTCCTCGGCGAACGGGTCGTCCGGGTCGATCTCCGCCGCGGTTTCCATCTGCGCGACCGCGTAGGGCAGGAGCTCGAAGCGGTTCGGGCTCGCGTTTGGGATCGAGAGTCCGGTCAGATGGCCATAGCGGGCCGGCCCACCCTGCTGGTCGCGTGTCCAGAACGACCAGAGCTGGAACTCGTTCAATCGGCTGACCTCCCGCTCGATCTGGAGGCCCCAGGTCTGTTCCGCGCCGCGCGGAAACCGGAGCTGCGCGAAGGGAATGGCGACCTCGGCGGTCCAGCCGAGGGAGTCCACCTCCGCCTCCGCGCGCCACACGGGGTTCCACGAGTAGTCGAGATTGGACCCTCCCGGCCCGTAGGCATCCATTCGCGTCTCGGTGGGGTTGATCGTGAACTCGGTCTGGCCGAGGTGGTCCAGGAAGGTGTCGAACGTGATCGTCAGCCGGTCTCCCGGCGGATCGGAATCGCGGCGGGCGAGCCGGCCGATGACCCCGCGCGGTCCCAGCGAGTCGTACATCCTGGCGCCGATGTACAGGGTCTGGTCATCGTAGACGAACCGCACCTCGGTCGGCTGCGACGCCGGGCGGCCGTGGTCGGGCTCCGTCTGCAGGAAGCGCGTGACCGCCGGCGCGGTGCGCCAGATCGCTTCGTCCAGCTCGCCGTCGAGCTCGATCTCGCCCTCCAGGCGGACCGCCTGGGCGACGGGCGCGAGCCGCTCGTGTTCGGGCGTGCCGGCCGCCGGGGTGGCGAGCGCCTGGACGCCGGTCGCGGAGGAGGCTGGGGGTGTGGACCCAGCCGTCTGGGCGCGCAGGACGACGGGGGTCGACAGGACTGCGACGAGCGCGATCGAGCTCCAGCGGAACATGGATACCCCTCCGGCGATTCGTTCCGATCCGGGCATTCGGCCTCCCATAGTGAGATGCCCGGAAGGCCTCCAGGGTTGCAGCCGGGCGGAAATCCGGAAGATTCGGAGGCCGGGACATTCGTGTGCACCCTGTCACAGAGGAGTCCTATGGCACAGCGCGTCGTACTTCGGGTTGGTACCGAAAAGGGGCTGTACGGATTCGAGTCGGACGGTGACCGCCGGGCGTGGCGGCTCGCGGGCCAGTCGTTGCCCGAATGGCGGGTGGACGCGCTCCTCATGGATCCCGCCGATCCCGACCGTCTGCTGGTGGGGACCTCCCACATGGCGTGGGGGGCCACCGTGCGGGAGACCCGCGATGGCGGCGAGAGCTGGTCCCAGACTCCGCTGCGTCCCCCCGATTCGCCCGCCGAGCACCCCCTCACCCGCATATGGCAGCTCGCGCGCGCGCCGCAGCCCGGCCGGATCTACGCGGGAGTCGCCGACGCCGCACTCTACGTCAGCGACGACGACGGCGCTTCGTGGCGCGAGATCGAGGGGCTGACGCGGCACCCCTCGCGCCCCAACTGGCAGCCCGGAAACGGCGGGCTCTGTCTCCACACGATCCTCGTCGATCCCGACGACCCGGCCCGCATGTGGGTCGGCGTCAGCGCGGTCGGCGTCTTCGGCTCGACCGACGGAGGCGAGTCATGGAAGGCGCTGAACGACGGTCTTCCGCCGATGACGATGACGGGGTCGCCCGACGAGGACGCCATGTTCTGCATTCACAAGATCGTCCTCGATCGTTCGAACTCCGATCGGCTCTTCATGCAGTTCCACGCGCACACGATGACGTCCGACGGGACCCGCAGCAGCGGAGTGTTCCGGAGCGACGACGCGGGGGCGAGATGGAAGGCGATCGACGACGAGCTGCCGCACAAGTTCGGGTTCCCGATCGCGCTCTCGCAGGAAGGCGAGCTGTTCGTGATTCCGCTGTTATCGGACGAGAACCGCCTCTTCGATCAGGGCAAGGCCGTGGTCTGGCGATCCGGCGACGCGGGCGAGACGTGGGTGCGGCGCGAGGTCGGCTCAGGGGACGAACCCATGTACTCCGGCGTCCTCCGTGACGCGATGGCGCTGGACGGCCGCGAGGAGACCGGCGTCTACTTCGGCACCACGGGCGGTGACGTGTACGCCTCGGCCGACGCCGGCGACACCTGGCAGCGACTGCCCGCGCGGCTGCCGCGCGTGCTCTGTGTGCGCGCCGAGACATACTGACCGGTCCGATGGCGCAGGTCACGCTGGAGGTTCCCCGCATGCTTCGCGACTGCATCGACGGGCGCTCCACCGTCGGCATCGATGCCGAGCGCCTGGACACCGTCGCGGAGGCGATCCGCCTCCGCTGGCCGGTCCTCGCCACGCACGTCTTCACCGAGGCCGGCGACCTTCGGCCGCACGTGCTCCTTCTCCACAACGATCGTATGACCCGATGGATGCCGCGGCTGGACGTGCGGCTCGCCGACGGCGACCGGCTGGCGATCGTGCAGGCCGTGAGCGGCGGCTGATGGAGTCGTAGAGTCGCCTAGCCGCGCCGCTTGAAGAATTGAACCTCGCGCTCGTGCTTCTCGGCCGCGGCTCGTGTCTTGAACGTCCCCAGGTTCCGGCGCTTGCCGGTCTTCGGGTCCTTCTTCCGCGAATAGAGCCGGTAGCGGCCGTCCTTCAGTTTGCGAATCATGAGCACCTCCCTACCGGACGTACCGATCACGGTTGCGCGCGACGCCCTGCATGGTCAAGATGGATACCGGGTGGCGGATGCGGCAATCGGCTCGACGGCGGGTCAGTGGGATCCCGTCGTCCACACGAGGGGAGACAGCGATGATCCATGATCATGACCGGATCGAGACGCGAGGGGAGAGGGACGTCTTTCCTGCGGGGGTCGCCTGGGGCGCGGTCGTCGCGGGAAGCCTCGTGGCCATCGCCGTAGGGCTCGTGCTCGCGATTCTGGCTCTCGGTCTCGGGCTGGGCGCCGTGGACGTGGTATCGGGCGAGGACGCCGACGCTGGAACGATCACCGGCGCCGTCGGCGTCTGGTGGACGGTGTCCGCCCTGCTCTCGCTCTTCGTCGGGGGCTGGGTGGCGGGGCGGATCGCGGGCGGGCCGTTCGCGCCCGGGGGCGTGTTCCTGGGACTTCTCGTGTGGTCGCTCGTGACGCTGGCGTCCCTCTACATCCTGACCACCGCCGTGAGCACGGTCCTCGGCGGCCCGCTGGCCGTGGCCACCGACAGCGTGTACGCCGTGCTGCGCGAAGCGGAGGCCCAGGCGGGCATGGACGTCGCCCCGATCGAAGGGCTGCCCGAAGAGGATGCCGAGGACGTCGCGGAGATGCGCGCCGAGGCTGCGCGGGAGCTGGCCGCCCGCGCCGAGGGCGCGATGGCGGCGGGGATGTGGGCGGCGTTCACGCTGCTCCTGGGCGGCGGAGCAGCCGTGGCCGGCGCCTGGTTCGCGACCGATCCGCCGTATTGGTCGCGGCCGCGACCCTTCGTCTGAGTGCGGAGGGCCGCGGATCGGTCGCCCGCCGCACGAGCGCGCTACTCGTACGCGGCGCCGAGCGTGTCGATCGTGCGGATGTGCTCGCGGGCCTGATTGAGCTGGCTGTCCACGTGCGCCGTCGTCCGCTGGATGCGGTTGCCGGTGTCCGCCGGCTGGGGGTCCGGGTCTCCGGTGCTGCACGCGAGACCGCATAGCACCACGAGCACCGCCGCCAATCTCACGGCGTCACCTGGTCCGTGGATCCCTCGCGGTAGAGCCACCCGCCCACCATCGTCGCGATCGGCAGCTCGAAGAGCCCCCAGACCGTCGAGACTCCCACCATGTCCTGCGGGAAGATCTCCCACGCGACGTTGTAGACGTACCAGAACGCGTACAGGAGCACCCAGCCGAAGAGTCCCGCGACGATCGCCGCCTTCGGGCCCGGGCCGTACCGCGGCCGGATCGCAGCGTAGAGCCATACCAGCAGGAGCCCGAGCACGAACGTCATCGCGACGAAGATTCCGATGTCGGAGCCGGTCGGCGTCTCCATCCCCATCTCGGCCGCGGCGGCCTCCATCCGCTCCCGCAGAATCACGTCGTGGAGGAGCCACTCCCCGAGATTGAGCACAACACCGGCGGCCAGGCCGCCCGCGATCACGCGACCCCAGTTGATCCGGTTCATTCCAGCCTCCCTACATGTGGGGCACTATGTCCGGAGTTTCGAGTTCCAGTGTATCCGAAATCCGCTCGGCCGATCAAGCACCCTTGCACCGTCTCGGCCACTCGGCATCCGGCCCGCTGAGCCACCTGCGCGCGCAATCTCGTATCCGACCGTGACTGCAGGAGCAACTCGTCGAACGAGAGGAGCGACCCCATGGAACGCGCACGAGGAAGCATTACATGTCAGACGATGATCGTGGTTCTGCTGGTAGCGACGGGTGCAAGATGCGAGCAGGACATCATCGCCCCAGGGACGGAAGCGACCGAGATCGCCCAGGCCGCCGTACCGTTCGGAGACTGGTCAACGGCCGCGAACATCGAGACCGCGCCTCCGGGCGCCGATGCCGGGTTCAACACACCGGCGCTCGAAGGCTGCCCGTTCATTGCGCGAGACGGAAAGACGTTCTACATGGCCACGAACCGAGACGGGGGCCATGGGGGCCTCGACATCTGGGTGTCGACCCGGGCAAGCGTTCGTGATCCCTGGGGAGAGCCGGTCAACGTCGGCGAGCCGGTGAACTCCGGCGTGGACGACTTCTGCCCTACGCTCGCGCGCGACGGCCACACGTTCTACTTCGTGAGCCGGCGCCAGGAGGGAGTCGCGGGAGTCGACTTCTGCGGCGGCTCGGACATCTACGTCACGCAGATCCGCGCCGACGGCGAATACGAGGATCCGAAAAACGTCGGCTGCCTGGTCAACAGCGCCGACGACGAGTTCAGTCCCTTCCCGCTGCCCGAGAGCAGGAGTGGGCCGGTCCTCTACTTCTCGCGGAAGCCCGGCGCCGGTCCAGGGGACCTCTACATGAGCCACTCGCACGGGGGAGTCTTCGGCCCGGCTGAGCCGATCCCCGGCATCAACAGCGCGGACGACGACGGTCAGCCGAACGTCCGCCGCGACGGCCTCGAGCTCTTCTTCTACAGCAACCGCCCAGACGAGGACGCGCAGGGCGGGAACGACATCTACGTCTCCACTCGACCCTCGACGGCGGCGCCCTGGTCGACACCGGTCAATCTCGGCTCGAACGTGAACAGCCCCGCGTCCGAGACTCGGCCGTCCCTGTCGTGGGACGGGACGACGCTCTTCTTCGGCTCGAACCGCGCGGAGAGCGAGGCGGCTTCCTCGGACATCTACGTTTCGACGCGCGCGCGGCTGACGGGGAACTGAGAGCATGCGGGTTCCACTTCCGTCGAACGAGCCGGAGCGCGTCGCTGTATTGCGGGTGCACGACCTGTTCGATGTCGATCCTCGGGGACCTGACGCGATGCATGGGAAAGGCGACTTACCGATGTACTTCGTGAACCGCATACGATCTCATCTGTCGTCGGGTTCGGATGGTACGGCATCAAACGAGCATTTCGAGCGCGAACGGCTCCGGATCTGACCATGAGACCGCTCAGTCCGGCAGCCCCAGCCGCCGCTCAATCTCGCGGATGCGCGGCAGGTGTGCGAGCTCTGGATAGAAGCTGAGGCAGCGAAAGACCGTCACCGTTCTCGGGTCCGTTTCCGCGTCCTCTTCGATCATTTCGAGGGCCCGCTGGGTATCGCCGAGCGCGACGTAGAGCTCCGGGGCGTACCACTCCTGCGGCCGACGCTCGAGCCAGGACGCGAGGTTGCGTGCCTCCGAGTTCCGCCCCACGCGGGCATAGCCGTTCGCCAGGGCGGCGACCGCCCCGGGCATGCTGTCGCTCAGTGCCACCCCGTGCTCCAGCTCGGCGAGCGCCTGATCGAACATCCCCTCTTTGAGGTACGCGTAACCCAGCTCCAACCGCACGCCGACGTCGTCGGGCCCCAGGCGATCCTGGATCTGCCGCAGCTGGGCGATCGCTTCGCCGTAGCGCCCAGCGCAGGAATACGCCCAGGCGAGCTGGCCCTTGAGGGCGCGCGACATCGGGTTCCGTTCCTCCGCCAGCCGATAGTGCCGGATTGCCTCCGCGTGCCGGCCAAGGGCGAAGAAGTAGAGGGCGTAGATCCAGTGATGGGAGTTCGGATCCAGTTCCACCGCTCGCCGGATCGACCGCTCGGCCGCTTCCCAGTCCTGCTCGTGATTGAAGAGGACGAAGCCAAGCGAGGCGTGGGCCTGGGACTCGGTCTCGTCGAGCTCCAGAGCACGCAGCGCAGCGGCCTTCGATCGACGATAGTACGCAGCCGCCAGCTCCCGATCCCCTGTTCCGCTCGCGAGCCAGTGGTAGGCACGCGCGAGCTTCGCGTGCGCGGTGGCCCATTCCGGATCCCGCTCGACTGCGTCCTCGAGGTACGCGATCGCGGTCTGGCGCGCCTCGATCTGCTCTTGCGCGGGGGCCAGCCCGAGCATCACACGCTCCAGGTGATACAGACCCTTGAGATATGCCTCTTGCGCTTTCGGTTCCACAACATGCTCTCGGGACCCCCGGGGGGTCGACGCAGCTGCCGCCCGCACGTGAACGGCCTCACGGATAGCGCGCGCCACATCTCTCTGGAGAGTGAGGGCGTCGCGGAGCGAGCCGTGGTACGAGCTTGCCCACACGTGCTCCTCGGGCTCGGCCCGGACGAGCTGCGCGGTGATGCGGACGCTGTCCCCGGCCAGGAACACCGACCCTTCCACAATCGCGTCCACCCCCAACTCGCGGGCGATGGCGGGCAATGCGCGGTCACTCCCCGCGTAGCGCAGCGTCGACTGTCGGGAGATCACGGCCAGCGTCGGGATCTGACTAAGCTCACCGATGAGCGCATCGTGCATTCCGGCAACGAAATATTCCTGCTCGGGATCCCCGGTGAGATTCTCGAGTGGCAATACGGCGATCCGGCGGATGTTGGAGGATGGTATGCCGCTCTGGCCGAATATCGCCCAGCCGATGAATCCGAGGATGGCGAGTGCGGAAAAGAGGACCGCGGGCCGGCGCCATTCACGAGCCAACGGATGATGCGGAAGCCGTTTCACCGACCCACCCGGTTCGGCTAGGTCGGCGAGCAGCGCTTCCGCGCTCGCGTAGCGTTCCGCCGGGTTCTTGCGTAGCAGCCGCTCGACTACCGCCGCCAGAGCCGCTGGCGTCTCGGGCCGTTGCTCTTCGACGGGCTCCGGCTCGTCGTGACGGATCGCCTGCAGGACTGCATGGTCGTTTCCCCCGCGGAAGGGTCGGGCGCCCGTCAGCATCTCGTACAGTACGACCCCGAGCGACCAGAGGTCGGTTCGGGCGTCCACGGGATCACCCCGCGCCTGTTCCGGAGACATGTACCCCACGGTGCCGGGTTGTATGCCCGGCCTTGTCAGGGTCGCATCGATCGCTTTGGCCAGCCCGAAGTCGAGGAGCTTCACCACCCCATCCTGCCCCAACAGGACGTTCCCCGGCTTGACGTCCCGGTGCACGATCCCGCGCGCATGCGCCGCCGACAGACCCCGCGCGATCTGCGCCGCGATCCCGACGGCCTCGTCCACCGGAAGCGGGCCCTTGGATAACCTCTCCGTAAGACTCTGGCCCTCGTAGCACGGCATCGCGAGAAACACCCGACCGTCCTCCGTCTCCCCGATCTCGTGGACGGTGCAGACGTTCGGGTGCTCGAGTGCGGCCGCGGCCCGCGCCTCCTCGAGCAATCGCTCTTCCGAACCTTCGCTCAGGTTCAGCTGCGGCGGCAAAAACTTCAGCGCGACGTCGCGGCCGAGTCGGGGATCGTGGGCACGATAGACGATGCCCATTCCCCCCCTACCGAGAGGCGACAGGATCGTATACCTGCCAACCGTCCGCCCCGGTGCGAGCCTCCGGTCCGATGGCAGGTCCCGCAGCGCGGCCCGACCAATCGCTTCACCCAGCCGGTCGAAGAACTTCTCCGCTGGCTTCACGTCTTCCAACAGGGACTCGAGTTCAGCGCGGAGGTCTGTATCCGCGCCGCAGCCGGCGGCGAGGAACGCGGCGCGCTCCTCCGGAGGCATCGACTGCGCGCTCTCGAACAGCCGCTCAGCCTCCTGGCGGTCCACATCGGGGGCGGGCTCTCCCTCGCCCGGATTGCGGATGGCATATACGCGGATCGGCCGATCGATACCTCGGACCTGGATCTCCCCGCGGTCCTCGATCCTGGCGGGGACTCTACCCCGGATCTGCTCCCAGACTGCATGGGAGATGCAGATCCCGCCGGGATCCGCTAGAGCCTGGAGGCGCGAGGCGACATTCACGCCGTCCCCGAAGATGTCGTCTCCGTCGATTATGACGTCGCCGAGATTGACGCCGATGCGAAGCTGAAGGACGGGACCGTTCTCGACCGAGGACGCACTCTCCATTGCGGCCTGGATCTCGAGCGCGCAGCGGAAGGAGTCCACGACGCTTGCGAAGTCGCTCAGGATGCCGTCGCCGGTGCTCTTTACGATCCGTCCACGGTTCCGCGCGATCGCGGGATCTACCACGTCCGCGCGGAGCCGTTTTAATGCCCGCAGCGTCGCCTCCTCGTCGCGCTCCATGTGCCTGCTCCAGCCGGAGACGTCGGTGACGAGAATTGCTTCGAGCCTGCGCTCCACTCCGGTGGGATCCATGGTCAAGCGGGCTCGCCGAGTGCGCGCTTGAGGTCCCGGTACAGCCAGGCCTGCGCCATGGCCCACCGCCGTTTGACGGTCGCGGGCGAGATTCTGAGCGCTTCCGAGGTTTCCCGGATCGACAACCCGCCGAAGAAGCGGCATTCGACGACCTGGCTCTGGGCTCGATCGTGCTCCTGGAGACGGACGAGCGACCGATCGAGGACCAGCAGCGCCTCGCTCCACGCCTCCGGCACCTCCGATGTGTCCCCGTCGTGGTTCAGGGCGACCTCGATTTCATGTAGAGGAACGTGGGGCTGATGCCCGCCGCGCTTTGCGGCCGCCGTCCGCTTCGCGTAGTCGATCAGCAACTGACGCATCGCCGTGGACGCGACGGCCAGGAAGTGAGCGTGGGTCTGCCAACGAGGACTGGATTGGTCGACGAGCCGGAGGTAGGCCTCATGAACGAGCGCCGTCGTATTCAGGGTCTCGTTTCCCGTCCACCGGCGCCGCTGCCGTTCTGCGATCGCGTGGAGCTCGTCATACACCAGCGGGAGCAGGTCATCGAAGGCATTCCGGTTCCCAGCCGTCAGGTCGCGAAGCAGCCGGGTCACCGTATGTTGCCGCGGGTCGTCCACCGTGCACCCGTAAGCCAAGGTAGCCAGCGGCGGGCCTCACGCGTAGCGGAACGTGCGGACCGCGATCCATCCCACGGCGAGCGCGGCGAGCGTGAGTGCGATGCCGTAGGGCAGCGCCGCCGCCGCCCCGGCCTGGAAGCTCATGAGCCGGTGGAGCGCGGCCATCGTCCAGCCGGTGGGAAGCGCAGTGGCGATCGACTGCGCCCATCCCGGAGTCACCTCGATCGGCCACCAGCAGCCGCCGAGCGCGGCCAGCATGTTGGCCGCGAAGACGCCGAGACCGACCGCCTGACCCTCGGTCCGGGTGACGTTCCCGGCCACGATCGCGAGACCCGCGCAGAGTGCGGCCCACGCGAAAAGGATCGCGACGACCATCCAGAGATCGGGTCCCCAGTCGACGCGGAAGAAGAGCGTGCCGATCGCCATCGCGAAGCCGATCTGAACGATCGCCAGTCCCATCCGCGAAGCCCACTTGCCCGCCACGACGCCGCCCCGTGGCAACGGCGTCGAGGCCACCCGCCGCAGAAGGCCGTCGCGGCGCTCGATGACGAGCAGCACGGCGCCGGACGTCAGGAGGACGAGGAGCGTGAACATCACCATCGTCCCGGGCACCGCCTGCTGGAACCCCATCGGCGGCTCGGCCGCCTCGCCCGCCGCCCGCACCTCGAGCGTGAAGAG
>DASRVB010000203.1:0-5688 GCA_035687725.1 Gemmatimonadota bacterium
GTCATTCCGCGCTGGAGCGGCTCCCGCTCGACCCGCTCCCGGCCGACGTCGCCGGGTGGCTGGCGGCACATGGGTCTCTCCCCGCCGACGAGGCCAGGGCGCTCGCGGATTACGCGCGACGCGAGGTCCTCGGCGATCTCGCGTCGGCGGCGGAGGTCCACCGCGAACATCCGTTCCGGCTGAGACTCCCCGCCGGAGGCGTCGTCGTCGGCCTGATCGACGTCCTCTGGCGGGACGCGGCGGGGCGGTGGTGGGTGGGCGACTACAAGTTCGCGGAAGCCGATCCCGGATCGGCCGCGCGGCACGAGGCCCAGCTCGCCATCTACGCCCTGGCCGCGAGCGCCGCGCTGGGCCTCGATGAAATCGGCGGACGGCTCTGGTACGTCGACCGGGAGGCGCGGCGCGACTTCCGCTGGAGCGCCGCCGACCTGCGCGGGCTGGAGGCAGAGCTCGACCGCGCGTTCACACGCCTGCCGGGCGTCACTGCCTGAGCCCGCCCGCGGCTGCGATCGATCCGCCGGCTACTGCTTCGTCGAGCGGATCTCCATCGTCTTGTACATCTGGCCGTCGGGTCCCGGGCCCCAGTTCTCGTAGTGGACGCTGCCGTCATCGAGGAACTGTGTCGTGTTGCGGATCTTCTTCTCCAGCTCGCCCGTCATCGGATCGGCGAGGGTTCCCTCCATCGTCATCGTCTTCGTCGCCGGGTCCCACGTTCCCCAGGAAACGACCGGCCCGGTGGACATGTTGTCGTGGAACAGCGCGAAGTATTTCCCCTTGACCTTGTCGTACCCCATCACCTCGCGACCCTCGAAGGGAGTGCCCAGAAAATCCCCGTGGATCTCCGTCACGAGGTAGCGGCCCCCCATCGTCATCTCGGCCGTGCTGGTAGCCGTCATCTGCATCGGCTCGGCGCCTGGCGCGGGATAGAACGTGACGGCGTGACTCCACGACCCGGCCAGCGGCTCCAGCACCGCGTGGTTCTCGTCCGGCGCCACGGCCTCCATCATGGCCGCCATCTGGTCGGCGGTAGGATCCTGTGCGGCGAGCGTCCCCGCCAGGACGAGGCTGATTCCCGCCGCCAATCCGATGCTCGTGATTCTGCGTGCCATTTCGTTCCTCCGGTTGGGGTTCACGGGACTCCCGCGTCCTTCAGCGTGCGGGCGACCGGGATGTCGCCCGCCCGCAGATCGCGCGGCCTCGTCGGCCCGCGCTCCGTCACCAGCACATCGAGCGCCTCCCACTCGATCTCCTCGAAATACGGGTTCGCGATCGTCAGCGAAGGTGGCGGATCGGCGAGGATTTCGGCAGGGTCCCGCTCGTAGGACCTGGGCAGTGCGGCCAGGGCCGGCGGCAGGAACTTGCCGGTGTCGGCCGCGCAGACGACCGCCACTCCCTGCTCTTTCGCGCGGAGCGCCAGAGAGCGGGAGCCGCGCTTGTTGACCCACCCTCCGGGAAGCAGCGTGTCGGCCCCGAGGACGAGCAGGCCCTCGTCCTCGATCGCGCCCCACAGCCAGGCGTCCGTGCCCAGTTCCACGGGGATCCCGCGCGCCGCGAGAGCAGCCGCGAGGCGAGCCCCTTCGCAGCCGGGACGCGACTCCGAGACGACGACACGAAACCATGCGCCGTCCGCGAAGTGATCCTCGATCGCGCCCTGGACCGTGCTGGACGCCGAGTAGGTGTAGACCGCGGGCGCCGGGCCCAGCGCGCGGCGCAGGTGGAGGCGCAACGTGACCTGCGCCTCGTCGAGACGTCCACGCCAGCGGGCAGCGGTTCGCCCCGCCGCGGCCCGCAGGGCGCCCTCGTCCTCGGGCTCGAATCGATCGAACTCGACGAGCATGTCGTTCGCGATCCTGAGAACGGGCGCCAGCGCCGCCTGCCGGCGGGCCAGCCGCTCCAGTCCGACGATCGCCTCGCGGGCGGTTCCTGGAGTGCCCGTCGACCAGCTCTCCCCCCAGTCCAGCAGCGCCCGAGCGACCTCGGATGCGCCGCCCGACACGTCTCCCGCGATCGCCTCGAGCGCGTCCCACGCGCCCGCCTGGGCCGAGGGTTTCGAGCCGCGCCCCTTCGCGGCGCGCTTCGATGGACGGCTCGCCTGTCTAGGAATCCTCATCGGATGAGCCGCCTGCGGATGAGCCGAACGGAGAGCCAGAACGCGGCCAGCGTGAACACGGCGAGCCAGGCCGCGTTCACCCACATCGAGGCCTCGAGCGTCCCCGAGGTCAGAGCTCGCATCAGGATCACGGCATGGGTCAGCGGCAGGAACCACGCCGCCCAGCCGACCCACTCCGGCAACCCCTCGAGCGGGAAGAAGACGCCGCTGAAGAGGAACATCACGCCGATCACGAGCGTGAAGTAATAGTTGAAGAAGGTGTAGGAGGGAGCGAGTGCCGTGTACGCCATGCCTAGCGCTCCGAACATGATCCCCACCGCGAACGTCAGCGGCAGCACCGCGGCGGCCAGCGGTCCGGCGACGAGCCCCAGCGGCAGCATGAACGCCAGGATCACCGCTCCCGCCAGCAGGCTCTTCGAGGCTGCCCACAGGATGTCGCCGGCGACGACCTCGCCGACCGAGATCGGCGTCATGACGATCGCCTCGTAGGTGCGCTGCTCGTTCATGCGTGTGAAGGAGCCGAACGTGGTCTCGAACGAAGCGGCGTTCATGGCGGTCGAGGCCACGAGACCCGGCGCCAGGAAGGCGATGTACGGCTGGCCCTGGATGTCATCCACGAAGCGTCCGAGGCCGAAGCCCATCGCCGCAAAGAACAGGAGGGGCTCGGCCACGGTCCCGACGAGGGAGGCGACCGCGAAGTCCTTCCACGACTCGAAGTTCCTGAGCCAGACCCGGCACGCACCGGCGACCCGGATCGACAGGCCGTTCATTCGCGGAGCTCGCGGCCGGTCAGGCGCAGGAAGACGTCCTCGAGCGTCGCGCGCCGATGGACGACGTGGTGCTCGGCGAGCTCCGGCAGCACGGCGCGCGCGCTCTCGCTCCGGCGGAAGAAGCCGTACACCTCGTCGCCCGCCCGCTCGACGTGGTCGGCGGCCCCTTGTAGCAGGGCCATGGCGGCGGAGTGCGACGGATCGGTCGAGTAGAGCTCGACGACTTCGGCGCCGATGTGCTCCTCGATGAGGCCCTGCGGAGCGCCGCGGGCGATGATCCGTCCCTCGTCCATGATCAGGACGCGGTCGCAGAGCTGCGCGGCCTCCTCCATGTAGTGCGTCGTCAGGAGCATGGTCACGCCGGCACGGTTGAGGGCGCGCAGCTTCTGCCAGACGACGTGGCGGGCCTGTGGATCCAGCCCGGTGCTCGGCTCGTCGAGGATCAGGAGCTCGGGGTTGGAGATGAGCGCGCGGGCCAGCGTGAGCCTGCGGCGCATGCCGCCCGACAGCGTGCGGATGTGGGAGTCGCGCTTCTCCTCGAGCTGGACGAACTCCAGGAGCTCCTCGGCGCGACGCATGCGGTGCTCGCGGGGGAGTCCGAAGTAGCGCCCGTACACGAGCAGGTTCTTGAGAACCGTCAGGTCGGGATCCAGGTTGTTCTCCTGGGAGACTACGCCCAGGCGGCGCTTGATGTCGCGCGCGTCGCCGTTCACCCGCTGGCCGAAGACCTCCAGCTCCCCGGCTCCGACCGAGACGAAGCAGCAGATCATGTTGATCGTCGTGGTCTTGCCGGCGCCGTTCGGGCCGAGGAAACCGACGCACTCGCCTCGCCGCACGTCGAAGTCGATTCCCTTGACCACCGGCTCGGCGGAATACGCCTTCACGAGCCCGCGCGCGCGAACGAGAACCTCTCCGCTGTCCACGCTCGACAAGATAGGGCGGCCCGACATGCGGGCCACGGAGACCGCGCGGGCGTCGTTACCTGTCCGCAGCGCGGCTCACGACGGAAGCCGGGTCGCGAAGTGGGCGACCGCGACCAGACGCTCGGGCCACGAGTCTCCGGGCCGGTGCCGGCGGATCACCTCCCGCAGCTCGCGCTCGAACGCGCTCCGGGAATCCGCCGCCAGCGCGCCGCCGCAGTATGACCACGAGAACGCGTATCCCACGTATGCGTCCTCGCTCATCGTGCGCTCGTGGGCGAACTCGGCGGGAGGCTCCACGTCGAACGCCGGATGGCGAGCCAGCGGCTCGGGAGTCGACAGCATGAGCCGCGTGACGGGCCGGCCGTACGACGGGTTGTACCGGGTCACGAGGGCGAACACCTCGTCGGTGAACGCGTCGGGCACGACGACGTTCCACATGACGGCGAGGAGTCCCCGCGGCCGGAGCACGCGCGCGAGCTCGGCGAGCGCGGGCTCCGGCTCGAACCAGTGGAAGGCCTGGGCCACCGTGATGCACGACACCGAGCCTGGTGCGATCGGCAACTCCTCGGCGCGCGCGGCTACGGCCCCGAGCCATCCCGCCGCTCCCGCCAGTCGTGCCGCCGCCTTCCCGAGCATGGATGGGTTGGGCTCGAGCGCGGCGACGCGCGCGCCTCGGCGCAGGAGCGAACCGGTCGCCGCGCCGGTCCCCGCGCCGATATCGAGCGTCGTGACGGAGCGATCGCCGAGACGAGCGAAGAGCGCATCGAACAGGGCGTCGGGGTACGAGGGCCGGAACCGCGCGTACTCTTCCGCCAGCGGCCCGAACACCTCCGTCGGCTTCCCCCCCGCGGCCGGCGTCACGCTCGCGCTGCCCGCGGGTTGCGCCGGCCCCGCTGCCGCTGTAGCCATCGGACCCCATGAGTCAGCTCGGCACGTTCACCTTCCAAGGACCGGCGGGGCCCGTCGAGGCCCTCTACAAGGCCGGGTCCGCCGAGCCCGCGCGGGCCGCCGTCCTCTCCCATCCCCATCCGCAGTTCGGCGGCACGATGCACAACAAGGTCGTCTTTCGCGCGGCCAAGGCGTTCGAGCGGCTGGGGTATCCGTCCCTCAGGTTCAACTTCCGGGGAGTCGGCCGTTCCGCCGGAGCGTTCGACGACGGAGTCGGAGAGGCGGACGACGTGAGGGCCGCGCTCGACTGGATGGCGCGCGAGCACCCCTCCCTGCCGCTCGTCCACTGCGGCTTCTCGTTCGGGAACGCTATCGGGACCCCTGTCGCCGCGCTCCACCCGCGGGTCGACGCGCTCGTCTGCCTGGGCACTCCCACGGCAGGCTCGACAAGGGGCCTTCCCTTCGAGCGGCTGGCCCGGGCGGCCCAGCCCAAGCTCTTCGTCCACGGGGAGAACGACGAGCATGGCCCGGTCGAGGAGCTTCGCGCCGGCTTTGCCCTCGTGGCCGAGCCCAAGCGGCTGGTGGTCGTGTCGGGCGCCGATCACTTCTTCGCGGGACACCTCGAGGAGCTCGAGAGGGTGATCGTCGATCACCTCTCCGACTCCGGCTTCGTCCCCTCTCCGTCGTCGCCCACGTAGTCCGTCCACAGCTCGAACCAGTACGCGAGCATCTTCCACTCGCCCCAGCGGTCGTACACGGCGAGCATGCGCCGATCGGTGACCGGCCTCCGCGCCCGCGGAAAGTGCGCCCTCAGGACGAACTCGCGAAAGACCGTGTCCACGCCGATACGGTCGTACCTGCCGAGGAGCGTGAGGACGTGCGCAGCTGCGTAGGGCCCGAATCCGGGCACGCCCCGGATCTCCGCTTCCAGCTCGTCGGTCGTGCCTTCCCAGCTCTCCCATCTGGCGAGGTCCAGCGTTCCCCTCGCGATCGCCTT
>DASRVB010000204.1:0-13133 GCA_035687725.1 Gemmatimonadota bacterium
GGGACGATGGCCGCGATCATCGGCCTGAACGAGGTCAAGGTCGAGCGGATGTGCGACGAGGCTCGCGGAGAGGGAGAGGTCCTGGTCGCAGCCAACTACAACTCGCCGGGGCAGATCGTGATCTCGGGCTCGATCGACGCGGTCCGCCGGGTGGTGGCGGGAGCCAAGGGGCATGGCGCGCGCATGGCGATCGAGCTGCAGGTGTCGGGAGCGTTCCATTCGCCCTTCATGGCCCCCGCCGTCGACGCGCTGCGAGAGGCGCTCGACGCGGTCGAGATCCGGCCGGCTGCGATCCCCGTGGTAGCCAACGTGGACGGCCGTCCGGTCGTGGATCCCGATGCAATCCGCGAGCGGCTGCTCGAGCAAGTGAGCGGCGCGGTGCGCTGGACGGATTGCGTCCTCGCCCTTCGCGACATGGGCGTCCGGAAGCTGATCGAGCCGGGGCCGGGCCACGTGCTCACCGGTCTCGTCAAGCGCATCGATCGGTCGCTCGAGGGCCACGTGGCCGGAACCAGCCACCAGATCGAGGAGGTAGCGGCAGCATGGGTGTGACGATCGATCTCGGCGGCAAGCGGGCCCTCGTGACGGGAGGCAATCGCGGAATCGGGCGTGCGATCGCCGAGCGCCTGGCTGACGCCGGCGCGGACGTGGCGGTGTTCGCGCGGAGCGAAGAATCGGTGACCGGGGCGGCACGCGCTCTCTCGGGACGTGGCGTCCGCGGCCTGGGCCTGGTCGGCGACGTCGGGTCGGACGCGGACGTCGAGCGGGCGTGGGACACGCTCATGAAGGAGTTCGGCCAGCTCGACGTCCTCGTCAACAACGCGGGGATCACCCGCGACGGTCTACTGCTTCGCATGAAGCCCGAGGATTGGCAGGCCGTTCTCGACATCAACCTGACGGGCGCGTTCCGGTGGTGTCGGCTGGCGGCGAAGCAGATGCTTCGCCAGCGCAGCGGATCGATCATCAACATCTCGTCGATCGTGGGCGTGATCGGCAACCCCGGCCAGACCAACTACGCCGCCTCGAAGGCGGGGCTGATAGGGTTCTCGAAGTCGCTGGCGGTCGAGGTGGCGGCCCGCGGCATAACCGTGAACGTCATAGCACCGGGATTCATAGAGACGGAGATGACCCACGTGCTCGGGGAGGGGGCGCAGGCCGAGTTCCTGTCCCGCATCCCGCTCGGCAAGCTGGGAACGACGGGCGACGTCGCCGATCTGGCGCTGTTCCTCGCCTCGCCGATGAGCGACTATATTACCGGCCAGGTCATCTGTGTCGATGGTGGGCTTACGCGTTGAGATCGTCGAACTCGTCCGGGAGGAAAGCGCATGTCTGTTGAAACGCAGGTAAAGGAGATCATCGTCGAGAACCTCGGGGTCGACAACGAGAAGGTCACCGAGGATGCATCGTTCGTCGAGGATCTCGGTGCCGACTCGCTCGATACCGTGGAGCTCGTCATGGCGTTCGAAGAAGAGTTCGACATCGAGATCCCCGACGAAGACGCGGAAAAGCTCACTACGGTCGGCGAGGCGATCGCCTATCTGAAGGGCAAGACAGAAGCTTAGCCCGGATGGGACGCCGTGTAGTCGTCACCGGGATGGGTCTCCTGACCGCGCTGGGCAACGACCTGGGGACCACGTGGAAGGCCCTTCTCGAGGGACGCTCCGGCGTGCGCCGGATCACGCGCTTCGATCCGGAAGGTTTCGCCACGCAGATCGCCGCCGAGGTCAAGGATTTCGAGCCCGAGCGGTGGATCGAGAAAAAGGAGGCGCGCCGGCAGGACCTCTTCACGCAGTTCGCCGTGGCGGCGGCCAGCATGGCCGTGGAGGACAGCGGGCTCGGACTCCCGGACGGCGACGGCGACCGGGTAGGTGTCATCATCGGGTCCGGGATCGGTGGCATACGAACGCACGAGGTGCAGAACGAGCGCTACCTCGAGGGCGGCCCTTCGCGCATCAGCCCTTTCTACATCCCGATGATGATCCCCGACATCGCCAGCGGCATCGTTTCGATGCGGTACGGCGCCAAGGGACCGAACTACTGCACGGTGTCCGCCTGCGCTTCGAGCGCGCACGCGATCGGGGATGCCTTCCGGCTGATCAAGCACGGAGACGCCGAGGTGATGATCGCCGGTGGGACGGAGGCCGCGGTTACCGCCATGTCGGTAGGGGGTTTCGCGGCCATGAAGGCGATGTCGACCCGCAATGACGAGCCGGAGAGGGCGAGCCGCCCGTTCGACGCGGAGCGCGACGGGTTCGTGCTGGGAGAGGGCGCGGGCATGGTCGTGCTCGAGGAGCTGGAGCACGCGCAGGCGAGAGGCGCTCGCATCTATGCCGAGGCCCTGGGAGTGGGCATGACGGCCGACGCGTACCACATCACAGCCCCTGCCCCCAACGGTGAGGGCGCCGCGCGCGCCATGCGACGCGCGGTCGAGGAGTCGGGGCTGCCGGTCGAGGGCTACGACTACATCAACGCCCACGGCACTTCGACGCCGTTCAACGACGAATTCGAGACGATGGCGATCAAGTCCGTCTTCGGCGACCACGCGCGCGAGCTGATGGTCGGCTCGACGAAGTCGATGACCGGTCACCTGCTCGGCGGAGCCGGCGGGCTCGAGTTCGTCGTCACGTCGCTGGTTCTGTATGAAGGCAAGGTTCCGCCCACGATCAACCTCGAGAACCCCGACCCGCTGTGCGATCTGGACTACGTCCCCAATACGATGCGGGAGGCCGAGGTCCGGGCGGCGTTGACGAACTCGTTCGGGTTCGGCGGCCACAACGCGTCGCTGGCGCTGGGCCGATACGAACCGTGACGGGAGGCCGATGATCTGGAAGTGGTTCCGGCGAAGGAAGTCCGATTCCGCGGCGCAGCTCAAGGAAGAACGGCTGCAGCAGCTGGAACGGATGCTCGGCCATCATTTCACGATCCCCGGAATACTCACCCGCGCCTCCACGCACCCCTCCTATCTCGATCAGTCGGATAGCCGAGGAGAATCATACGAGCGGCTCGAGTTCCTGGGTGACTCGGTGCTGAACCTGGCCGTCAGCGAGTGGCTGTTCAACCTGCACCCAGACGCGCAGGAGGGGGTACTGTCCCAGCAGCGCGCGCACATCATCTCGCGCCGGTTTCTGGCGAACGCCTCCGAGGAGCTCGGTCTGCCCGACTGCATCCAGACCGGCGACGACCAGAATCTGCTGGCCGGTGGCGGCCGCCAGAAGATCTCGGCCGATGCGCTCGAGGCGGTAATAGGCGCGCTGTACATCGACGGCGGCTTCGAGGTGGCCCGCTCGTTCATTGAGCGGCATATCCTGTCGATGGACGTGGGCCATGAAGAGGGATTTCACACCGCGAAGAACCGCCTGCAGGAGACGATCCACGAGCTCGGCAGGGGGCAGCTCACGTATCGCACCACGCGAGCGACCTCGGCCCCCGACAAGAGCCGAGAGGATATCAACTTCCGCTGCCAGGTGTGGCTCGAGGGCGAGCCTCTGGGAACGGGATGGGGACGCACTAAGAAGGAGGCCGAGAAGGAAGCGGCGCTCGACGCACTGGACCGTCTGAACAAAGTCCGAACGGCATCCACCCGTCGATAAGCTCCGCCTTACCTCCGACCGCTGATCCCAGATGGGCGAGTCCAGGCCCGAGATCCTGCCCCGAGTTCTCTCCGGCACCTATGACGACCGCTTCTCGACCGTGGCCTTCATCGGCGGCGGAAAGATGTATCGGCTCGCTCGCGAGCGGCTGGGCACGATTTCGGACGTGCTGGTCAAGGAGACCCCTTTCGGGTGCTCCACCCCGATCCTGTTCATGGAGCACGGCGACCGGCGCTTCTACCTCATGCCGCGCCACGGCGAGCGCGAATACCAGGTCACGGCGCCGTTCGTCAACTACCGGGCCAACATCTGGGCATTGAAGGAGCTGGCAGTCGAGCGACTCGTCGCCTGGACGGGCCCCGGCTCGCTCACGCCGAACCTGCGAGTGGGAGACCTCGTCCTGCCCGACGACCTCATCGACATGACCCGCAATCGTCCGACCACGTTCTTCGAAAAGAAGGGCATCGGCATCCTGCGGCAGAGCCCGACCTTCTGTCCGACCCTCGGCACCGCCCTGGAACAGGTGCTGACCGAGATGGCGCTCAAGCACGTGCGCGGCTCGGTGTACGTCGTGAGCGAGGGCCCGCGTCACGAGACTCGCGCCGAGGCGCGCGCGCTGCGGGCGATGGGGGGCGACCTCGTCGGTATGACGCTCGCACCCGAGGCCTTTCTCGCTCGCGAGCTAGAGATGTGCTACCATCCGCTGGCCTACGTCACGGCCTGGGCGGAAGGGGTGGGGGAGGAGACCGGCCCGGCCGCGCGACCGGGGCCGGAGGAGGAGCGACAGGCGCGGATCGATGACACGCTACAGCTGATGCCGGAGATCGTGTGGAATCTGCTCGAGCTCCTGCCCACGGCGGCATGGGCCTGCTCGTGCCAGGACTCGATGCTGCGATACAAGAAACGAAACCTCATCTCGGACGACTTCCACGATTGGGTCTGAGGAGGTCGTTGAAGCCCTGCGTTGCGCCTCGACATCGACCATTCTGAACGACTTCCATGCGCCAGCAAACGAAAGGACGAATGAACCAGCAAAAGAATGGGCCCGAGGTGCTGATCGTGGCGGGATCGGAGTCGGATCGGCCCGTCGTGGAGAAGGCGGAGAAGGTGCTGCGCGACGCGGGCGTGGAGTTCGAGTTCGAGGTCGCGTCCGCGCATCGGACGCCGGACCGCGTGGCGGAACTCGCGAGCGGAGCGGAAGGTCGCGGGATCCGTGTCGTGATCGCGGCTGCCGGCCTGGCTGCGGCCTTGCCCGGCGTGGTGGCCGCCCACTCGCGCCTGCCCGTCATCGGGCTCCCCGTGGCCGCCGGGGCACTGCGGGGAATCGACGCGCTGCTGGCGATCGCGCAGATGCCGCCGGGCGTACCGGTGGCCGCGGTGGGGATCGACGCCGGAGCGAACGCGGCGCACCTCGCGCTCAGGATCCTGGGCCGGACCCCGGCGAGCTGATCCGGCCGCCGCAGCTATGCCGGTGAACGACGACCACGACAGGTACGTCAGCCCGCTCCTCGAGCGGTACGCGAGCGACGAGATGGCCGCCCTGTTCTCGGCCCGTACGCGGATCCGCATCTGGCGGCGGATCTGGATCGCCCTCGCCGAGGCCCAGCAGGAGCTCGGGATCGGCGGGGTGACCGCCGAGCAGGTCGCGGATCTCGCGCAAAACGCCGATCGGATCGACTTCGCGCGCGCGACCGAGCTCGAGCGGGAGCTCCGGCACGACGTGATGGCCCACGTGCGCGCCTTCGGCGAGGTCGCGCCGGCCGGCGGACCCATCCTCCATCTCGGGGCGACCAGCGCCTTCGTGGTCGACAACGGCGACCTCCTCGTCATGCGCGACGCGATGCGAGTGGTGGAGCGCAAGTGCCTCTGCGTAGTCGCCGCGCTGGCGGAGTTCGCCGAGCGGCACGCCGCCCTCCCGACGCTCGCCTGGACCCACTTCCAGCCCGCGCAGCCGACGACGGTGGGGAAGCGCGCGTGCCTCTGGATCCAGGACCTCCTCCTCGACCTCGACGAGATCCGGTTCCGTCTGGCCGGCTTCCGCCTCCGCGGCGTCAAGGGCACGACCGGGACGCAGGCCTCGTTCCTCGCGCTCGCCGACGGCGACGGCGCGAAGGTCGACGAGATGGAGCGGCGCGTCAGCGACAAGCTGGGCGCGCCGGCGGCGTTCGCCGTCACGGGGCAGACACACTCGAGGAAGGTGGATGCCTCATGGGCCGCGACGGTCGCGGGGGTCGCCCAGTCGGCGGGGAAGTTCAGCCACGACCTGCGGTTGCTCCAGCACCTGGGGGAGGTGCTGGAGCCGTTCGGTTCGAGCCAGATCGGATCCTCGGCCATGCCCTACAAGCGGAACCCGATGCGCGCGGAGCGGATGAGCTCGCTGTCGCGCTTCGCCATCCAGACGGCGGGCAACCTGGCGTACACCGCCGCCACCCAGTGGCTGGAGCGCTCGCTGGACGACTCCGCGGGGCGACGGATCGCGGTGCCCGAGCTCTTCCTGACCGTGGACGCGCTCCTCATCCTGTATCACGGGATCGCACGGGGGCTCGAGGTCCACGAGGCCACCGTCAAGGCGAACCTCCTGCGCGAGCTCCCGGCCATGGCGACCGAGACCCTGCTCATGGCCGCCGCCGGATCGGGCGGCGATCGGCAGCAGCTCCACGAGCGGATTCGCGTGCGGGCGCGCGAGGCGGCGGCGCGGATCGAGGGCGGTGAGGGGAGCGACCTGCTGGACCGCCTCGCGGCCGAACCGGGATTTGCCGAGCTCCCGGCCGAGGCGTGGAACCGGGCCCGCGATCCCGACACGTACGTTGGGCGGGCTCCCGAGCAGACGCGGAGTTTCCTCGCCCGCGAGGTGCGACCGCGCCTCGACGCCTACGAGGGTGCGCTGGAAATGACCGGCGAGGTGAAGGTCTGACGGTCCTGCCGCGGCCGTCCGACGAAGCCGGGATCGCGGCGGCCATCCGCGCCCTGTCCCACGGACGGCTGGTCATCCACCCCACCGAGACCGTGGTCAGCCTCAGCGGCGACCCCTATTCCGCGCCTGCCGTCGCGTCCGCCCGCCTCCTCAAGGGCTACGGAACCCCGCGGCCCTTCGTGTGCCTGGTGCCCGGGCCGGATGCGGCGCGCTCGCTGTGCGCAGAGTGGCCGGACGCGGCCGAGCTGCTGGCGCGGGCGTTCTGGCCCGGGCCCCTGACGCTCGTGCTGCCGGCCTCCCGCGAAGCCCCGGAGCCGGTCCAGGAAGCGGGAAGGATCGCGCTGCGACCGGCAGCGGATCCCGTTTCGGCGGCGCTCGTCGCGGCCTGGGGAAGGGCGCTCTTCTCGACCAGCGCGAACCGCCGCGAACATCCGCCCGCCGTCGAAGTGCCGGCGGCCGTGGAGGCGCTCTCCATCGTCGCGGGCGGAGAAGCCATCGCGGTCGCGCTCATGCCGCTGGGCGAAGGCGGGGCGGCAGCGCCGGACACGATTCCCAATGGTCGCCGCGGCCTGCCGTCGACGATCGTCGACGTGGGTGCGCGTCCACCCCGGATCGTGCGCGAAGGCGCGACCCCGGCCGACGCGATCCGCCGGGTCGTGGGCGATCTCCAGGACCGCCGGTAACTTCGCTCCATGACCTCGCGACCCTACCGCGTGCTCGTCGTCTGCACTGGCAACACCTGCCGCTCGCCCATGGCCGAGGGTCTCCTTCGGGCCCGCTTCGCCGACCTCGGGGTCGACGCGGAGGTCCGCTCGGCGGGCACGTTCGCCGTGATCGGCGGAGCGGCGCAGCCTTTCGCGGTCGCCACGGCGGCCCGGGCGGGATTCGACATTTCCGGACACGTCGCGCGCCAGCTGGATGAGGAGCTGGTGGCATGGTCGGACACCGTGCTCTGCATGGCGCGGTCCCACGCGGCGGCTGTCAGGAACATCGATTCGACCGCCGACGTGCGACTCGTGGCAGATCTCGCGCCGGAGGGCGCGGTACGAGGCGACGATATCCGGGACCCCATGGGGTGGGACGAGGAGGTCTACCGCGAGGTCTTCGAGGACATGCGAACCTGCCTCGAGGCATTCGCCGAGCGGCACGCCGAGCTGACGTCCTCCGCCGGCGCGGAGCTCTCCTCGGAGGCCGGACCGGGCAGCGGCGGCGTGGACTGAGAGCCCGCGCGCGGCCCGCCTCCGCATTTTCCGGCGGCTGTTCCCTGTCAGAGTAGATCCCACATATTCAATCGGCGACCCCGAAAGGTTGACTTCGGAGCCGAACCGCCCTTAGAATGGCTCGTCCGCTGCGGCGGCCAACCGACTCATTTCATTCTATCCCCCCCATCGCCCACTTCCTCACGGAGGACGAGAAGGGATCATGCGATTGAGATGTCTGCTCGCGGCCGGTATGCTGGCCGGAGCCATAATTCTGCCGGACGCCGCTGACGCGTCTACGGCCACCACCCTCCCCGCAGTTTCCCCCGACGAATCCGATTCCCTCTACACCGTGGCCGGCGGCCTCTATGCAGCGCGCCGCTACCGCGAGGCGATCCCGCTGTTCGAGCGCGTAGTGGAACTCGATCCGCGGAACGGCAACGCGTACGCGCTGCTGGGCGGGTCGTACTTCCAGCTCGGCGACTACCCGCGAGCGATCGTGGCCTTCGAGCAGGCGCTTCGCCTCGACGAGGGGATCAAGCTCGCCTATCTGGGACTCGTGGGGGCGAACTACATGAGCCAGCGCGTCGAGCAGGCGCAGGAATGGGTTCGCAAGCTGGTGCCGATCCTGACCGGCGAGGAACGCGAGCGCTATCTGGCGATGATCTCGGCCCAGTTCCCCGCGCTCGGGCCGGCCGGAACGCTGGCGCAGTAAGGTTTTACGGCGCCGCCGGGGCGCCGATCGCGGTATTGTTTGGCGGGGGTCGGGTAGCCGGCCCTCGTCCTTTTCTTTCCGCCCGCCCGTCCTCCCTCATGAGTTTCCCATGTCCGCTCCGCGCGCTCTCGCAGCCCTGCTGGACGTGCTCCTGCCGCCGCTCTGCGTCCATTGCGGCGAGCCGGTGCCGGCGGCGAGGCCCGGCGTCTGCCGCTGGTGCCGCGCGACCCTGCGGCCCCTTGCCGCGGGGTGCCGGCGATGCTTGCTCCCGCGTCCGGGCTCTCCGGCCGAGTGCGGTCGCTGCCGCGACTGGCCCGCCGACCTGACGGCCGTCGCCGCTGTCCGCTATGCCGGGGCTGCGGAGTCGATCGCCCACGCCCTCAAGTATCGGGGCTGGACCCACCTCGCGGACCTCTGCGCGGCCACCATGGCGGAAGTCCTGGGAGACCGGGCCACCGGGCTCGACGTGCTGGTGCCGGTCCCGCTCCACGCGGGACGCCTCAGGGAGCGCGGGTTCAATCAGTCGGCCCTGATCGCCGGGTCGCTCTCTGCCAGGCTCGGGATTCCGGTCGTCGATGCCCTCGTCAGGTCGCGCGCCACCCGATCCCAGGTGGGGCTCGGTCGCGCGGCGCGGAAGCGCAACGTCGAGTCCGCGTTCCGTGCGCGCGCCGGACTCAAGCCCGGGGCCGCCGTCGGCCTCGTCGACGACGTGGCGACGAGCGGCGCGACGCTCGCCGCGGCGGCGGAGGGCCTGAAGAGCGCCGGAGCGGGGAGCGTCACAGCGGTCACGTTCGCCCTCGCGCTGGACGGGTCCCCACGGTAATTTGCCGCCCCCGCGCACAGCCGTTTCGCTCGCGTTTCCGGGAAGCCACTTCAGGAGGATACGATGCGCCTTGGTATCAACGGATTCGGCCGGATCGGCCGGCTGACCTACCGCGCCCTGCGCAAGTCCGGCCGGGACATCGATCTGGTCGCGGTGAACGACCTGACCGACGCGTCGACGCTTGCCCACCTGCTGAAGTACGACTCGGTCCACGGCCGGCTCGACGCGGACGTGACGGTGAAGGACGGTGGGCTCGTGGTGGGGGACGACGAGCTGCGCGTCCTCTCGGAGAGGGATCCCACCAAGCTCCCATGGGGCGATCTCGGCATCGACGTCGTGATCGAGTCGACGGGACGGTTCAAGGACCGCGATCAGGCCGCGCAGCACCTCTCGGCCGGCGCGAAGAAGGTCATCGTGTCGGCTCCCGCCAAGGGCGCCGACCTGACCGTCGTCATGGGGGTCAACGACGACAAGCTCACGGCTGAGCATGACGTGATCTCGAACGCCTCCTGTACGACCAACTGCCTGGCGCCGGTCGCCAAGGTCATCCTGGGAACTGCGGGATGGGTGCACGGGCTCATGACCACGACCCACGCCTATACCGCGAGCCAGCACGTGGTGGACTCACCCGACAAGGACCTCCGCCGGGCGCGGGCCGCGGCGCTGTCGCTGATACCGACGACCACCGGCGCGGCGCGCGCCACCGCGCTCGTCCTGCCGGAGCTGGCCGGCAAGATCGACGGGGTCTCGATCCGCGTGCCGACGCCAAACGTGTCGCTGGTCGACCTGACGGTGGAGGTCGAGCGGGCGACGAGCGCCGAAGAGATCAACGACGCGTTCCGGAAAGCTGCCGCCGGCGAGCTGAAAGGAATCCTCGACGTCTGCGAGGAGCCGCTGGTGTCCATCGACTTCAACTCGACGTCCTACTCGTCCAGCGTCGATGCGCTCTCGACCGCTGTCCTCGACGGGACGCTGGTCAAGGTCTTCTCCTGGTACGACAACGAAATGGGGTTCTCCAGCCGGCTCGTCGACCTCGCCGAGCGACTGCGGCCGTTCATGGGAAGATGAGTCCGGGCGGCGCCTCGTCCGCCCTCGAGCGCCTGTCGCTGGACGACCTCGACCCGGCCGAGCTATCCGGCCGACGTGTGCTGGTGCGAGTCGACTTCAACGTGCCGCTCGAAGGATCGGGAGCGGAACGCCGCGTGTCGAGCGACGTCCGGATCCGGGCCGCCCTGCCGACGATCGAGGCGCTCCTCGAGCACGCCTCCACCGTGGTGCTCGCGAGCCACCTGGGTCGCCCGAAGGGGCCGGACCCCGAGCTGACGATGGAGCCGGTCGCGGGTCGGCTGGAGGAACTACTCGGAAGGCCGGTCGCGTACTCGCCGGATTCCCTGCGGGGCGTTCCGGTGCCCGGCCGGGACGACGGCGGTGTGGTCCTCCTCGAGAACCTGCGGTTCGACCCCGGCGAGAAGGCGAACGATCCGGCATTCGCCGAGCGGCTCGCTTCGCTCGCCGACCTGTTCGTGCAGGATGCGTTCGGGACGTGCCATCGCGCGCACGCGTCGACGGTGGGCGTCACCGAGCATCTCGATCCGTGCGTGGCCGGGAAGCTCGTGCAGCGCGAGCTGGCCGCGTTCCGGCGCCTGCTCGCGAGCCCCCGCCCGCCTTTCGTCTCGATCCTGGGCGGCGCCAAAGTCGCGGGGAAACTGGAGACCCTGCGCGGGCTCCTCGGCCGCTGCGACCGCGTCTGCCTGGGCGGCGGGATGGCGAACACGTTCCTGCTCGCCCGGGGATTGGAGGTGGGGGACTCGCTCGTCGAGCCCGATCTGCTCGGTGAGGCGCGAGCGCTGCTCGAGCGCCACGGCGATGCGCTCGAGCTACCCGTCGACGTCGTGGTGGCGCGTGAGCTCGCACCGGGAGCGGATGCCCGCACGGTGGGGGTGACGGAGGTCGAGCCTGGATGGAAGATCTTCGACGCCGGTCCAGTCACCGTGGAGGCGTTCGGCGATCGGATCCGGTCCGCCGGCACCGTGTTCTGGAACGGGCCGCTGGGGGTCTTCGAGACCCCGCCGTTCGATGCCGGGACGCGCGCCTTCGCGGAGCTCATGGCTTCCGCCACCGATGGCGGCGCCTACACCGTCGTCGGGGGAGGGGACTCGATCGCGGCGATAGAGGAGGCGGGGCGGCTCGCCGACCTCAGCCACGCGTCGACGGGTGGCGGCGCGGCGCTGGAGCTGGTCAGCGGGGTCACCCTGCCCGGGATCGCGGCGCTCGACCCGCCTCGCGGCGGTCGCGGGCGCGGGGAGAAATTTTGAGCCGGCGGCCGCTGGTCGCCGCCAACTGGAAGATGCACAAGACCGCCGCCGAAGTGGGTGGCTACTTCGAAGCATTCGGCACGGCCGCTCCCCCGCGCGCCGGCGTGGAGGTCGCGTTCTTCCCGCCCTTTCCGATCCTCGAGACCGTAGTCCGTGCCGCACGCGGTCGCGCGGACGCATCGGTCGGCGGCCAGAACTGTCACTGGGAGGCCCGGGGCGCATTCACCGGCGAGGTGTCGGCCGGAATGATCGCGGCCACGGGCGCGCGTCGTGTCCTCGTCGGTCACAGCGAGCGTCGACAGCTGTTCGGCGAGACCGACGAGACCTGCGCTCTCAAGCTGCGCGCGGCGCTCGGCGCGGGCCTCGAGCCGATGCTCTGCGTGGGCGAGACGCTGGAGGAGCGCGAGCGGGGAAGCGCGCGCGCCGTCGTCCTGCGGCAGCTGACTCGCGCGGCCGACGGCCTGACGAGGGAGGAGAGCGCACGTCTGTCGATCGCCTACGAGCCCGTCTGGGCGATCGGGACCGGCCGCACCGCCGAGCCCGGCGACGCGCAGGAGATGCACGCCGCGATCCGCGAGATCCTGGCGACCCTCTCCTCGCCGTCGACGGCGGAGGCGACGCGGGTCCTGTACGGGGGGAGCGTCAAGCCGGACAACGCCAGCGAGCTCCTGGGCCAGCCGGACGTCGACGGCGCGCTCGTCGGCGGCGCAAGTCTCGATCCGAAGGGTTTCGCAGCCATCGCGGCCGCAGCCCGCGGCTAACCCCAGCGGACATCGACTTCCCTTCGACGTCGCCTGGTGTCGCGTTTGCTGCGGTTGACGCTTCCGGCTGCGGCGGTAAATTCTTAGGCTGCTATGTATACGATCCTCCTCATCCTGCTCCTGGTCGACTGCTTCGCGCTCGTCGTCGCCGTGCTGCTCCAGGCCGGCAAGGGCGGGGGCCTCGCAGCAGGCTTCGGCGGAGCGGGAACCGGGATGGAGATGATGGGGAGCCGGCAGACCGCGACGTTCCTGCACACGGCCACGAAATGGCTCGGCGGCGCGTTCCTCGTTATCTGCTTCACGCTCTCGCTCCTCACCGTTCGGGGAACGGCGCCTCGTAGCCTCATCGAGTCCGAAATGGAAGGCCAGCAGCCCGCCGCTCCGGCGGACGCTCCGGCCGAGGTGGGAGAGCCCGGCGACCTGCAGTCGATCATGGGCGGCGAAGATCAGGAAGCCGCCGGCGAAGCTGGTCCGGCCAACCCCGCGCCCGCCGAGCCGACCCAGCCGTAGCCCGGCGAACGATTCACCGGGGCGTTCAAACGGTCCAGCCGCAAGGCGGGCGACGAGTGGATTCCGAGGCGTGGTGATTCCCACGCCGCAGGAAACGCGAGGAGCCCAACGCACCGGATGGGCCGTTTTCAACGCCCCGAAGCCCAAGTGGTGGAATTGGTAGACACGCTGTCTTGAGGGGGCAGTGGCCGAAAGGCCGTGGGAGTTCGAATCTCCCCTTGGGCACCAGCCAATGCAGCGAAAAGAAACGGGTCGCCCGACGGCGACCCGTTTTCTTTGTGCAAAATCGGTTAGCTGGCGGATGTC
>DASRVB010000205.1:0-21518 GCA_035687725.1 Gemmatimonadota bacterium
AGCGCCTCGCCGGGAGCGACCGCAGGCTGCCGCCGGTCCGGCGCGCCTTGCGGGCCGCGAAGACGAGCGAGAGCGCGGTGGCGAGGGCCGCCTCGCCCGCCCAGACTCCGAGCCAGGCGGAAGCGGTCGTCTGGCGGGCGGCGATCCACGCCGCCGCCAGGGCCGTTACTCCGACCGCGATTTCCCCCGCGCCCGAGACCGAGGTGAACCGCGACGAGCCTTCCATCGCGTCGCGGATCGCCCTGAGGTCGGCCTCGGCGCGGGCGCGCAGATCGAGAGATCGTGGTTCGGCTTCGGCTACCGCCGGGCTCTCCCGCATGACGGCCCAGCGTATCCGACCGGCGCGCTCGTGGCAAGTGCTTTGCTCTACAAAGCAGGTGTTTCTCTACAGAGCCCTACCCGCTCCTGCGTCGCTCCGAACCGCCGCATGCCGCCCTTCGGCGATCTCCTCGATCATCTTCGCGTTGAACGCCGGCAGATCCTCGGGCTTCCGGCTCGTCACCAGGCCGTTGTCGACGACGACTTCCTGGTCCGTCCACTCCACACCCGCGTTCTCGAGATCCTTCCGGATCGACGGGTAGGACGTCATGCGCCGGCCTTCCGCGACCCCAGCGTCGATCAGGGTCCAGGGGCCGTGGCAGATCGAGGCCACCGGCTTCCCCTCCTCGAAGAACGCCCGCACGAACTCCAGCACCCGCTCGTCCCGGCGGAGCTTGTCGGGATTCATGACGCCGCCGGGGAGCACGAGAGCGTCATAGTCCTCCGGGGCGGCCTCGTCGATCGGCACGTCGACGTCGAACTTGTCCCCCCAATCGGTGTGCTTCCAGCCCTTGACCTGGCTGTCTTCGATCGAGACCAGGTACGTCTCCGCGCCGGCTTCCTCGAGCGCCTCGCGCGGACTCGTCATCTCCACCTGCTCGAACCCGTTCGCGACGACGATCGCGACGCGCTTGCCCGTCAGGTCCTTCGCCATATTGCACCTCCTTCGAAATCGATGAATTCGACCCTCTGACCGAGGATACAGGAGGTGGGACCACCATGTCGTAAGGGGGCTGACGGCCGGATCTATCGCGTCAGCGCGCGCACGTCCTGAAGGCCCTGCTCGGTCCACGTCGGCGCGGTGGGCGAATCGGCGATCGCATAGGCGGTCCAGAACGCGAGCCGCGCGACGCGCGCGGCCTTGTCGAGGTCCAGCTTCGCCAGCTCGTCGGAGGGCTGGTGGTAGTCCTCGTGGACCCCCGCGAAGAAGAAGAGCGCGGGGATCTCCAGCCGCGCGAAGTTGAAGTGGTCGCTGCGGAAGAAGAACCGCTCCTCGGGCCAGAGATCGTCGGAGACGGTCAGCCCGAGATCCGGATGCTCGGCGGCGACACCCTGGACGAGCGGGCCCAGCGAGGAGTACGCCTGGCCGATCACCACGATCGAGTCGGGCGCGTTCCTGGCGATCATGTCCATGTTGACGTTGGCGACGATTCTCTCGGCGGGGATGGTCGGGTGTTCGGTGAACCAGCGCGATCCGAGGAGGCCCTTCTCTTCGCCGCTGACGTTGAGGAACACGAGCGAGCGGCGCGGCGCTTCCTCGAGCGTGGAGAAGGCCTGCGCCATCTCGACCAGGGCAGCGGTGCCCGACGCGTCGTCGTCGGCGCCGTTGTAGATCGAGTCTCCCGCCGCGTTGGCCGTGCCGATCCCCACATGGTCCATGTGCGCGCTGAAGACGACGTACGTGTCGGCGAGCTCCGGATCCCTGCCGCGGAGGACCGCGACGACGTTGGGCGCCGTGGCGTCCTCGACGATCACCGCGTCGGCCGAGAAGTGCGCCTCCACACCCGGGACGACCTGCGGCTCTCCGGGGCCGGTGACGAGCGCGGCGAGGTCGAGCCCGCCGCGCGCCAGAACCGCCGCCGCCGCCGCGGGGCGCACGTAGAACACCGGGATCTCGTCGGCATCGACGAGGCTCCGGGAAGGCTCAGCGGCGAGCTCGGAGAGCCGCTCGAAGGCGATCTCCGGGAAGTCGTCACCGAGAGCGACCACGAGCGCCCGAGCGCCGGCCGCCTGGGCAGTCCGCAGCGCCTGGCCGGCGGCGATCCGCCAGTCGCGGTCGTAGGCTCCCGGAAGCGAGACGACCATCACCTGGCCGCGCGCCGACTCGACAGCAGGCCACGAGCCATCGGCCGACCGCCCCACCCACACCAGCGAGCCGTGTCCCATCGCGCGATCCTCGAAGGGGGTGGCGGCCGACACGAAGTAGTCCTCGCCATAGGCCAGCATGACGTTCTCACCGTCTTTCACGGTGCCGAAATGGACAGCGGTCGTGTCTAGCGCACGCAACGGGAAGGCGTAGCGCTGGAAGAACGTGCCGTCGTCGCCCGCGGGCGCGAGGCCGTACGCCGCGTACTGGTCGGCGATCCACTGCGCGCTCTCGTCGAGCCCCGCGCTCGGCGTGTCGCGCCCACCCATCGAGTCGTCGGCGATCGTCGCGATCGCGGTGCCCATGTCCTCGGGCGTGATCGTCGCGGCGGCCTCTTCCACCGCTTCTGTCTGCGAGGCCTCGACCTGCGCGCTCTGGCGGGCGCACGCCGAGGAGCTCCAGAGGAGAACGCCGACGAGGGGGGCCAAGCCCCGGAGCCAAGGAGAGTGTCCCATCGAGCCTCCAGAGAGGGGTACGCGATGATGCGGAACGGTTCGTCGCGACGACGATTCCGGGTCGTGATTCGGCGGGAAAAGATAGCCCGTCAGGGGCGGCCGTGCGCGGCCTGCGCCTCGACCACCGCCTGCTGGACCAGCGCCGCGAGGCCGGACGGCATCGTGATCCGATCGAGCTCCGGGCTCTCGATCTCGGAGGGAAGCCCGACCGGCGTGCGGCCACCGATCGCGTGCCAGACAGCGTAGGCGACGACCACCGAGCCCAGGAGGTTCGGATGGAAGCCGTCGAACAGCGTGAAGTCCAGCGTGGAGTCGCGCGCTCTCGCGGCGCGCCATGCTTCGCCGGCCGGGATGAGAAGTCCGTCCACCGCCTCGGCCGCCGCCGCGTACGAGGCGAGCGTCGCATCGTAGCCGCCCTCGGTGCCGTCTGTCGGCCAGACGCTGTAGAGGGCCGGCTCCCCGCCCGCCGCGCGGATCCGCTCCGCGAACCGGCCGGCCCATTCGACGAGATGGTCGCGGCTCTCGGGCAGCGTCGAGGGTCCCTGCTGGAGGACCACGATGTCCCACTCCCCCGAGTCGATCGCTTCCAGGGCGTCGCCCCGGTTCCAGTGGTCCTCGAGGGCGAAGTTGGGGAACGCGATCATGCCGACCCGCATCGGCGGATCGTCCTCGGCGCCGAGCGAGATCGCGGCCACGATCTCGGGCATGTCGTTGAAGTAGGTAAGCGAGTTGCCGACGAACAGGATCGCGGGGCCGTCGCCGGGTGGTGGCCCGGTGATGCCGCCGCTCGATCCGCAGGCCAGGGCGACGAGGGCTGCGGCCAGCGTGGCCGCGCGGAACTCGACCCCGCGATCCGCCTGCCTTTCGGAACTCTTCCACCGCATCGCACGCCTCCGCGAAGAGATCGAGGCGCGCGCCCGGCTGTCGCCCGCCGTGTCCTAAACGTCGGCGAGCCCGCGCCGGCTGAATGCTAGCCGCACGCGTCGGCGCCCTCCATGCGCGGCGTGCGGTCCATCCAGAGCCAGCCCGCGCGCCCGTCGGGCGTCCTCACGCGCGCCCACCACACCTGGCGCGGCTCGATGAGGACCTCTGCCGGCGGGACGCCTCCTTCGGGGACGAAGCCACTGACGGCGTCGGTCTGGAGAACCGACCCCTCGTGCCAGACGCGGCGGAACCCTTCGCCCACGTTGTCGAGGACCAAGAGCGTGTCGCCCGCGGCGGCCATGCGCTCGGCGCCTTCTTCGGTATACATGCGGACCGAGTCGCGCGCGACCGCCACGCCGATCTCCGTGAGAACGACGAACCCTGTTTCGGCTTCGAGTCGGGCGCCGGCCGGCAGCGTCCGCTGCGCGGATCCCGGATCGGGTTGATCGTACACGACCGTCTTCCCGGTCGTCGTCCAGATGCCGTACGTGCAGCACTCGAACGGGCATGTCCCATCGATCCGGAGCGGCGCCACCGGTCGCTCAGCGAGCGCGCCGCGGGACTCCATCACCAGGGTGTCGATCGACTCGCCGCGTACCGGAGATCCATCGGCCGCTTCCGCCGCATCCCCCTCGACTTCGTCTCCCGGGGTCATGCCGCGCTCCCCGCCGCATGCGATTCCAGCCAGGATGCAAGAGGCCACGATCGACAGACGCGCGGCGCGCTCCAGCGCCCCGCCCCGGGAGGTATCGACGAGGACCGAGCGGATGAGAAGGCAAAGCCCCACGAGCCAAGCGGCGAAGGCCGCGAGTTGCCCGTATTCCCACCGGCGGCGGAGCCGCATGTACTCGGCCTGGGCGACCTCGGGGCCGGTACGCAGGGCCTCGCCCCAGGCGACGTTCACGGGCTGGACGACCGCCGCCCAGAGCAGCAGCGATAGCACGAGGCAGAGTGCGCCGGCGAGCGTCCAGCGAAAGGCGGGACGTCCGCGAACGAGGTAGGCGAGGAGCGCGGCCGCGAGGATCGCGCCGAGCTGGATCGGCGCCCCCGCGAGCCCGAACCAGCGATAGAGGGTGCTCGTGACCGCGGTGTAGGGGGCCGCATCATAGCCCATGCGGGCTCGAGCTCGAGCACGTGCGCGGCTCCGAAGCTCGATCCGCGCGAGGCGAGCACCAGCGTGGCGAAGCGCCAGGCGCGCAAGCTCACGGCCTCCTCCACCTCTGAATCTTCCCGCTGCTCGCCCCACGTTACCCATCCCCCGCCGCGCGTCAACGGGCCTCGATACGTTCCTGCGTGGAGAGTGAAGCATCGGTGCCCAAACGGCGAGGGCCGCCGAGACGCACAGGATCGTACGTCGCAGGCGGCCCGAGGAGAACAGGCGCCGAGATCGGCGGCGATCCGCGGCCCCTACTCCACCGTCTTGATGATGTCGAAGATGGGGAGATACATCGCCACGACCATCCCGCCCACGATCGCCCCCAGGAACACGATCATGACCGGCTCGATGACCGCGGTCAGCGCGCTGACCGCGGCGTCCACCTCTTCGTCGTAGAAGTCCGCGATCTTGGAGAGCATGTCGTCCAGGCCGCCGGTCTGCTCGCCGACGTTGATCATCTGTACGACCATGGGCGGGAACACCGTGCCCCGCTTGAGCGGCTCGGCGATCGTCTCGCCGCCGGCGATCGATGCGCGGCTCTTCATGACCGCGTCCTCGACCACCCGATTGCCCGCTGTTCGCGCCGTGATCTCCAGGCCGTCGAGGATCGGCACGCCGCTCTGGATGAGCGTGCCGAGCGTCCGGCTGAAGCGGGCGATCGCCGCCTTGCGGAGGACGGTGCCGAGGACCGGAACCCGGAGCAAGAGCTTGTCCGTCGTCAGCTTCCCGGCCGGCGTCTTCCGGTAGGCGCGGATCAGCCAGCCGATGCCGGCCAGGACCGCCGCCACCGCCCACCACCACGAGATGAGGAAATCCGAGAGTCCCATGACTATCCGGGTCGGGAGGGGCAGCGCGACGCCGGCCGATTCGAAGAACCCCGCGAAGGTCGGAATCACGAAGATAAGTAGGACCGCGATCGCTAGCCCCGAGAAGCCGAGGACGGTCGCCGGGTAGAACATCGCGCCCTTCACCTTGCGTCGTAGCTTCTCGGAGGCCTCCAGGTACTCGGCGAGTCGCAGCAGGATCACGTCGAGGATACCGCCCGCCTCGCCGGCGGCGACCATGTTCACGTAGATCTCGCTGAAGAAATCGCGATGGCGGCGCATCGAATCGGCCAGCGTCGAGCCCGACTCCACGTCCGACAGCACCGCGCGGATCTTCTCGGCGGCGCGCTTGTTCGGCTGCTGCGTGGCGAGGATGTCGAGCGACTGGACCAGCGGCAGTCCGGCATTGATCATCGTCGCGAACTGCCGGGTGAAGAGCACCAGGTCCTTCGTCTTGACCCGGCCGCCGATGGAGAACTTGATATCCTTGGGCTTCTCCTTGACGCTGACGACGACCAGTCGCCGGCGGCGAAGCTGGCCGACGACATCGGCCTCGGTCGAGGCGGTGATCTCGCCCGACTGGCTCTCTCCTCCTACCGTCCGCGCCTTGTACGTATAGATCGGCATCTCAGCTCTTCATCTCACTTGTTACCGGTCGCCTGGTTCACCATGCGCTCCAGTTCCACCGAATCCTCACTCGACGAGAAGACCTCCTCGCGCGTCACGAGACCCGCCATGTAGAGCTGCAGGAGTGCCTGATTCATGGTCTGCATGCCGTGGGATCCGCCGGCCTGCATGGCGGAGTAGATCTGATGCGTCTTGCCCTCGCGGACGAGCGCGCGGACGGCGTTGGTCACGACGAGCACCTCCGAGGCCAGCGCGCGCCCGCCACCGCGTTTGGGCAGGAGCTGCTGCGTCACGATGCCCTCGAGCACCGACGCCAGCTGCGTGCGGATCTGCGGCTGCTGGTCGCTGGGGAACACGTCGACGATGCGGTTGAACGTCTCGGCTGCCGAGTTGGAGTGCAGGGTGGCGAACACGAGATGGCCGGTCTCCGCCATCGTGATGGCGGCGGCGATCGTCTCGGCGTCGCGCATCTCGCCGATCAGCACGACGTCGGGGTCCTGCCGCAGCGCGTACTTGAGCGCGTTGGCGAATGTCTGGGTGTCGGAGCCTACCTCACGCTGGTTGACCATGCTCGACTGGTGAGCGTGGATGAACTCGATCGGGTCCTCGATCGTGAGGATGTGGACCTTACGCTCGCGGTTGATCTTGTCGATCAAGGCGGCCAGCGTGGACGACTTGCCCGAACCGGTGGCGCCCGTGACGAGCACCAGACCGTTCGTCCGATCGGCGAAGGTGCTCACCACCGGCGGCAGGCCGAGCCGCTCGAAGCTGCGGATCTCGAACGGAATCTGACGGATGGCGAGCGCGATCGCGCCGCGCTGGCGGAACATGTTCGCGCGGAAACGCGACAGACGCGCCACGCCGAACGAGAAATCGAGCTCGTCCTCTACCTCGAACGCGCGCTTCTGTTTCTCGGTCAGCAGGCTGTAGCCCATCTCGACGGTGTCCTTGGGCGTGAGCTCGTCGGTGTACATCTCGCTGTCCCGCAGGACCCCGTCGATCCTCAACTTGGGCAGCTGGCCCACGGTGAGGTGAAGGTCGCTACCCTCCTTGGCAACCAGCTCCTCGAGCAGTTCCCGCATGGAAGGCGCCTTCTTCTTGGCTTCCCGCGCGTCGGAGATGGGGGTGATGGCGTCGCTCATCTGCTCTCCCGGCCCGAGTTCACATGTTGCTCGATTCGCGAAGAACTTCGTCCAGGGTGGTGACCCCGGCGCGCATCTTGGTCAGGCCGTCCTGCCGGAGCGTCAGCATGCCATCCGCCACGGCCTGGTCCCGGATGTCGGCGTTGGAGGCGTGGTTGGTGATGAGGCGCCGCTGCTCGCTCGTGATCGGCATCACTTCGTACAGGCCGACGCGGCCGCGGTAGCCGGAATCGTCGCATGCCGCGCACCCTTCCCCTTCGAAGAAGATCGCGTCCAGGTCATTCCCCGACAGGCCGGCTTCGACCAGGACTTCGCGCGAATACTGCCGCGGGCGCTTGCATTCGCTGCAGATCCGGCGCACGAGCCGCTGGGCGACGATCGCGTTCAACGCGCTCGCCACCAGGAACGGCTGGAGTCCCATGTCCATCATGCGGTTGACTGTCGACGGCGCGTCGTTGGTATGGATCGTGGACAGAACGAGATGCCCGGTGAGTGCGGCCTTGATCGCGATAGAGCCGGTCTCGATGTCGCGGATCTCGCCGACCATGATGATGTTCGGGTCCTGCCGCAGGAAAGCCCGCAGGGCTTCTGGGAAGCCCATATCGATCTCTTCCTGGACCTGGACCTGATTGATTCCCTTCAGGTTGTATTCGACCGGATCCTCGGCGGTCATGATGTTGACGCCGGGCTGGTTGAGCCGGGTCAGCGCCGAGTACAGGGTCGTGGTCTTCCCCGAGCCGGTCGGCCCCGTTACGAGCACGATCCCGTAGGGCGCCTCGATCGCCTTGTGGAAGTCCTTGAGCCCCTTCTCGGGGAAGCCCAGCTTGTCGAGATCCAGCGTGAGGTTCCCGCGGTCCAGGATCCGGAGCACGATCTTCTCGCCGAACAGCGTGGGCAGGGTCGAGACGCGGAAGTCGATCACCCGCTGCCCCATCTTCATCTTGATGCGCCCATCCTGCGGAATGCGCCGCTCCGCGATGTTGAGGTCGGCGAGAATCTTGACGCGCGAGATCAGCGCCGCCTTCATTCTCAGCGGCGGCGAAACCATCTCCCGCAGCACGCCGTCGATCCGGTAGCGGATCCGGAGCTCCTCCTCGTATGGTTCGATATGGATGTCGCTCGCCCCGCGCTGGACTGCGTCGGCGAGGAGCGAGTTGATGAACTTGACGACCGGCGCGGCTTCGACCTGAGCGGCGAGGACGCTGTAGTCCTCTTCCTCGTCCGCCTCCTCGACGACCTCCATCTCGTACTCGCCGAGGTTCTCCATCAGCTGGCGATACGAGCCCTCGCCGGTGCCGTAATGCGCCGCGATCGCCTCGACGATCGAGAACTCGTCGGCGACCACCGGCTCGATCTCGTACCCGGTCAGGAACTTGAGGTCGTCGATGACCGTCCAGTCGGTGGGATCGCCCATCGCGAGCACGATCGCGCTGCCCTCGCGCCGGACCGGAAAGACCTCGTATTTGTTTGCGATCTCGACGGGGATCAGCTTGAGGACACCGGGCTCGACGTCGAGCGAGCCCAGATCCACGCCCCGCACGCGGAATTGGCGCTCGAGCATCATCGTGATCGTCGCCGGCTCGACGAAGCCGAGCTCGATCAGGTTGTAGCCGAGCTTGTGGCCGTTGGCCTTCTGTCGGGCGTGCGCCTTGGCGATCTGCTCGGAGGTCACGAACCCCTCTTGAAGCAGCATGGCAGCTATGTTGAGACCCGATCCGGAACGATCCGACAACGTCTCCACCGGAGCCTCATGGCTCATCGGGCCCACGCTCGAAGAGGAATCGAGGTTCTTGGCACTGGAAGATCGACTCATCTGTTCCATTCTCGGCCTGTTATCCGCCCTCGCTCGGGGCACTCGTTCCCCTCAAGCGGGTCGCTTTCTGCAAGACGCCGAGCCGCGCAGGGCCCACGCCGTCGACGGACAGAAGATCGGTCCAGTCGCGGAACATCCCCCGTGCTTGCCTCTCGCGGAGGATAGCTTCAGCAAGTTTTGGACCGAAGCCGGGAAGATCAGCCAGAAAAACTTCGTCCACGGCATTGAGATCTGGCAATCTAGTATCTCTGGGCACGCTTGCATACTTGGGGCCAGGCCGCGCGCGGGCGGGCTCCCAGGCAAGGAACGGCTGGAGCTTTTCCAGCGTTCTCGGTCCGATGCCGCGCACTTCGAGCAGGTCGTCGGGGCCCCGGAAGGGGCCGTGGGTCGCCCGATGCTCGACGATCCCGATCGCGGTCACGGGTCCGATCCCCGGCAGGCGGTCCCATTCGGCGCGCCCCGCGGTGTTGGGATCGATCGTTCCCGGTCCCGATCCGGCGAGCTCCTCCTCCGCACGCAGGGCGAGCGCCGCCGCGTACCATCCGGGCCGCGGATCGCCGGGTCCCACGCGCGCCGCCAGCTCGGCGACGGACGGCCGCGGCGGGTGGAGAAGCCGCTCGGCGGCGGCGGCGAGCGACCGATCGAGACCGGTCCACCCCGAGACCGCGCCCGCGATCCAGACCACGGCCAGCAGGGCAGCCGTCCTCCGCTCGCGCGGCGTCCAGCCGTCGATCGCGGGAAGCGCCATCGTGGGGACCGCGCTACAATTCCCGTGCCGACGGGAACCTCGCGGGAGGAGGGGCGGTGGGGCGAGGACGCAGCGACGAAGTGCCGACAGCCGGGCGGCGGCAGGTGAGCGGCGCGGAGAAGCTCCGCGTGGGCCGTCGCACCCTGTCACTCTCGAGCCTCGACAAGGTTCTGTTCCCCGACGTCGGGGTGACGAAGGGGGATCTTATCGAGCACTACCGGCGCGTGGCGGCGCGCATGGTTCCCCACATGAAGGGCCGCCCCGTGTCGATGCAGCGCTTCCCCGAGGGGATCGGAGGGGAAGGGTTCTTTCAGAAGGACGCCCCCGACTACTTTCCCGACTGGATCCGCCGGGTCACGGTGGAAAAGAAGGGCGGGACGGTCGAGCACGCGATCTGCGACGACGCTGCCACGCTCGTCTACCTCGCCAACCAGAACTGCATCACGCCCCACGTCTGGCTCTCCAGGGCCGACCGGCTCCACCATCCCGACCGGCTGATCTTCGATCTCGATCCGCCCGGCGAGGACTTCGACGCCGTCCGCTTCGCGGCGGGCGCGCTCCGCGAGCTCCTCGGGGAGCTGGGGCTCGCCCCCTTCCCCATGACGACGGGGGGACGCGGGATGCACCTGCTCGTGCCGCTCGACCGGCGCGCAGACTTCGACGCCGTGCGCGTCTTCGCGCGGGACGCGGCCGAGGTGCTTGCCGCGCGCCATCGGGATCGCCTGACGACCGAGGCCAGGAAGAACAAACGCCGTGGGCGGCTCTTCCTCGACGTCATGCGGAACTCCTATGCCCAGACGGCGGTTCCGCCCTATGCCGTGCGGGCTCGAGCGGGCGCGCCGGTGGCGGTGCCGATCGCGTGGCGCGAGCTGTCCGACCCCGGACTGACCGGAGGCAAATGGAACACGCGCAACGTCGCGTCCCGTCTTCGGAAGAAGGACCCCTGGCAGGGCCTGTCGCGCCACGCGCGCTCGCTCAGCGGCCCGCGGCGGAAGCTCGATCGGCTGCTCGCGGCCGCGGAGGACCGCCGGTGACCACGCCGCGCCCGCGCGTTCTCGTGCTCGGCGGGGGCTTCGGCGGACTGCAGTGCGCCCGCAAGCTCGCGCGGAAGCAGGTCGACGTGCTGCTCGTCGACCGCAACAACTACCACCTCTTCACGCCGCTCCTCTACCAGGTGGCGAGCTCGCTCCTCAACCCCAGCGAGATCTCATTCCCGCTGCGACACATCCTGCGGCGCCGGAAGAACGTGCGGGTCCGGCGGGCCGAGGTCGCGGAGATCGACCTCGCGGCACGCCGCGCCGTCACCGTGGGCGGGCACGCGTTCGAGTACGACTGGCTCGTCATCGCGACCGGCGCGGAGACCAACTTCTACGGGATCGAGTCGGTGGAGCAGGCCTCCTTCGGACTGAAGGATCTGCCCGATGGGATGGCGTTGCGGAACCATGTCCTCGACAGCTTCGAGGCCGCGCTCCTCGAGCCCGATCCCTTGGCGCGACGAAGCTGGCTGACGTTCCTCGTCGTCGGCGGAGGGCCGACCGGGGTCGAGTACGCGGGCGCTCTGTGCGAGCTCTTTCGATTGGTGCTCCCCGCTGACTTTCCCGATCTCGACGTCGGCAGCTCGCGCGTGATCCTGGTCGAAGCGCTGGACCGGCTGCTGTTCGAATTCCCGGCCGCGCTCGGCGAGTACACGAAGAGAGCTCTCGAGCGCAGAGGCGTCGAGGTGCGGCTCGGCACGCGCGTCACCGGCGTCGAGGGCGACGGCGCCGTGCTCCTCGCCGACGGCGGAGTGGTCTCGGCGCGCACCCTGATCTGGGCGGCGGGTGTCCGCCCGATCGCGCCCGCGACCGAACCGCCGCTTCCCCGCACGCGTCAGGGCCGGATCGAGGTCGATGAGAACCTGCGGGTCCGCGGGCAGGAACGCGTGTTCGCGATCGGGGACGCGGCGGCGATGCTCGAAGACGGGAAGCCGCTGGCCATGATGGCCCCGCAGGCGATGCAGGCCGGCCGTCACGTCGCCGCGCAGATTCTGCGCGCCGTCGAAGGGCGCGCGCTCGAGCCTTTCCGCTACCGCGACAAGGGCGTGATGGCTACGATCGGAAGGAGCGCGGGGGTGGCTGCCGTGGGGCCGCTGCGACTCAAAGGGTTCATCGGGTGGATCGCCTGGCTCGTGATCCACCTCTACTTCCTGATCGGATTCCGCAACCGCCTGATCGTCCTGTCGCGATGGACCTACAACTACTTCCGTCTCGACAGGCCGATCCGGCTCATCGCCAGCTCCGCTCCCTCGAAGAGGCGGAGGACCGTCTCCTCGTCCAGTCCGTAGCTCTCAAGGTCGTAGGCGTGGACCCCGTGTCCGCCCTGAGGGTTCGCCGCGAGCCATCCGCGCGCCGATCCTTCCAACTCCGCCGGGAACGGGATGCCGAAGCCGGCATGGATGCCGGCCAGCGTCCCCAGGGGATCGCCGGTCAGGTCCTCGTAGCGGACGACGCGGATACGCTCGGGCTCCAGGGCGGCGGTTTCGAGCCCCCGGGTCAGCGCGGACGCCAAAGACTCCGCCACGCCCGGACCGATCCGGGCCGTTCGCGGGTCGTCGGCGGTCGTCCCGTGGAGGATTCCGAACAGGCTGCATGCCGAGGCTACGGTCTCGCGGGGATCGCGGACGGTGACGACGACGCGGGCCTCCGGCAGGACCTCGAGCAGGCTGCGCAGGTTCCCGACATGCGCCGGCGACTTGAGGACCCACCGCCCGGCGGGCCCCTCGCCTGCCTGGAGGACCTGCAGCTGCGTCGCGTACCAACGGTACGCGGGCAGCATGAAGTCAGGCCCCTGCTCCCGCATCCACGCCGCGTAGCCGGGCAGACGGCTCTCGATCGCGAAGAAGTCCCAGCGGAAGGAGCTCTCGAGGAGTCGCGTGCACTCCTCGGGGCCTTCGGGGTCGAGGGGGTGGACGGCGTCGATCCCCGGCAGGAATCGCCGCGTCAGCCATACGAGCCGCCGCGCATGGCGGATCCGGGGGTCCTGGCCGCCCCGGGTGCGCGAGACCGGCGCCGGCCACATCGCCTCCCAGGCTCGGAGGGGGCGCGCGTCCGGATCGAGCGAGAGGAGCCTTTGGAGGAGCGTCGTGCCGGTGCGCGGAAGTCCGGTGACGACGAGTGGGCTCGTGGGGGGCTCGTCGAGGAGCTTCGGGTCGCGGGCGATCTGGCGTTGCACGCGGAGGCGGCTCACGAGCATGTCGACGAAGCTGAGGCGCCGAAGCGCGCGGCCCGTCGGTGAGAGCCTGCCTTCGTTCTCGTGCGCTGACAGCAGCCGCCGGAGCGGCTCGCGGAACTCCTCGTCGCCGAAGTCGGACAGCCGCGTGTAGCGCCGGGCGGCGCGCAGGAGGCCTTCCTCCTCGAGCGAGGCCCGGATGCCGATCCGCGCGAGGCCCCGGCCCACGGCGTTCGCCAAGCCGAGCGCGCGGGACCGGGCCACGCTAGGTCTGACCGCCCAGGCGCCGGATCAGCGCCAGCAGCACATCGCCGACCGCGCCCAGCGTCTCCGCGTCGACCTTGTCGGGCGTGTCCTCGGGTGTATGCCAGTACGGGTAATCGAAGTCGATGATGTCGATCGTCCGGATTCCCGCCTCGTTCAGGACCACGTGGTCGTCGTTGACCGCCGGTCCGATCCGCTCCGGGAAGAACTCGCCGTACCCCAGATCCTCGGCCATGTCCCACACCCGGCGGACGACCTCGGGGGCCAGCGCGAGACTGTTCTGCTCCTGGGTGAAGCGCGCATCCCGCTCGCCCACCATGTCGAGGAGGATCCCGAACAGTGGCCGGTAGTCGGAGTGCGTGGAGGCGAAGTGGCGTGCGCCGAGCAGCATGTCCTCGACCTCGGTGGCGAAGCTCTCCGGATCGTGCCCCCAGTCCTCGCCGTCGGTCAGCAGGATGTCGACCCCGACGGCCGGCGGCATCTCTGCGAGCTCGTCGGCCAGGGCGAGAAGGACCGCCACGCCGGAGGCGCCGTCGTTGGCGCCCGGCAGGGGATCCGCCCGGGCGAAGGGATCGGCGGCTCGCTCGGACACAGGTCGCGAGTCCCAGTGCGCCGTCAGCAGGATCCGCTGGGTCGCGGCCGGCTGGAAGCGCGCCCAGACGTTCGCCAGCCGGAGGGTGTCGCCATGCGCGGTCACGTGGGTGAATGGCATCTGCTCGACCGTGTCCGCGCGCTCCCGCAGGTACGCGGTCATCCACTCCAGCGCGGCTGCGTGCGCCTCGCTGCCCGGCACTCGAGGACCGAACGCCACCTGCCTCGCGACCAGGCTGTCCGCCAGCCCCGCGTCGAACGCCCCCCTCCCCGGCGCCGGCTCCTCCCCGCACGCCGCGGCGAGCGTGAGCGCGGGGATCGCGAGGAACGAGACGCGCGCGAAGACGTGTCGGGGTGGGGTCACCGTCGGGAAATCGGGGTGAGGGTCAAGAAAGCTCTCGGCTCAGGCGAGGCGGATCAAAATGGTCCAGATGCAAGGCGCGCGACGAGTGGATTCCGAGGCGTACTGAAAGGTACGCCGCAGGAAGACGCGAGGAGCGCAACGCCGCAGATGGGCCATGTTCAGCGGCCCGACCTAAAACAGGAAGTCGAGGTATGCTTCCATGCTCGTCGTCGTGTCTTTGACATCCCGCTTCCTGTCATCCCTCTGCAGATAACTGAACGCGAACCCCATCACCATCCGCCCGAACTCGTACGAAACGGACGGCCGGGCTTCGGTCGTGGCCGTTTCGAGGTTGAGCGCGCCCCCGACCTGGCCGGGGAGCGCGGTCGTGCTCTCGCGGTACCGGCGGGCGATCGTCAGCGACGTTCGGAGCGGCTGCTTGAGCTCGACGCCCCAGAGGGTCGGGAACGGAATGTACAGCTTCGTCCCCGGCATGATTGAATAGTCGATGGTGGCGCTCAGGTCGGTGGCGTCCTGCTCGCGCCGGCTGTCGATCGCTCCGCCGCGGATGCTGGTCTCGACATCGTTGCTGGTCGTAGCTCGGAAGTCGGTCGACATGCCGTTTCCCCACGTCATCGTGATCCCGACCACCGGATCCCACACGCGCTTGTCGGTGTCGGACAGCGGGAGTTCGTTGGCGCCCGACTCGAGCTTCTCGCGCCGGAAGTCGCTGGAAAGGGTCGCGCTCCTCAGGAAGCGCGCGAGGAAACCGGGGAAGGCGCTCCGCGACCAGCGAAGCTGGACGTCCGGCCAGGTGCGCGCGGAGCTCGAGTTGGTGCCGGAGAAGTACTGCCGCGCGGTCTCGCGCTCCTGATACGCCGCGCGCAACTGCATCCCTTCGAAGGGGACCAAACCGGTCGACAGGCTCCACGATTCGTTGGTGGCCAGGTTCTGGGGGGCCTCGCGACCGTCGTCGGCCAGCCCGCCGAACCCGAGCGTGAAACCGAAACCGGGGTCGATCTCCTCCTGAACGTAGGAGGCGCTCTCCTGGCGCTGGCGATCGAAGCGGATCGGCTGGAACAATTGCTTCCACCACGACGCGGTCCGCAGGGAATCGCCGCCGCCCGTGAACGTCTCGAGGAGATCGACGAGCTCCAGGTCCACGGTCAGCGTCCGGTTCGTGGTCACGGAGAAGTCCCGCAGGTCGAGGCTGTCCAGGCTGCGGCTCGTCTCGCGGGTGTGGTTGCGCGCGTAGTCGCTGGTGTACGACCAGCGCGGCGAGAGCCACGAGGCGATGGGCGGCGCCCAGTCGAACGAGAATCGCTGGCTCCGCATCGCGTCGACGCCCAGCGCCCCGCGATCGACCACGGTCTCGGGGAACGCCAGATCGCGCATCTGACTCAAGCCGATGGAGGTGCGCATGGACTGGAACGGCTGGAACGCGATCTGGGCGTCGCCGCGCAGGTTTCGGGTCGTGTCGGCGGTGAAGTCCCTGCCCTCCGCGATCCGCTTCTCGAGGTCGCGCTGATCGAACATCGCCCGACCGGTCAGCGTCACGTTGGTGGGCAGGAGGTTCAGGTCCGCGCCCGCGAGGCGCTGGAGCGCGTCGCTCGAGCGAATGGCGGCCGGCCAGGGTATCGAAGCCAGCCACCCCAGCCCCAGCGGCAAGCCGCGCTTGCGGAAGCCGTTCCGATAGCTGATCAGCGACTCCCATTGCCCGCGGTCGGTGTCCTGGTCGACCGACCCCGATGCCTCGCCGCGCCAGGTGAGCTGGCCTTCCAGCCGGTCGAGGGTCGCGGCCACGAGCGGATTGGACGACTGCCGCGCGCGGAATGCGCGCAGCGTGACGATCGTGTGCTCCGAGGTCCTGGCCTGCGCCTCGCGCTCGGCGTCCTCGTCCAGGAGGATGTCGGAGCCCACACGATAGAGCGGCGCGGCGTCGCGGCCGAAGTGATCGACGGTCAGCGGCAGTCCCAGGCCCCAGGATTCCGGCAGGAACTTCTCGAGCGCGAACCGGGCGCTGAGGTCGAGCGAGTTGCTGGTGAAGTTGTTGATGGCGCTGGTCAGGTTCCGGTACCGTGCGTTCCGACCCTCGTAGGTGAGCTGGATGTCCGCGAAGTCGGCCATCGAGGCGCGGGCGGTGACGTAGCGCGCGGCTCCTCCTTCGCGCAGCGGCTCAGTCAACCGCCACTCGTCGACCCAGAACGTCCCCGTCACGGGTCCGTCGGTCGTGTTGTCGACCCCGATCGTCAGCTGGCTCACTTCGGTCAGCGTCGGAGGCGGCGTGTCGGTGGTCTCGATCCGCACCCGATAGCGTCCGTCTTCGCTGATCCGCGTTCCGGTCGACGCGCCCGCCTCGTCGAGGCTGTCGAGCAGGGCTTCCTTCAGATCGGTGAACACGCTGAAGTCGATGAGGTGCTCCTCCCACTCTTCCTCCCGGAGCGGCGCCGCGTACTCGTAGACGTTCAGGGTGTCCAGCCCGAAGGTCACGAAGAAGTCGGGCTGCTGTCCGGTGTCGGTGGGGCGGCCCTGCACCCAGATCCGCATGCGGTCGTAGTCGATGTACGACTCGCGATCGAAGAGCGGCCGGAAGATCGTGCCGCGCGCGCCCGGCGGCAGACCCCGGTAGTTGAACTCCAGCGACTGCTCGAGAACCACGCCCTGGATGCCGGCTACCTGATCGGCCCGGTCCTGCTGCGCGACGACCCCCGGCGGGCTCTCGTAATCGGGATTCTCCACGTCGTTGATCGAGGCGATCTGCAGGCTGTCGGTGTCCTCCCCGGCCAGCGGGGTGCCGTCGGCGGCCACGATCCCTCGCTTGAGGAACGTGCTCCCCACGATCTCCAGCCGGGCCAGCTCGAACTCGGTGATCCGCTCGACACCCGAGAACGTCAGACGAATCGCGCGCACGTTGCGCAGGTCGGGAGTTCCCAGCGTCAGGTCGGGCGTCACGAGCGGCAGGCGGAACTGGCGGAAGCCGGTAAGCGGGTTGCGGCTCCCCGGTACCTCGTAGCGCGGGTCCGAGAGGTCCACGATCCAGCGCAGCGCGTCCTCGTTCCGGTCGAGCAGCCCGTTGAAGTTGTCGTCTTCGGTGTCGAGGACGTTGTTGTTCTCGGTCCCGTTGGGGTTGACCGGGAAGTTGTCCGGGCCGAATCGCTCATCGAAGTCGTCGTTGCCGTCGTCGCCGGGCACCTCCTGCGCGTCGTCTCCCGATACGCCGTCGATGCCGGTGTCCTCGCCCACGTCGAGCGAGTTGTCGCGCGTGTCGGGATTCGACTCCTCCGTGTCCAGCACGCCGACTCCCACCGGGATTCCCTCCTCGTCGCGGCGTACGCGATCCTCGTCGATCGTTCCCAGGTCGACGACGATCGTTCCCACGCCGCCGCGCGCGAAGAACTCGATGAACTCCTGCCGCGTCAGGTCCTCGCCCGTGGTCGAGATCACGCTCTGGATGGAGCGCCACGACGCGGCCATGTCCAGGGGCGTGTCCCCTTCGGGCTCGAGGCGCACGACGAACAGGTTGTCTCCCTGGTCGATCCCCCGGCTTCCGGGAGTGATCTCTCCGGCCTGCGCGGCGAACGTGAACCAGCTCGCGTCGGCCACCGAGAGAAGGTCGAATTCCGTCTGCGACGGCAGCGAGCCCAGGCTCCAGGCGCGGAAAAACAGGCTCAGCCGCTTGGCGACGTCGATGTTCTCGAAGTCGTTCAGGAACACCTCGCCCAGCGTGTTCGGATTGGGCTGGCTCCAGGCGAGCTCGCCGCGGATCGAGAGCGTGGAGGGCTCGTCGGTCTCGAGTCCGGGCAGCGCGTCCAGCCAGCGGGTGAGGAACGGCGTCTCGCGGGCCCAGGTCCCGTCCACGGTGCCGATCAACGTGCGGGTCGGCTCCGAGCCGAGGATCGGACGGTTGGCGAGGCTCTCCTGGTTCTGCATCACGACGGTCGAGTTGATCGCAGTGTTCTCGCCCAGCGACCACGTGCCCGAGGCGCCCCACAGCGCGGTGGGCGCAAGATTGAACAGCGGAGCCACCTCGAAGGCGATGTCGATCGACTGGTTCGGATGCCGCTCGGCGAGCCCGGCCGGATCGTTGAAAACCACACGTCCGAAGTCGTAGAAGATCTGGTAGTCGGTGCCGCGGACGAGCGCTTCGCCGCCCATCGTGATGTCTTCCGAGCCCTCGATGATGTTCGCCGCTCCCAGCTCCACCTCGCCGGTGATTCCGCCCTGCGAGAGGTACGTCGCCTCGACGAAGTAGACCTGGTCCTCGAGGGCCGTCCGGCTGCCGTCGGCATTGAAGTAGAGATTGCGGTTCGGGCGCTCGAGCGGGATCACCGTCCCCGACTCGTCGACCGGCTCGAAGAAGGGCCGCACGGACGGGAAGACCAGGTAGTCCGACCCGCCGAAGGGGTCCCTCAGGATCCGCGGCACCTTGACGCGGCTGTTCGCATCGCTGACGCCGAAGATCTCCACGTACTTTCGCGACTGCCCGCCGATCGCCTCGAAGGTCTGCTTGAGGTCCCGGTTCCCGCGGTAGATCGTCAGGTCCAGCGAGCTCACCTGGATCTCGGGCTCGCGCAACGAGTAGACGTTCCGCAGTGTGTAGTGCCAGGTGAAGTCCAGCGTGTCCGGGTTGATCGGCTTGATGAGCTTGAGGTCGAGCTCGCTCGCGCCCTGCTCGGATCCGACCTGGATGCCGCCCTGCGTCGTGTACGAGACCGCCAGCACCTCGGTGTCGTCGAGCTGCCGCTTGAGCTGGATGATGATCTGATCGGTCACGACATAATCGTCGCCCTCGACGAGCAGATCGAAGAACCCGTTGTGCGCTTGATCCGGCAGCGTGTCCGGATGGGTGGGATCGACCCGCGCCACGCCCGGCTTGGACGCGTTCTCGCGGTTGTTGGTCACGTTCCCGTCGTCGAGCCAGACGTTCAGCGTGCCGGGTGTCGGCGTCGACGGGGCATTGGCGAGCCGCGTGCCCAGGTTCGGGTATTCCAGTCGCTGCGAGGCCAGCGAGTCGGGATGGAACAGGAGGAAGAACCGGTCGTCGAGGAACTGCGTATCCTTGATGTCGAGCGTGACTTCCTGCTCGATCCCTTCCCCCTGCGGCGCGATCGAGAGCGTGCGCACGGAGGACTGGCCCTCCTTGCGCGAGCCCAGGAAGCGCAGGTCCACCGGTCCGAGCTGCGCCACCGCCTGCGCGCCGAACGTCCCGCGGGCCACGCTGGTGCCGAGGAACCGCGACGGTGGCAGAAGGACGCGGATGTCACCGGCCTCGACCTTCTTGACGATCTCGTCTTCGGTGCCGGTGTAGGTCGCGGTGATGAGCTGCTTGGACTCGAGCTCGCGCGTGGAGTTGAAATCGACGGCCACGTCGAGCTTGGTGCCTACCGTGCCCAGGATCCGCAGGTCCAGGATCTCGTCGAGATCGAGGTCGAAGCCGCCCACGACCTGGCGCAGGAGCTCGGAACGCAGGTCCGGGTTCTGGGTCGCGCGGGAGCCGAGCGCACTCAGATGGAGCTTCCCCTGCACGTCGAAGTCCGAGCCCTCGCCGAACACGCGCGCCAGGGGCGCGGGAACCTTGAGCGGGTTCTCGAGCTCCGGAATGAGGCCCTGCGCTTCGCGCTCCCTGCCAGACAGCCGCTCGGCGATCGTCGCCGTCCAGAGGCGCGAGCGGCGCCGATCCCGCTCCTCGGACAGGAACTGCCGCAGATCCTCCCCGTCGACGACCGGGAGACGCTCGCCGGTGACCTCCGCGAAGCGGCGGCTGGAGTCGGTCACGATCCCGAGCCGCGGATCGAACCACACGCTGGGCGCTTCGGGGAGCGTCGCCAGCTCGCTGGCCAGCGGCGTGGGTCGGAACGAGACGGATGGCGTCCGGGGGTGCACGATCTCCTGCGCGCCGGCCGGCGCGGCCAGCGCGAGCGCCGCGGCGGCGAGCGCCACGAGCAGACCAGGACGGCAGGGGGGAGCGGGAGCGGTTCGGTTCATTCCGGGGTAAAAGGGAACCTCGGGGTCCGCTTGTGACGGTCCCGAACGGGGGTTAGCTTGGCCTGCGATTTACCGACCTGGAAGTACCGTAACCCTCGCTCCTGATATGGGATAGGAGAACTGGCAGAGAGTGCCTGAATATAGGTTTCACCCCCTCGGAGGCAAGCCGTGAGGGCCTCCGGGATCGGGCCCCCGCCGCCGAGCTCCTCGCGATGAGCCGCTGGCGGGAGCTGTTCAGCGCGCGGACCCTCTCCACGTACGCACTTCGCGAGCACTTCGGGCCCTTCGTCTTCGCCCTGACCGTCTTCACGTTCATCATGCTGATGAACCAGGTGGCGCGGCAGTTCCAGAACCTGGCCGGCAAGGGGCTCGGCGCCGACATCATCGTGCAGGTGTTCGTGCTGTCGATACCGCTGTCGGTGGCGATTACGATCCCGATGGCCGTGCTGGTGGCCACGATGGCGGCTTTCGGCCGCCTCGCCGGCGACAACGAGATCACCGCCATTCAGGCCAACGGGGTCGGGTTCCACCAGCTTCTGGCTCCCACCGTGGGCGCCGCCCTGGCGCTCACCCTCGTTACCTTCTGGTTCAACGACAACGTGCTCCCCGAAAGCAACCATCGGCTCAGCCAGCTGATGATGGAGATCCAGCGGGCCAAGCCGACGGTGGTGCTACAGGAGAAACGAATCGTCGATCCGACCGGTTTGGGAGAGTATCGGATCCTCCCTGACCGCATCGATCGTACCACCAATATGATGTACGGGGTACGGATCTTCGACACCACCGATCTGCAGATCCAGCGCACGATCCTCGCGGACTCCGGGCGCATGGACTACACGACAGGGGGCGAAGACGCCGTGCTCACGCTCTGGCACGGCACGATCCACAATCGCAACGTCTCGAATCTGGGCGAGTACGAGCGCCTCGCGTTCGTCCAGCAGAAACTCGTGCTCGAAGGGGTCGGCACGAAGATCGAGCGCGCCGCCGAGCTGGCCGGCATGCGCAGCGATCGCGAGATGAACCTCGAGACGCTGATGGACAACGTGCACGCCGAGGAGGATAAGATCCGAGCGGCGCGCCGTGAGCTGGCTCGCGCGGCGGAACGGCACGTCGCAACGCTGTTCGACGATAGCCTGGCGATCGCGCGCATCGACTCCTCGGCTGCGATCGCGCGCTCGGACAGCCTCTCTCCGGCGATCGTCGAGGGTATCGACATCGGGTTCGATCGGACACTCGACGAGCAGCGCTACCGCA
>DASRVB010000206.1:0-9949 GCA_035687725.1 Gemmatimonadota bacterium
TCGACCGGAGGAGCGCTATTCGGCCTTCCAGCTGAGGCGGATCGCCGGCAGGAGGGAGCTCCCCGCGGCCTGAATCGCCTGGCAGCTGTAGAGGATGTTCGCCGTGCCGGCGCCCACCTTGGTGGCGTCCACGTTGCTCAGTGCGATGATCGCGCCCAGAACGGTCAGGTTGCCGTCGATCTTGTCGATCTTGTCGGCGATGATGATCCCGTGGAACGTGCCGCCGTTGATGTTCCCGAGGTTGGCCGGAGCGTACGCCGGGTCCGACACGCGCGAGGGGTTGTACATGGGGTGATCCGGGTCGTGCTCGCGCGGGTCGTAGAGCGGGTTGTGCACGACCAGCATCCCCGTGCCGTTGATGTGGTTCGTCCCGTCGATCGCCTTCGAGCCATAGTCCCCGTCGACGTAGACGAGGCCCACGATGGAATCGGGAAGCACGTAAGCGTCCGAATCCTGGATGATGAGTTCGAGATCGCCCTGGTCGAGGCCTAGGATCTGTTCGGGAGTGACGTAGACGATCGTCGAGTCCTTTTCCACGTACTCCGTGGGCTCGAACGTCTCGTTCCCGCGCCGCGTGGGGCCGCTCTCCTTCTTCGCGTTCTTGACGTCGGTCGTATCGGCCATGTCGGTCAGCATGATGGCCGGCTTGTTCTCGTCGCACACCTTGTTGTAACTGGTGTCGACCGAGTCGATGATCGCACCGGCGATCGTGTGGTTGCGGCCGTCGACGATGATGTCCCCGGTGAGCTGGATCGACGAGTTCGACGACAGCGCCCCGTGCGGTACCGCCGGAGTCAGCGTCAGGCGCGCGACCCGCATCCGCTGGACGGCCCGGTACGATCCCCGGGTGGAAACCGACTCCAGCACGTAGACGTTCCGCCCATTTCCGTCCTCGTTGAACGTGCCGTCGTCGGCGAGGTAGACGGTGTCGCGGACCGAGTCGCCGTTGTAGTCGAACGTGTCCGCCCAGATATTCACGTCGTAGTTGTAGCCATTGATCGAACCGTTCACCGGGAAGCCGCCGGGACCCACGCCCTCGAACTGCGCCGCACCGTACTCGAGACCCGCGGTCGCGGCTGCGTCGACCTCGCTGCTGCGGGAGAAGAGCTGGGTGACGCGAGCGTCGCCGGTCGTCAGCGACAGCGCCGCGCCGCCGATCAAGCCGAGCACAACCACCACGATCAGCACCGCGACGACCGCGAACCCATCGCTCGAGAAACGGAATCTCCCACGGTCCGTCATTGCAACCTCACCTCGCGTAGATGTTGTTCCTTAGCGCGACCTGAGACTCGATCGCGCCAGCCTGGACGCCGTCCGGGGTCGAGTACCAGAGCCGGATGAGGATCAGCTCGACGAGCGAGGAGTCGGCGGTGACCGCTCCGGTCCGGTCGAGATACGTCAGTCGGAGCGAGTCCACGCCATCGCTGACCGGCTCACCTGCCCCTCCCAGGCTCGGCATCGCCCACCGGACCAGCGTGTTCGTGCCGGCGTCGTGCCAGTAGGCGACCTCCTCGTACGTGTCCGCGACCGGATCGAAGCTCGTCACCCCTTCGTCCTCGTCGAGGTCGGCGGTCCATGCAACGCTGTCGGCCTCCATGGCGGTCAGTGCGGCGTCGCCACCGGCGCGTGGATCGTAGCCCGCGTTCCGCAGCTCGCGGGCCAGCATGTCGACCGCGGCGCGCGCGTTCTGCGTGGCCAGGACGCCGTCGTTCTGGCGCGACACCGTCTGATGCTGGGACCGCAGGAACCCGACCATGGCGAGTCCCATGATCGCGACGATGACCAGCGTCACCATCAACTCCACCAGCGTCAGACCCTTCTCACCACCCATCGTCAGAGTCCCTTCAGGGTCCGTGTCCGGACCGTGTGGGCGCCGTCCTGATCCGTCCACGCGACGTTCACCTGAACATCTCGCAGGCCGGCGATGGGGCTGTCGAGCGTCACCGTCCACGACCTCGTGAACGTCACGCCGCCAACCGATCGGGTGTCGCCCCCCGTGACCACCTGGTAATACCCCTGCGACTGGATCTGCTCGACCTTGTGACGCAAGAGCTCGAGGGCCCGCGTCCGGTCCGTTGCGTCACGGTTCGATTGCATGAGCGCCGCTGTCAGCGACGCCGCCCCCAGGACGCCCACGACCAGGATCACGATGGCGACCAGCGCCTCGACCAGCGTGAAGCCACGCGCGGAGCCCAGCGGCCGGTTCATACGCGCCACCGGACGAGCCCGCTGGCGAAGATCCGCAGCGTCTGCACGTGGCCGTCGACGTTCACCGAGATCGTGTGCGTGTCGTCCACGCGACCGCGCGGGTAGAATGTGACCGTCCCGCTAGACCCGCCGTCCATTGTCACCGTACCCGAGGCGGTGGCCGAGTCCCCCGTCGCCGTCCAGGTGCCGGGAGAGGCCTCGACGTCGACCTGCCAGGCCCCACCGGAGGAGAGGACGAAGCGGTGAGAGCGCTGCTCGGCGATCGCGGTCGCGCGAGCCTTCGCCATCGCGGCGTGGATCCGGCGCGCCTCCTCCACGGCCTCGTAGGGATCCGAGGTTCCCGCCACGCGCGGAATCGCGACCGCGGCCAGGATGGCCACCAAGACCATGACGATCAGGATCTCGATGAGCGTGACGCCGTGCATCGAGCGGCAGGTGGAGCGTGGAAGGGCAGTCTTCATCGTCACTTCTCCAGACGCGTAGCATTGTAAGCTCGCGGCGCCTCCGGTGACGGTCAAGAATGAGTTTCGTATGAATGCGGCGGTCGAGCGGTAGCTCGGCATGCCGAGGCGCGGATGGGCCGCCCCAGGGTCGATCAGTCGGACGACCAGGCCAGGCGCGCAGGAGGCAGAGGCGAGGAGTTCGCGGCCTGGGTCAAGGCCGAGCACGAGTAGAGGACCCTCGCTGTTCCCGCTCCGACGATCGTCACGTCGATCTCCGATAGAGACACGACCGATCCGATGACGTCGATGTTGCCGTTGATCTTGTCGATCCTGTCGGCGATGATGAGCCCATGGAATGTCCCGCCGTTGATGTTCCCCAGGTTGGCAGGCGCATACCTCGCATCGGACACCTTGGCGGCATCGTAGAGAGGATCGGCGGGATCGTGCTCGCGCGGGTTGTAGAGCGGGTTGTGGACGATGAGGATCCCCGTGCCGTTCACGATGTTGCCTCCAGCGGCGCCCGAGCCGTAATCACCGTTCACGTACACGAGCCCCGACAGGGTGTCTGGCGCGACGTAGGTGGCCGCATCCTGGGCCGCCGAGTCGAGGTCGCCAGGCTCCAGTCCCAGGACGTCCTCGGGCGTCACGTAGACGATGCCCTCGTCCGTGTTCGTATACTCCGGGTCCCCCGACGCGTAATCGGAGTGGCCGTCCAAGGTCACCGATCCATTGGCATCCACGAGATTCGACGAATCGGTCATCGTGACGGCCGGCTTGTTCTCGTCGCAGGCACCCGTATTGCCGTTGTCCGAGTCCAGCGTGCCGTTGACTGTGTGGTTCCGCCCGTCGATCGTGATGTTCCCCTGGAGCGTGGCGGAGGCGTTGCTCGTCAGCGCGGCGGGCGCCTCGATGTCCAGCGTTCGCTTCGAGACCCGGATTCGCTGAACGGCCTTGAATACCCCCTTCGTCGCGGTCGACTCCAGGACGTAGACGATGTAGCCAACCCCCGCCTCGTTGTACGTCCCGTCACTCGCGAGGTAGACCGTGTCCGCGACGCTGTCGCCGTCGTAGTCGAACAGGTCCTCCGTCTTCGTCACGTGGTAGCTATAGCCGTTGATTGTCGAGTCGACCGGGAACGCCCCGTCGGTCTGGAAGATCGCGATCGCGTGTTCGAGACCCGCCGCCGCGGCCGCATCCGCCTGGTTCGCGTCGGCGAAGAGACGCGTCACCTTCTGATCTCCCGCCGTCAGGTTCAGCGCGGCTCCACCGATCAGGCCGAGCACGACCATCGCGACGAGAACGGCGATCAGAGCGAAACCGCGGCGGTCGCTACGGGGACGCACGAGAATGAAGCGAAACGGATCGTTCATGGCTTCCTCAGTTCGCATAGATGTTGTTTCGAAGCGCGACCTGGGACTCGATGACGCCGGTCTGCACCCCGTCAGGTGTCGAGTAGAAGAGGCGGACTGAAACCTGCTCCACGATCAGAGGATCCGCCGTCGCCACACCTTCGCCGTCGAAGTACGCGATGCGCAGCGAGTCGAGGTTGTCGGTTACCGCCACGGCGGCGGCGCCCCCGGACGCCCGCATCAGATTCGTCCCCGACGCGTAGTAGACGACCCTTTCGTCCCACAATCCCGTACTCGAGTCCAGTGTGTCGCCGTCGGCGTTCATGTCCGCTGTCCAGGCCACGCTGTCGGCATCGACCGCCCACAGCTGCGCGCCGCTCAATGCGCCCCTCGGGCTGTACCCCGCATTCCTCAGCTCGCGGGCCAGCATGTCGATAGCCGCGCGCGCATTCTGCGTCGCCAGCACGCCCGAGTTCTGCCGAACGACCGTCTGATGCTGCGTCCGCAGGAACCCGACCAGGGCGATGCCCATGATTCCGACGATCACCATGGCGATCAGCATCTCGATCAGCGTGAAGCCGCGTCTGTCCATCGCTACTGAGCTCGTATCGTCTGGTTGGTGATCGTGTGGTTCCCCTGCCGATCTCCCCACGTCACGGTCAGCGTGACGGTCTTGAGGTTGGCGGCGGGAGAGTTGGCCGTGACCGTCCACGCGCGGTTGTACGTGATACCCCCGATCGTGGCCGTATCGCTTCCGCTGGCGATCTCCGAGTAGTTCAGCGACTGCAGGTCTTCCACTTTGAGCCGCAGCGTCTCGACAGCGCGCGTGCGATTCGTCACTGTGCGGTTCGAGCGCATGAGTGCCGCGGTCAGAGACGCCGATGCGAGGACGCCGAACGTCAGCATCACGATCGCCACGACGATCTCGATCAGCGTGAAACCACGCCTCGAGCGGACGCGACGCATGTTCACCACCGCACCAGGCCGCTGGCCAGGACGTCGATCGACTGCTCGTGGCCGTCCACGGACACGTCGATCGACTGCGGCGCGTCAACGCGGCCGCGCGGATAATAGACCAGCGTCCCGCTCGTAGCGCCGCCCATTGTGACGGTGGCGTTCGAGGTGCCGGAGTCGGCCGTGGCGGTCCACGTCCCCGGCGAGCTTTCCTCCTCGACCTTCCATACCGCGCCGCTCGCCAGCACGAATCGTTGCTGCCGCTGCGTCGCGATGGCACGCGCACGCGCGTTCGCCATCGCGGCGTGGATCTTCCGCGCCTCGTCCACCGCGGCGTAGGGGTCGGACGTTCCCGCGATCCGCGGGATCGCGACCGTCGCCAGAATCCCGATCAGGACCATGACGATGAGGACCTCGATGAGCGAGATCCCGCGTCGCGAGCGCGCCGCGGAGAGGAGAGGAAGGGGAGTTCGCATCGTGTGCTCCTTGCCGGCCAGGCAGTTCGTTCTTGTCCGCCTCAACGGTTGCAAGAGCCGTTCCATCCGCCACATCCTCTCGCAACCCCTTGCCCGCCAAGGGATTCTGCCGCGCAGCGACGGCCAATGTGCCACGGACCGCGAGGCCCCTCCGCATTCTGCTAGAAAAGGCCCGTTCCCGGGCTGCGGCACGGCGGGGGGTGCATACGTAGTCGAACGTGTGAGGGGTGTAGGGGATCTGCGCCGAGAGACTCGGGAGGCGCGACAGTTCCGCGCGGTGGCGATAGAGATCGAATCGGATGCTAGGGGTTCACCCGTGCCGCGTCGGCCGTCACCGATCGGTGGTAGTACGCCGCGTTGCCGTATTCCCCGACCTTGCCGCAGCGGTGGCAGCGGATGCGCCGGAGCCCGGGCGGCCGCTCGGACAGCCCGTCCTCCGTGCGCCGGATGCCCGTGGCGACCTCGGACCCGCAGCGCTCGCAGCGCACGAAGAGCTCCTCGTCGATGATGGCCATGATGGAAGTATAGCGCGCCGGCAGGGAACGATCCCGGTCAGTCGGTCGTCATCAGACGGCGCCCGAGGGCCTGAAGGAACAAGGCGGGCTCGTCCACCGAGAGACCGATCGACCGGACGCGCCGGCGAATGCCGTAGAACCCGGTCGCCTCGAGAGGAGTGTCGAGCTCCACGATTTGCCGCTCGGGGCCGAGGATCACGGCGCGCAGATGGTCCGGCCCCTGCGGCGTACTCGAGCCAGTGGCTTCGCGCACCGCGCGGATCCGGGCGAGCGGCACCCGCACCGTCCAGCGCAGGCCAAGGCGGACGATGAGCTCGCCGGGAGTCAGGGCGATCGTGCGGCGGCCGAGCGCGCGGTAGTCACCGATCAGCCACACGACCGCGTACGCCGTCAGGATCGTCAGAATCCAGGCCGCGACGGCGCTCCAGTGGCGGACGAGCAGGTGGACCGCGATCCCCTCGACGAGCAGCGCGAACAGGAGCGCGATCAGCACCGGCCCGTATCCGCTCTTCCGGCGGACGCCGAAGGACTCGGCGCCCGCGGGCACGCCCCGGCGGCCGCCGCCCGCCACGGCATACCAGAGGACCGCCGTCTCGTAGGCGACGATCTCCGCCGCCCGCTCGGCCTCGACCAGCTCTAGCGCGGCCCGCCGCAGAGACTCGAGCGCGTCGTCTCCCTCGTGGCGCGCCAGCGCGCGCGACATCGCGATCGCCCGCCGCGCGACGATCGTGAGGAGAAGGAGCTCCGCGGGGACGGCCACCCACTCGAGCCATGGGAGGAGGCGACCCTCATCGAGGCCCGGGACGAGCCGGGTCGCAGTCACGGAGAGCACGAAGACGGGAATCACCGAAACGCGCGGCCATCCCGCGCCGCGCACGGCGAGGAACCAGTACGCGAGCGGAACGGTCACGAGGAGGTCCAGCGTCAGCGCGTCGGCGAGGAGATCCGGATGTGTCCCGGCCGAGATCGCGCGGACGACCGCGATCGTCGCGACGATGACGGTGATCCCGAACAGCCCGAGCACGGGAAGGGGGCGAGCGAAACGGGCGTGGACTCGGTGCATGGAGCTCCAGGTGGATGTCGGGCGTCCGTCTCTCCTTCCGCTATCTTGCACCGGGCCCGCTGGACGCGCCACAGGGAGGAGGGGAACGATGACGATCGGCACCGGCGCCCCGCCGCGCATGCACCCGGCCTGGAAGGCGCTCGAGGAACACCACCGGCAGATCGCCCACCGCCACCTGCGCGAGCTCTTCGCCGAGGACCCGGCTCGAGCCGACCACATGACGCTCGAGGCGGCCGGCCTCGTCCTGGACATCTCGAAGAATCGCGTCACCGACGAGACGATCGCCCTCCTCTGCCAGCTCGCCTCCCAGGCGGGCGTCCGGGAGCGCGCCGAGGCGATGTTCCACGGGGAGCCGATCAACGAGACCGAAGGCCGGCCCGTCCTCCACGTTGCCCTGCGGGCTCCGCGCGAGGCGTCGATCTACGTCGGGGACGAGGACGTCATCCCCGTAGTTCACTCCGTGCTCGACCGCATGGCGGCCTTCTCGCGCCGCCTCCGATCGGGGCAGTGGGCGGGGCACACCGGGCTTCCGATCCAGGCCGTCGTCAACATCGGGATCGGCGGCTCCGACCTAGGGCCGCGGATGGCCACCCACGCGCTGCACGCCTACACGGATCGCGACCTGACGATCCGCTTCGTCTCCAACGTCGACGCGACCGCATTCGTCGAGGCGACGCGCGACCTCGATCCCGCGCTCACGCTGTTCGTCGTCTGCTCGAAGACGTTCACGACCTTGGAGACGCTGACCAACGCGCGCACGGCGCGGGACTGGCTGACCGGCGCGCTCGGCGAGGAGGCGGTCGCAAGTCACTTCGTTGCCGTCTCGACGAACGCGGACGGGGTCGCGGAATTCGGCATCGACCCCGAGAACATGTTCGGCTTCTGGGACTGGGTCGGCGGCCGCTACTCCCTTGCCTCGGCGGTGGGGCTCTCCCTCATGCTCGCGATCGGGCCCGAGCGCTTCGGCGAGATGCTGGACGGCATGAACGCCATGGACGATCACTTCCGCGCCGCGCCGCTCGAACGGAACATGCCCGCGCTGCTGGGCCTTCTCGGGATCTGGTACGGGAACTTCTTCGGCGCCGCGACCCACGCGGTGCTTCCCTACGACGAGTACCTGGCTCTCTTTCCCGCCTACCTCCAGCAGCTCGACATGGAAAGCGACGGCAAGCGCGTCGACTCGAGCGGGCGAGCACTGGAGGTCGACAGCGGGCCGATCGTCTGGGGACAGCCGGGCACGGACGGCCAGCACGCGTTCTTCCAGCTCCTCCATCAGGGAACACGGCTCGTCCCCTGCGATTTCCTCGGCTTCCTGGAGCCCCTCCATCCGATCGGCCGCCATCACGCGCTCCTGTTCGCGAACCTCGTAGCCCAGACAGAGGCGCTCGCGTTCGGGAAGACCGCCGAGGAGGTGGCCGCGGAAGGCGTCGACCCGGCGCTCGTCCCTCATCGCACGTTCCCGGGAAACAGGCCCTCGACGACGATCCTCGCCGACCGGCTGACTCCATGGACCCTGGGTGCGCTGATTGCGCTCTACGAGCACAAGGTCTTCGTCCAGGGGACCGTCTGGGGAATAGACTCGTTCGATCAGTGGGGAGTCGAACTCGGGAAGACGCTGGCCGGGCGCGTGGCAACCGAGCTCGAGTCGGAAGCGGAGCCGGACCTCCGCCACGACTCGTCGACCAATGCGCTCATCCGGCGCTATCGCGCGTTCGCCGCCGGCCGCTGAGGCGGGGACGAAATTCGTCGGCGGCGGCCGGCGTCGTGCAGTCGCGCCTCGCCGCCGGCCTACTGCTCGTAGTTCTCGACGACGTCGGGCGGACGTACGCGGGCCCTCGAGGGATCATCGCCGAACTCCCGGCGGGCGCGCCGCTGACGCAGGAGATCCCAGCACTGGTCGAGCTCGACCTCCACGTCGGCCAGCTGGCGGCGATCCTCGTCGCCCATCTCTCCCTGCTCGTAGAGCCGATGCTCCTCGTCGACCAGATCCTGGATCCGCTCGAGCACCGTCTTGTCCGTGCGGCTGCGATTCATCGTGACCCCTCCTTGCGCTCCGCTCATCGTGAACCTCCTCTTCGCTTCGTAGAGGATCGCACGTCGGCGGACGGCGGTCGGTCAGCGAGCGTACATCTAGGATGTTCGCTGCCGAGCCCCGCGCCTTCAGCGGCCGAAGGCGCCCAGGAAGGTCGTCGCGATGCCGACGACTGCGCCCAGGTCTGGATCGGGATCCTCGAGTCCGATGATCAGAGCGGCGTCGAGTACGAAGCGTCCCGCCGCGCCTCGGACGCCCATGCGCGCCTGACCGCGCTCCTCGGTACCGATGGGCGTGTCGCCCCGGACGTCGAGGGAGCCCTGGACCTCCGCACCGGCCGCCCACCCCGCGGCCAGCGGAGCCGTGACAGAGAGCCCGTATCCCCAGACGTCGTTCTGCCGGTCGCCGCGCGTCGGGATTCCGAGCACGCCGCCCCCCAGGTTGGCCGCGACCCGCGCCGGGCCGATCGACTTGCCCGCGAGGAGCCAGAGCCAGAAGTCGGTCGTGTCGAGGCCGAGCCCGCTCTCGTTGCCGGCCGCGGGCAGGCGCGTCGCCACCCGGAAGCTCCAGGCAGGGAACACGGGCGACTCGTCGGCGATCCGCACCTTCATGCCGACGACGGGGTCGATCACGTCGTGGGTGCCCTCGCCCGACACGTCGAGCATGGAGTCGAGGGGGGCGGGCGCGAAGTCGTCGATGGAGAGGAACTCGTAGCCGCCTTCGACGGAGAGCTCCGCGCGGCCGAAGCCGAATCTGAGCTCGGCCGGCAGCCGGACGACCGCGCCCGAGAGCCCCGAAGCGGGGTATTCGCGTCCGCCGCCCACCTCGAGCCCGATCCGCGCGGCGACCGCACCCATCTCTACGAGCGCAGGATCCTCGACGCGGAGCGGCCACGGCTGCGCCTTCAGC
>DASRVB010000207.1:0-2110 GCA_035687725.1 Gemmatimonadota bacterium
ACGACCGGACGGTCCACGGGAAACGAGCTAGGTTGGCCGCGAAAGCTACCGTCCGTGGCCCGGAGCCAGTACCCGAACCCGACCAGGAGGTGCCGTGCGCCAGCGCATCGGCGTGGCTCTCGCGTTGTCCATCCCCCTCGCCGCTCCATCCTTCGCTCGCGGCCAGCAATCGGCCGAACTGCTCCTCGTCGACGCGGTCATCCACACGATGGATCCCGCGCGACCCGAGGCGGAGGCCCTGGCCGTGGTCGACGGTGAGATCGTGGCGCTCGGCAGCTCGAGCGAGCTCGTCGCCAGCTACCGCGGGCCGGATACGGTGGTAATCGAAGCGCGAGGCGCGGCGGTGCTGCCCGGTCTCATCGACGCGCACGGGCACGTCATGAACCTGGGACGTTTGCTGCGCAACCTCGATCTGCTGGGATCGACGAGCGTCGCGGAGATCGTCGATGCCGTCCGGATGGCGGTCAGCGAACGGCCGGCCGGCGAGTGGATCGTGGGACGCGGCTGGGATCAGAACGACTGGGAGGTCAAGGAATTTCCCACGCGGGAGATGCTGGACCGCGTGGCGCCGGAGAGCCCTGTGATGCTCGAGCGAGTCGACGGTCACGCCTACTGGGTGAACTCTGCTGCTATCGAGGCTGCAGGCGTAACCGCCGACACGCCCGACCCCGAGGGCGGGCGGATCGTTCGCGATTCCACCGGCCGCGCGACGGGGATCCTGATCGATTACGCGACCGATCTGGTGGACCGCGCGATTCCCCAGCCGGACGACGAGGAATTGGGCGCGACGCTCCAGGTCGCGCAGGAGCGAATCGTCTCGCTGGGGCTGACCGGCGTCCACGACATGGGAGTCGGCCCGGACACGCTCGCGTTCTATCGGCGATGGGACGAAGAGGGTCGGCTGGTGCCGCGCATCGTAGCGTACCTGAGCGCGCGCGGTCCGGCCGCCGTCGATTGGTGGCGGCAGGAAGGACGTGCGCTGTACGCCGATCCGGGAGCCCGGTTCCGCGTGCGCGGCACGAAATCCTACGCCGATGGCGCTCTGGGGAGCCGCGGAGCGGCGCTGCTCGCGCCCTACAGCGATGCGCCGGAGACGAGCGGCCTGTTGTTGACCGAGCCCGACTCGCTGCGGGCGGTCGTGGCGGGGGCCTTGGAGCTCGGGCTCCAGCCCGCGATCCATGCGATCGGCGACCGCGGGAACAGGTTGGCGCTCGACGCGATCGCGGCCGGCTTACAGGGGGCGGCGAACCCGCCGCCCGTACCTCCTCGAATCGAGCACGTGCAGGTCGTCGCGCTCGAGGACATCCCACGCTTCGCCGAGCTCGGGGTCATCGCCTCGTACCAGCCGACGCACGCCACCAGCGACATGTATTGGGCGCAAGACCGGGTGGGACTCGAGCGGATCCAGGGAGCGTACGCCTGGCGGCGGATGCGCGAGACCGGCGCCCGGCTGGTCTGCGGGAGCGATTTCCCGGTCGAGAGCCCGAACCCGTTCTTCGGCATCTACGCCGCCGTCACGCGTCAGGATCAGAAGGGCTGGCCGGAAGGCGGCTGGCGACCTGAAGAGCGGATGACACGGGAGGAGGCGCTCGCCTGCTTCACCCGTGACGCGGCATGGGCGGCCGGCATGGAGGACGAGGTGGGCACACTCTCCGTCGGCAAGCGCGCGGACTTCATCGTGGTGGATCAGGATCCGCTGACGGCACCAGCCGAAGATCTCTGGAAGACCCGTGTGCTGCGCACGGTGATCGACGGAGATACAGTCTATGAGGCCGGCGAAGGAACGCCGGACGACGAATTCACTGATCGATGAAGGACGGGCTGGGAACGAGTAAGGGAACTGCCGGGCTATTCGCTCGGGTTGCGGAGCCGCTCCAGCGTGACCTCGTGCCAGAGCGTACGCAGAAAGGCGTTGATGCGCTGCTCGGCGCGCGCCTGGTAGAAGGGCGCGACCGTTCCCTCCCAGAGCCCCTGGTCGAGGAGCTTCAGCGCGCGTCGCTGTGCGAGTCCGGCCCGCTGCAGGTCGGTCTCGGTGAACACGGCTTCGATCGCGCGATCGATTTCCACCCGGTTCGGCATGCGGGAGGCGAAGCTATCCGATGGGCCTGAA
>DASRVB010000208.1:0-2273 GCA_035687725.1 Gemmatimonadota bacterium
CTGCGGCATGCGCGAACCCCCGCGCCGATCGCTTCCCGCGTACCGGCGAGGCACCGCACGTTCCAGCGCGCTCGTGCCGCGGCCGGCAGATTCCCCGTCCATGCAGCGTTCGTTCCCGCTTCTCCTTATCGCGCTGGCCGCGCCGGTGCTCGCGATCGCCCAGGAGCCATCCTGGGAGACGACGCGCCTCGACATCGACGTCCGGCTCCTCCCCGCCGAGGAGCGGCTGGAGGGAAGCGCGACGCTGCGCCTGCGGCCGCTCCAGGGGTCCGCATCGCGGCTGGAGATAGAAGTCGGGGAGGCGATCGTCCTCGGCGCGGTGGAAGGGCCCGCCGGCGAGCCGGAGTTCGTCGTCGAAGTGGACTCGTCGGCGACGAAGGCCGCGCTCCGCTTCGATCGGCCGGTCGAGCCGGACGAGGAGATCGAGCTGCAGGTAGCGTTCGCTAGCGCGGGCCGGGGAAGCCAGATGGTGGTCGACGGCACCGCGGCCTTCGCCTCCTGGGCGCGGACCTGGTATCCCATCGCCGGAAGCCACCGCGCTCCCGGCACGACCCGGATCTCGATGCCGCGCGCGTGGCGGGCGGTGGCATCGGGCGGGCTCGCGGATCGAAAGGTCCAAAGCGATCGGTCCATCGAGACCTGGGTCAGCGAACGGCCACTGGCCCGCTCCTTCGCGGCCGGACCCTACGCGGTCGAAACCCGCCCGATCAGGGAGCGGACCGTCGCCGTGTACCTGCTCTCCCATCGCCATCGGGCGCAGGAGCTGGTGACCGCGCTGGCGGACGTGATGGGAGCTCTGGAGGCGCGCTTCGGCCGATATCCCTTCGAAGGGTACGCGCTCGCGGAAGTGCCCTCCGAGCTGGCGGAGTGGACCGGCTCGTCCGAGCAGGGGTTCTTCATGGCGCGGTCCGACGCGTTGGACGGCCCGGTCAACATTCCGCTCCTCGCGCACGAGCTGGCACACGGCTGGTGGGGAAACTGGGTCCGCGCCGTCGATCCCGGAGCGCTCGTGGTCGGCGAGGCGCTCGCGCAGTACGGCGCCGTGCTGGCGATCGAGGCGCTGGAGGGACGCGAGGCCGCCGTCGAGTTCCTGCGCTTCAGCCGCGTGGGCTACAACCCGATCCAGTCCGCAAAGGGGTTCTGGGCCATGAAGCTGTCCGGCCACGACGCGCCGCTCGCCGAGCTCTCGGGCGGCGGGTGGCACCACAATCTCGCCGACGCCAAGGGCCACTGGATGTACGACATGGTCCGCCGCGATCTCGGGGACGAACGCTTCTTCGGCGCGCTCGGCGGCGTGCTCGACGCGCACGGCGGCGGCACGCTCTCGCTCCCTCAGCTGCGGCGGGCCTTCGTCCTCGCCGCGCCCGACTCCGTTGGGATGGAGACCGTCCTCGCCCAGTGGCTCGACCGGACCGGCGCCCCGGTGCTCGACGTCCGCTGGGAGGACGCCAGCGTAGAGGGCCGGTATGCCGCGGCGCTCACGATCCGGCAGCGGACGCCCGAGCCGTATCGGATCCGCGTCCCCATCGGCGTCGAGTCGACCGCGGGCCTTCGCGTCCACGAGGTCGAGCTCGTCGAGGCCACGACGCGGGTCACGCTCGAAGCCGACGGTCCTCCGACCGGAGTGGTCGAGAACGTGGGTCACCCGCTCCTGCTCTGGGAGGCGGCCTACTGCCCAGAGTGAGCGCACGCCTCAGGGCGCGTAGTGCTCGATGATCCTCTGGATGGGATCCGGGTCGGCGGGGTCCAGGGGAACGTCGGGGACGATCCCGGTTGTCCGGGTTCCTCCCGCGGGGAGGCGATCGCTGCCGACGATGGTGGGATATCCGACGTACAGGCCGGCCTCGGGGCAGCCGAAGCGCACGATGTTCACCGTCTGGTAGTCGATGCTGCCGCCGGTCGGCTGGCCGAACAGCGTGACCTTCCCGTTCCGCATCGCCTTCAGCACGAAGGCCTCGGCCGCGCTCACCGTCATCTCGTCGGTCAGGATCGCGACGTTGATCGGATGGTCGGTGGCGACGTCGGCGGAGGATGCCGTTTCCTCCTCGTCGGCGGGAGATGCCGGGTCGTCCTCGAACGGAACGAGCGTTCCCGGCTCCGCCGCGCGCAGCCGTTCGACGAGGCCCGGCGGTGCCCAGCTCGTCCGCTCGAAGAAGGCGACGTTGTCCGCCGACGTCAGCACCGCCGGGGCTCCCTCCTGCAGGTACCGCGCGGGCTGCTTCTCCCGCGTGATCAGGAACGGCATGAGCGCGTTCGTCACGAACGCGCTTCCA
>DASRVB010000209.1:0-9457 GCA_035687725.1 Gemmatimonadota bacterium
CAGGGCTGCCCGCGGTTTTCGCCGTCGCCCGCGGCGGCGTCGCCTGGCCGCCCGACGAGCGCGACACCTGGCACGAGCTGCCCGACTTCCTCGACTTTTGGGCCGTTTCGTTCGCGAACCAGCACGCCGGATGGATTATCGGCGGCGAGCGCGGTCATCGTGGCGCACTCGACGTATGAGAGCGCAGCCAATCGACCAGCCCGGCCTGAAAGTCGGGAACGTAGTAGGGCTCGCTCCTCCCTCCGCGCCCCTCGTCCGCGACCAGCAGACCATGATCGCCGTTTGGAAAGAGCCGCACGGTCGCGTCCGGGTGTTTGACCAAAGAGAATGCCGAGCGCAACGCTGATGCCGTCTCTTGTGAGGGAACGGATCGATCGAGCCCGCCGAGCATGACGTAGATCGGCATTCTCACCTGCTTCCAATACGGCATCGGATCGTATTCCCAGGCCGAGCGCAGCGTCGCGAGATACGCCCGTCCGTCCGGGTCGCTCACGGAGACCAGCGGAACCCATGCGGTGCGGGACCAGCCGAACCAGGGCTCGTCGGCGACCCTGTTCACTTCGGCTTTCAGACTGTCCCAAGCGGCCGGCGAGATCTCGGGGCGCTGGACGACGAAGTCGGTGACACGGCGTCGGATCGCGACGGCCCGATCGACGGCGCGTTCATCGAAGCCCTGGGAACGGAGGTCGTTTCCCACTTCGTAATCGATGTTCCCTCCGACAGGACGCGCGGATCCCGAGCGGACGGCGACGAACGCGACCTGCCCGCCGGATCGGACGGCCGCCAGCGGCGCCACATAGCCCCCGTTGCTCATTCCGTACAGCCCGATGTGGGGCGAATCGATGTCGGGCCTGGCCTGAAGCATTTTCAGCCCGGCGAGAACGTCTCTGGCCAGTTCTTCGTACGACGCGTTCGCGTCGCCCGTCGATTCGCCACCGCCTCGTCTGTCGAACGCCAGCACGGCGAAGCCATGGTGGGCGAGGTACGCCGACCAGTAGCCGAAGTCTCGAGTCGGGATCGTCCCGCAGCAGCCGTGAATGAGAATGACGGCCGGATGGCGGCCGGCCGATTTCGGCAGGGTCACGTTTCCGACGAGCCGGACGTCGCCGTTCTGGAAGGCGACATCCTCTTGCTCGAGGTCGTCGAGACGCCTTGCCCGACGAGCCTCGCGTCCCTCTTCTTCCCAACGAAGCGACCGGATGCGGCCGGCATTGTCCCGTTCGATGGTCGCCCGTATGACCACGGGGTAGTCGATGCCGAAAGACGGTCCGGAGAAGAGCACGGAATCGCTTAGCGCGTACAGAATGCCTCCGCGCAGCGTCTTGGAATCGAAGAACGCGAGCCAGCCGTTCGCTTCGTCCATGGGACCCATCGAGATGACGCGATCGCGGGCGATTGCGTAATTTCCTGCCAGAGGCCGGATCTTCGCCGAGTCGTAGGGCATTCGGCGTATGGCTCGCAGGGATGCGGTCGCGCCCGCGAGCGGCCCACGGGCATTGATCTCGTGGTCGCCCACGGTACCCCTCAGACGCACGGTGTCGCGACCCAGGGGCAGGTCGATCTCCAGGCCGCCATCGGACAGCACGCGAAAGGGGGCGGACACGTTCCACGAATTGTCCTGCGGCAGATCGACGAATGCCTCGGCGCCCGTGGTGTCGCCCAGGAATCGCAAGTGGACGTACTGCGTCGAGTCCTTCATCCGCAGTTCGCCGACCCAGTCCCCGCGCGACAGAGGGTTTTCGCCTGCCGATGGAGACAGATGTGCGAGGCCGAGGATCACGGTCGTACAGACGAACCATGAGCTGCGGTACACCTGATGCATCGCGATCTCCTTGGCTGGCATGGGTACGATCTCCAGGTAACGTCGACTTGGATACCGCAGGGCGTGGCAGCATCACATCGCCGGCACGGTGATGTTTTGCGCTCTTGGGGCGTCTAATGGGTGTGAATGCCGTCCGCGCCGCGATCGCCACGGCCATCCAGGCCTCTGCGCAGAGTCTGAGGGTGGTAGCGTCCGGCGACGTGGAGGACGTCGCACGTGCCGCACGTGGCGACCCAACCGCCTTCGAGAGGGTGTACCGGCGCAATTTTGACCGGGTCCATGCCTTGGCGCGCCGAATGCTCGGGCCTGACGAAGCGGAGGACGCGACGCAAGAGATCTTCTTCCGCGCCTGGACGAAGCTGGGTTCGTATCGCGGAGAGGCCGCGTTCTCGACGTGGTTGCATCGGCTCGCCCTGAACATGCTCATCCGCCGCGCCTCCAGCGTTCGGCGTGTCGCGAGGGCCACTATATCCGTTGCGGATGACGCGATTGTCGCCAATGCCATATCTCTCGACATGCGTCTCGATGTCGACAGGGCGCTCGCCGCGCTTCCACCCGATTTGCGAGCGGCCGTGATCCTGCACGACATCGAAGGCTACTCGCACAAGGAGATCGGGGAATTGCTGGGCATCTCCCTGAGCGCCGCTCGAATGCGGCTGTATCGCGCGCGCCTCGCGCTGCGAGCCTCCGCGGGGGGCGGGTAGGACCATGGCCAGGCACCCAGGCATGGACCAGCTGGTCGCGTATGCGGATGGTGACACCGCCAGCGTCGATCTCGTCGACATCGCTCGTCATGTCGCCGAATGCGCATCGTGCCGGGAGACCGTCACGGTGCTCGCAATAACGCGCGAGTCGTTGCGACAGTCCTCGGAGAGGCGGGTCCTGCCGCCAGTGCGTGACGGATGGAAGGAGCTGTCCGCGAGGTACGCCCGCCACCGTCGTCGCGAGCGCGCGATTCGCTGGGCCGGTGTGCTCATGGCCGCATCGCTCGTCGGCGTGATCGTGCTATCGGGAGTCCTGGAGCGTTTCCGTGATCCCGGCGACACGGCGGGTCCAGGCACCTACGAGGCGACCAGGTCGGCGAGCCGCGACGAGACGATCGCCATGCTGTCCCGCGTCGTCGTCGATGGGCGGAGTCGCCTGCCATCGACGGAACTCCACGCGATGGACGCTGTCGTTCATTCGATTGACGAGGCAATCCGCCAGACACAGTCGGCATTGGCTGCCGACCCGGCGGATCCCCTCCTGCGAACCCATCTCGCAGAGCTGCACCGCAAACGCGTCTCGGCGCTTCAGGATTACGTGGACTTGATCAGGGACCAGGGATGATTCTTGAAGCGGTCCTTCTGTCGCTCGTCACGACCGTGGCTCCATCGCGGGCGTTCTCCCACGCCCTCCCGGCGTCCGCCCGCGTCGATACGACTATTTCCGTCGCCTCGACGGCGCAATTCCGACTCGACGCATCCGCCGGCCGTGTTTCCATTCGGGTGTGGGATCGAAGTGCGGTTCGCATCGTCGCGACCCCTGTCGCGGGTACGATCGTGCGTATCGAATCGACCCAGAACCTGTTGAGCGTGGCGGGATCGGCAGGCGGCGGCATCGACGAGGCGGAATACGAGATCACCCTTCCGCGTCGAATGGCGGTCACCGTAGGGACCGGCGACCTCGCTATCGAGATCGCCGATTGCGAGGCGGACGTCACGGCGAGGAACTACTCGGGCAGCATTTCGACCCATCGAACAAAAGGCCGGTTGACTGTGAAATCCGTCCTCGGGGAGGTCGTCGTGCGCGACGCCACCGGGCGTGTGTCGGTCCAGACGCAATACGCTCCCATGCGGCTAACGGACGTGACCGGGGACGTCGAGGCGGAAGGCTCGGTGGGCCACATCTACCTCACGCGAGTGAACGCGCGGAACCTCACGGCATCCACCGTGGCCGGAGGCATCTGGTTTTCGGGGCCGTTGCATCGCGACGGTCATTACACCCTCAGCACCCACTCGGGCTCCGTCTTCCTGACGGTGCCCGAGCCGATCCATGCCACCGTGCACGTCTCGACCGTGAGCGGGGCGTTCGCCTCGCCTCTCCCGATGACGCGCGAGGCCGGTTCGCGGCGCGGCCGCTTCACGGTCACGTTCGGCAACGGCGCGGCGAGCGTAGACGTCGAGACCTTCAACGGCGGCATAGTCGTGCAGCCACCCGACGCGTAGCGAAGGCGGCGTCCGTTCGGGGCGGCTCGTCACGATGGAGGTGTGACATGGTGAGGCGAGCAACGAGCGCGTGCGGCTGGTACAAGGACGCGCCGATCCCCTCCGGTGTCCTGGGCGGCGAGCCCGCGCCAGCCGTTCTCGCAGGTCCCTACGCCGTCAGGGTCGCCCGACTTCCGCCCTTGTTGCAGTTGCGGCCGCACGCGCACCTCCATGCAACGCTGAACGTCGTTCTGGAAGGACGGTATGGAGAGGCGATCGAGACGGGCGGCCTCCAAACGCACGGACCGGCAACGCTGATCGCGAAGCCCGCGGGAATTCTCCACCGGAACCAGCTCGGTACCGCGCCGGCGGAGTGCCTGGTCATCGAGCTGCTTCCGGACACCCGAGCCGACGAGTCGACGACAATGCCGATCCCCCAACAGGTGGTCCAGCGGTCCGCTTCCATTGCGGCGTACGCCGGCCGGTTGCGCGTCGAGCTCAGCGCGGAAGACGACCTGAGTCCGCTCGCGGTCGAAGCCCTGGTCGAGGAGCTGCTCGCTGAGGTGGCGCGAACCTCGGTGCCGCCGCCGGATTCCGGCCCGCGTTGGCTTAACCGCGCCCGCGATCTCCTGCACGAGGAACCCGGGTTGCGCTCGCTGCGCGACCTGGCCGCACGGGTGGAACTCCATCCGATCTATGTCGCCCGCGCCTTTCGAGCCCGATTTGGATCCAGCGTCGGCGAGTACGCGCGCACGCTCCGCGTCGAGCGCGCCCGCCGCCTGCTGCACCATACGAATTTGGGGCTGTGCGAAGTCGCCGCTCGGGCCGGCTACAGTGACCAGAGCCACCTGACCCGCGATTTCCGCCGCGCTTTCCATCGAAGCCCCGGGAGCTACCGGAAGCTCGTCCGCGGCCGCTGAACCTCGGCGCGGAGGTTCCGGAGATTCAAGACGCGGTCGTCTGGGGCCGATAGCATGGCTGCGATGCTAGGCTCTCTCCCAGACTGTTACCGCGTGCTCCCACTGGCGGGTGTGCTCGGGTTGTGGAGCACATTCGCGCCCGCTCGAGCCCAGGAGCCTCCGGACACGATCGCCTCCCGGATTCCGGCTCTCTTCGCGCCGTTCGCCCGTCCGAGCGCGCCGGGGTGCGCGGTGGGTGTCTTCCGCGCGGGGGACGTGGTCTTTTCGGCGGGATACGGCGCGGCGGACGCGGCGAACGGTATCCCGCTCTCGGACACGACCGGGGTCTGGCTCGCATCGGCGTCGAAGCAGTTCACCGCGTTCGCCGTCCTCCTGCTGGCGGCCGATGGGAAGCTTCGGCTCACCGACGATGTTCGGCTTTACGTCCCGGAGATGCCCGACCTGGGGCAGACGATCACGATCCGCGATCTGCTCCGCCACACCTCTGGTCTTCGCGAACAGTGGAATCTGCTCTACTTCGCGGGATGGCGCGCATCCGATGTGGAGACCAAGTCGGACGTCCTGGGGCTTCTGGAGCGCCAGCGCGCCCTCAATCACCATCCCGGCGAGGAGTTCCTGTACAACAACACCGGGTACTTCCTCCTTGCGATCGTGGTGGAACGGGTCTCCGGACAGCCGCTTCGTGACTTCATCGTGTCCCGCATCTTTGGTCCTCTGAACATGACGCGCTCGGACGTCGTAGAGGATGTCGGACAAGTGGTACCCGGGCTCGCCGCGGGATATTGGGGACACGACCCGGCGGAACTGCGGGGCGCCCGACCGCCATATTCCTTTGCCGGGCCAACAGGCGTGGTCAGCACCCTCAGAGACCTCGCCCTATGGGACGCCAACTTCTACTCGCCCCGTGTGGGAACATGGGCGCTTCTCGATTCCATGACTACCAACGGTCGGTTGGCCGACGGCACGACGTTCGGGTATGGCATGGGCCTGTTCCTTGGAACCCATCGCGGCCATCGCATGATCAATCACGCCGGGGCCGACCCCGGCTACCGGGCCGAGTTCCTGCGATTTCCCGACGACAGCCTCAGCGTGGCCGTGTTTTGTAACGCCTTCGACATTGCGCCCACACCACTCGCGCTTCAGGTCGCGGACCTTTACTTGCCCGCAAGGGACTCCGTGGCGGTGGAGGCGCCCCCTGTCGTCCGGCACCGCGAATCCTTATCGCCGAGCGTGCTCGCCGGCCTATACTGGAATTCCGCCTCCGGCGAAACCCGGGGGTTCTTTCACGAGGACGGGCAACTGGTGCTCGACGGCGGCGGAGAAGGACGGTTTCCCCTCGCCCCCGTCGGCGAGAACGCGTACCGCCTTACCGCCGCGCCGCGGCGCTACGTCTTCACGTTCGAGCAGGAATCGGATGGCCTTGCCGTGCGCGAAGATATCGAGGGGTCGCCGGTGAAGACGTTTCGTCGAGTCATGGATGAAGCCCACCGCCCGGCGCCGCTCCAGGAACTCGCGGGGTCCTATTACAGCTCGGAGCTGGAAGTGAGCTGGAGGTTTGTTGTCACCGACGAGCGGCTCGTGCTGCTTCGGCATCGCATGCAGCCGGATACGCTGACGCCCATCTTTGGTGATGTCTTTCAATCGGCCAACGATTTCATCCTCGAGTTCACCCCTCCGGGACCGGGCGTCCCGGCCTCGGTGGCGGTGAGCACCGAACGCGTCCGGCGCCTCCGATTCACGCGACTTGTTCGCGCAGGCGACACGAGTTCCCGCCCGATCTTCTGAGCGCTTCGCCGCTGACTTGTCGTCGCGCTGCCGGTCGATGAGCTTGCGGTAACATCGGTCCCGACGCGATGGTCGCGGCGGTGACAGACGGGTGCACCAAGGGAGGATGACATGGCAGCCACCGCAAAGACGGGGACCCCCACCTGGCAGCTCGACCCGAGCCATTCGAGCGTCGAGTTCTCGGTAAAGCACATGATGATGACAACCGTGCGCGGCCGCTTCAAGGATGTGAAGGCGACGCTCACCGGCGACCGGGATCACCGGGACGAGGCTGGTGTCGAAGCGACCATAGAGGTTGCGAGCATCGATACCGGGGTCCCCGACCGCGATGCGCACCTGCGCAGCCCCGATTTCTTCGACGCGGAGGGCTCTCCGCAGATCACGTTCCGGAGCACGCGCGTCGAGAACGCGCCGACCCAGGAAGGGGACCGCTTCCGTGTGATAGGCGACCTGACGATCCGCGACGGCTCGATGGAAGTCGAGCTGGACTGCGAGTATCTCGGCAGGGGAACGGATCCGTGGGGAAAGACGCGCGCGGGGTTCAGCTTCCGGACCGAGATCGACCGCCGGGAGTGGGGGCTCAAGTGGAACCAGGCGCTCGAGACCGGCGGCGTGCTCGTGGCGAACTACGTCAAGATCGAGGGCGAGGTGCAGTTCGTCAGGCAGGACGACTGACGAGGGGCACCCTGATGAACATTCTGTTGTGGATTCTGCAGGTCCTCACCGCGCTCCTGTACGGATCATCGGGGGTCATGAAGGTCTTCATGTTCGAAAGCATAAGCGGGGACGTCCCTTCCTTCGGCGCGTTGCCGCGGGAAGCCTGGATGGCGCTGGGCATCCTGGAACTCGTATGCACAATCGGGCTTCTCGTTCCCGCCGTCTTCCATTGGCGACCGCGTCTGACCATCCTGGCTGCCATACTCCTGGCGATCGAAAGCCTCGTGTTCGTCTGGGTCCACGTCCAGTACCACGAGATTGTACCCATGATCATGAGCGGCGTGCTGGGCCTCCTCATGGCGTTTATCGCGTATGGCCGGATGGTTCTCAGGCCGATCGTCTGAAACAACTGCGCCTCTGATGCCCTGATGCGACCTCTTCGGTATTCCATCAACCTCACCTTGGACGGGTGCTGCGATCATCGTGTAATCCCCGCCGACGAGGACTTGCATCGTCACGCGGCCGAGAACATCGAGCAGGCCGATGCCCTTCTCTTTGGCCGGGTGACCTACGAAATGATGGAGGCAGCGTGGCGGCCGCCGACGCAGACGCGGGCAAGGCCTGAGTGGATGGAACCCTGGATGGAACCCTTCGCGCAGACGATCGATGCCGCAAAGAAGTACGTCGTGTCGAGCACCCTGGACCAGGTCGACTGGAATGCGGAGCTCATCCGCGGAGATCTGGGGAAGGCCGTCGAGGAGCTGAAACAGGGGTCGGGTAAGGGATTGATGACGGGAGGCGTGAAGCTTCCGCAGGCATTGGCGGAGCTAGGGTTGATCGACGAGTACGAGTTCGTGGTGCATCCCAGGATAGCGGGCCATGGTCCGACGTTGTTCGCGGGACTATCGAAGCATGTCGACTTGAAGCTCGTGAGCCGGCAGGAGCTCGGTTCGGGAGCGGTGGCGATGCGGTATGAGCCGAAAAGGTGGCCATCGGGCGTGATGCCCTGAGTTGGCCGCATCATGGTGCAACTCGGCTAGCTTCTAGAGTCGAGCAACCAGTGCGGAGACCTGAGCGGGCCCCGGACCAGGCCTGTAGCGGTTATATCAGCGATCGTCAGTCGTGCGCGACGACCGGCCCCTCGATGATCTCCGGTTTGGATCTCAGGAGCTTCGACAGATGCTCCCGCACAAAATCGGCGGCCAGATGCACGGACTCGTCGGCGCCGGCCTTGTCGCGGAAGAGGCCGAAGGACGCGCCTTCGCCGGCCCCCGTATCGAGCCAGTAATAGCGGATGAAGCCCTTCGCCTTGCGAATCAACGGGACGAAATCTTCGCGCACGATTCTGTCGATCTCCGCGCTGTCCTTGGGGTCGAAATGGTAATGGCGAATTACCGCGAAGTCTGCCATGAATCCTCCTGGATGCACGTTTCCGCGCCTGATGCCCGGCGTTTCGTCGCCGAGAATTCCCCGGCTGTTAACATCACCAATCTCTCAAAGTATACCCTCCACAATCCAGCCCTTTATCATGCATCGCACCCCAGCAAGCTGGTAGCGTCTGAAACCGGAGAGAGATGATGAGAAAGGTCATTGCAATCACCCAGGTCACGCTGGACGGAGTCATGCAGGGCCCCGGCGGCCCCGAGGAGGACCCGAGGAACGGGTTCACCCTGGGAGGGTGGGCCATGCCCTTCTTCGACGAGGCAGGAGGCCAGGCCATCGACGAGACGATCGCCGGCCCGTTCGACATGCTCTTGGGACGCCGGACCTACGAGATCTTCGCCAGCTACTGGCCGCACCAGGGCGACAACCCGATCGCGAAGGCGTTCAACAAGGCGACGAAATACGTCGTCACGCGAACCCTCGACAAGATCGAATGGAAGCCCTCGAAGCGGCTAGGCGATGATGTGGTGGACGAGCTCCGCGGGCTGAAGGCATCGGATGGGCCCGAGTTCCATGTCTGGGGCAGCGGCAACCTGCTGCAGACGCTGATCGCCGCCGAGCTCGTCGACGAGCATCGCCTCTGGGTCTTCCCGGTGGTGCTGGGCCAAGGGAAGCGGCTGTTCGAGAATGGCCTCCCGCCACAC
>DASRVB010000210.1:0-3910 GCA_035687725.1 Gemmatimonadota bacterium
AGGTGGCGGATGACGCGGTCGCCGAGGCGTTCGCGCAGGCCTTGCGGCGAGGTGGATCCCTCCGCGATCCCGCCGCCTGGGTGTGGCGGGTGGCGTTCCGTTTGGCGGCGAGCGAGCTGAAGGAGCGAGGGAGAGTGGACAGGTTCACGGACGGGCCGGTGGTCGGTCTGCCAGATGCGTTCCTCGATCTCTGGCGGGCCGTCGCGGTCCTCCCGCCGAAGCAACGCGCTTCGGTCGTGCTCGCGGACTATGCGGGGTGGTCCCACCGCGAGATCGCGAAGGCGATCGGCTCGTCCGCCTCGGCCGTCGGCGTGCACGTCCACCGGGCGCGGAAGCGTCTGCGCCACCTGCTGGGGGATCGAGATGACTGACCTGAAGGAGCGATTCTCGCTGGCCGACCAGATCGAGTCGCCGAAGCTGTGGACCGAGGCGCGGCGGCGCGCAGCGGCGCCGGAGGCCCCGCCCACCCCGACCAGATTGCGGTCACCAGGGTGGCGCCGGGTGGCAACCGGCCTCGTGGCGTTCGCGGTGTTCGCGGTGGCGGCGGTCTTCGCCTGGGATCTCTCCCACCCGGACTCGACCCCGAGGCCGCGCCCGGCGCCAGCCGTCGATCTCTCCACCGAGCTCCCGGTGGGATGGAGCGAGCTTCCGGCACCGCCAGAGGTCCGGAGCGGAGCGGCGACTGCCTGGACCGGCTCTCAACTGCTCGTCTGGGGTGGCTACGAGTTCACCGGTTCCGGGGACGAGGATCCGTCCGGCGACGGCTTCGTCTTCGAAGGGGCCACACGAACTTGGGGGGCGCTTCCCGACTCACCCCTGTCCGGACGTTCGGATACGGCCTCGGCATGGACTGGCGAGGAGCTACTGATCTGGGGCGGCTTCGACGGCGGCTTCCGCGAGGTGCCGTACTTCGATGACGGTGCTGCGTTCGATCCGCTGACCGAGACGTGGCGGATGCTCCCCGCTGCGCCGATCGGCGCACGAACGCCGTTCTCGGTGTGGACGGGGCGGGAACTCATCGTCTGGGGTAGCGCGGATCGGTTCGGTCGGCTCCGCGACGGAGCCGCCTACGACCCGGCCACGAACTCCTGGCGAACAATCGCCAACGGGCCGATCGACATCACGGACGGCTCGGCATCGTGGACCAGCCAGGAGATGATCGTGTTCGGCGCAGCCCTCGACGGGAACAACCACTCCGATACGCCGACCGCTGTCGGCGCCGCGTACGATCCCGACGATGACACCTGGCGAGAGCTGCCTCCATCTGAGCTCTCGCCGCAGGCTCACACCGCTCAGTGGATACGTGGCGAGCTGATCGCGTGGGACTACGAACACGGAACCGCCGCCTACGACTCGAACGCGAACACGTGGAGAGCTCTCCCCAAGGTCCCCTTGTCCTTCGCCGAATGCGGTCCAGAAGGTGTGGCAACGGCCCAGCTCATCTTCGGGAACTACTGCGGCCAGACGGTCCTGTTCTCACTGCAGGAGGACGCGTGGCACCGCGAGCCGATCCCTGGCCTTGAAGGCGAAGGCTGCTGCAGGGTGTTGGAACCCATTGCCGCCGGGAACGCCGTGCTGGTGCCGTCCCACTCGTACGGGATGGGTCTCGGCGAACCGGATCGACGCATGTTCGTCTACAACCCGCCGATGGTCGTGGCAGCGGACCTGCCTCCGGGATGGTCCGAGCTTCCTCCGCCGCCGGAGATGCGCTTCGATCCGGCGTATGCATGGACGGGGTCGCATCTCATCCTGTGGGGTGGCGGCGGGGGCAATGACTACGTCAGTGATGTCGGCTACCTCTACGACGCGGCCGAGCAGACGTGGCGAACGATCCCGGATTCTCCGCTGGAAGCCAGGTCCGATACCGGCTTCGGATGGACAGGACAGGAGCTCCTGATCTGGGGCGGGATGACCGGCGATTCCGACCTTCCTACCGGGGAAGGGTTCTTCGACGATGGCGCGGCGTTCAACCCGATCATTGGCGCGTGGCGGAGGCTCCCTCCGGCACCGATCGAAGCCCGCGCGCCGTTCTCCGTCTGGACGGGGCGCGAACTCATCGTGTGGGGCAACGATGACCGTAGTCTGCGCCTTCGAGATGGTGCCGCGTACAACCCGGCGACGGACTCGTGGCGAACCATCGCCGATGGACCGGTCGATCTCACCGATGGAACGGCAGTCTGGACCGGCAGCGAGATGCTCACGTTCGGCGCTGCGTTGCACGGAGGCAATTTCCCCCAGACAGATACAGCGATCGGTGTGGCATATGACCCTCAGACTGACAGGTGGCGCCGACTGCCTCCGTCTGAGCTGTCTCCCCAGGCTCATACCGCAGCGTGGCCAGGAGGGGAGTTGATCGCGTGGGACTACGAGCATAGGTCAGCGGCCTACGATCCGCTGACCGACGCATGGCGGTCTCTCGACGACGTTCCGCTCCGCTTCTACGAGTGCGGACCGAACAGCGTCGCGATCGAGGGATACGTTCTCGGCAACTTCTGCGGGTCGATGGCCGTGTACACGGCTTCCGAGGATCAGTGGCACGACGTCTCGCTGCCCGGCCTCGCGGGCTGGGCCCTTCAGCCGATCCCAACGGGGGACGCATTCCTTGTGGTCGGCCACTCCATCGAGCTCAGCGACACGCCGGGGCGAACGTACGACACCGTGATGCTCGCGTATGTGCCCAACGGAAGCTTTGCATGCGCCGGTATGGCTCGGGCCGATGCGTCGGATCGCGGCGACGCTCGTTCGGTCGCGGAGAGGTTCATGCTCCTGCGCACACACGACGCCGAGGACGACCTCGCGAGGCTGATCAGCCCAGCAGGCCGCGACGCGTTCACGCATCCCGACCATGATCTGCGACCCCTTCGAGGTGACTACATCAGCCCCAAAGTTGTCTTCGTAGATGGTCCTGGCCCGATCGTCCCAGATGGCCCCGACGTGGCATACGAGATCGGGGTCCGGATGACAACTAGTCCCAACGAGGAGACCTTCGCGGAGACTCTCTTCCTGTCACCAGGCCGGAACCTCGCTGGCGAGGAGTGTCCACTTTTGGTTCAGGGAGGAAGGAGCGGTCTCGCGGGGCCGTGACCGCTTCTGTGTGATGTGGCTCACTGCGCGTCATGTCCCCACGTCCTAGCGTCCCCGACATGTCGTTTCGGGACCGTCTCGACACGCTCTCGCGCGGTGAGATCGCCGGGTTGATCGTCGTGCTGGTAGCGGTGCTGGGCGGCGCCGGGCTCTGGTACGCGCGCTCTCTGCCCAAGCCGGTCACGATCGCGCAGGCGGGACGCGGCGCTGCGGTGAACTCGGTCTCCCCGAGTCCGTCCGTGACGCTGATCGTCGACGTCGCGGGCGAAGTGGAACAGCCCGGCGTGTACGAGTTCGCCGAGGGCGACCGCGTGATCGACGCGATCGAGCGCGCGGGTGGACAGTTGTCGAAGGCGGACCTCAGCCTGCTCAACCTCGCGGCGCCGCTGATCGACGGGACGCAGATCCTCGTTCCCAAGGCAGGCCCACCTGGCGCCGTTGTGCCGGGAGGAGGGACCGGTTCGTCCAGCGGCCTCATCAACATCAACTCCGCGTCGGCGACGGAGCTGGAAACGCTGTCCGGTATCGGCGAGGTGCTCGCCGCCACGATCATCGAGTACCGCGAGCAGAACGGCCCGTTCGCCTCCGTCGACGACCTGATGGACGTGAGCGGGATCGGTCCCGCGACCCTCGAGGAGATCCGCGACCAGGTCACGGTCTGAGGGCCGCCGGTGGGCGCGTGGATGCTGCCGGCCGCGGCCGCGGCGTTCTCCCTCGGGCTCCTCGGCTCGGGAGCGACGCCGCGTTGGCTGGCACCGTGGATGACGCTCCCCGCCGGACTCGCGCTGCTGGGCGGGGGATTGCTCGCAGCCGGGCGGGAGGGGCA
>DASRVB010000211.1:0-5261 GCA_035687725.1 Gemmatimonadota bacterium
GGATATATTGCCGCGCATGCCGATCGCGCAGCAGATCTCGGTGTTCCTCGAAAATCGCCCCGGCAGGCTGGGCGCGCTGTGCGAGGTGCTTGCCGACCAGGGGGTGAACATCCAGGCGATCATGGTTCCGAGCGGCACCGACTACGGCATCGTCCACGTGATCGTCGACCGCCATGAGGACGCGCTCCAGTCGCTCGAGGAGCGCGGCTACCGCACGTACACGAGCCGCGTCCTCGACGTGACGCTCGACGATCACCCCGGCGCGCTCGCAAAGCTGGCGGACCACCTCGCCGAGAACGGCATCGACATCAAGTACGCTTACTCCGCGATCGGAGAGCGCGGCAGGCTGATCCTGTCGGTCAGCGACGCCGAACGCGCAAGCGAGCTCCTCGACAGCTGACGCTCGAACTACCGCTGCTGCTCGGGCGGATAGGCGAAGGTCCCGACCGGCACCCGGATCACACAGTCTCCCCCGACGATCGTCACGCAGCAGAGGCGCCAGCCCTGGTCCACCCGGTCCCCGAGCTGCTCGCGCTCTCTCTCGTCGAGAGGCGAAAGGGCCCGCCTTCCGTCCTCGACGAATACCTGGCAGGTCGCGCAGACACCCTGACCATCGCAGTCGTGCACGATCTCGACGCCCGCTCTTACAGCCGCCGTCGTCAGGAAAGTGCCGGGAGGGACGCGAGCTTCACGGCCGGAGGGAAGGAACCGCACCCGGACGTCTCGCGCACCGACGCTCTGCCGACTCACGGCCTCCCGACCTCGGCGTCACGGCGCGGCTCGTCGACGGCGGCGGCGTGACCGAGCGCGGCAGCCGCTGCCCGCTCGCCGCTCAGGACGGCCCCCTCCATCGTGGCCGGCCAGCCCGTGTCGGTCCAGTCACCCGCCAGCCAGAGCCCCGTCACGGGTCCCGCAGTAGCCGGCCGCCGCCGCGCGCAGCCCGCATCGGCGCGAAAGGTGGCCCGCGGTTCCTTGACGATCGCGGACGCGACGAGCCGGGCGGACCGCCGCATGGGGAAGACCCGCTCCACCGCCGCGTCCAACCGCCCCGCGATCTCCTCCTTCGGCAGGTCGATCCAGTCCACCGCCGCGCTCAGCGACACCCCGAGACAGGGTCCTCCCGAGCGCGCGGTTCCCAGGAGCCGCTCCCGATCGAATACCCACTGGAGCGGCGAGTCGAACGTCCCGGCAAAGGCGTGCGCGAGGATCGGACGGTCGTACCAGAGGTAGGCGTTGACGATGGGGACCGCGCCGACCGACGCGTAGCCGCGGTCGGGAGAACCCGCGGGCAGCAGACCATCCGTCTCGCGCGGGGGGAGCGCCGCGACGACGGCGTCCGCCGGGAGCTCGTCGCCGCCCGACGAGACGACTCCGGCGATCCGTCCGCTTTCGACGGCCAGCGCCGTCGCCCGCTCGCCGAGCCGCACACGAACTCCCGCGGCCTCGAGCGCGCGGCGTCCCGGCTCGCCGATCGCTTCGCTCAATCCGACTCGGGGAAGCCAGAGAGCGCCCTCCTCCGAGCCGCTCCATATCGCGCGTTCCAGGAAGAATGCGGTGAGCGGAAGATTCGCATCCGCCACGGGCATGTTCAGCGCGGGCGTCACGAGCGGCTGCCAGAATCGATCGACTGCTTCGCGCGAGGCGGACCGTCGAGCGAGCCACTCGCCGAGCGGGATGTCCTCCATCCCTGCCCGGTCGTCCAGTCGCGACAAGGCGCGGACGTCGCGCGCCACGCGGAGCCTCTCCTGCCGCGGCAGGTGGCGATAGCGGAGAAGCGCGGGGACGACATGAAGAGGTGACGGTAGCCGGGATGCCGAGAGCGAACTGCTCCGTCCCCGTCCATCGAGGATCGGAATCGCCAACCTCGGCTGGCGCGCGAACGCAGTGGGCGGAGAGCCGATATCCGCCAGGAATGCGCGCACCCGCCGGCAAGCTCCGGCGAGGACGTGCTGTCCGTTGTCGATCACCGCTCCCGTCCCCGGATCCCGAAACGAGAACGCGCGCCCGCCGAGAAAGGGACGCCGCTCGATCAGATCGACCTGGCACCCGGCGGCCGCGAGGCGGAGCGCGGCTGCCATGCCGGCGATCCCACCGCCGACGACGATCGCGCGCCGCCGATGGGGACTCACGCGGTCAATGCGCGCGCCGTCCCCGCCAGGGCCCGCGCGATCTTGACCGGCGTGCCGAGCGCAACTCGCTCGCGAAGGACGCGCGAGGGATCGGCGGCCATCCGCTCGAGGAGTCCCCGATACACCGATGCGAGCGCCGCGGGGCAGGGGCGCGTGGAGGTGGGGACCCACCGGTAGAGATCGGCACCCTCGTCGTAGAGCGCGCGGGCGCGCTCGACCTGATACAGGAAGAGCGGCTCGAAGCCGGCGCTCGCGACGCCGACCAGGACCCGGTCGGGATCGACGCCGAAACGGCGGGTCTCGTCCATCGGCAGGTACCAGCGCCCGCGCTCCGCGTCCTCCCGAATGTCGCGCAGGATGTTGGTGAGCTGAAACGCGTACCCGAGACGCTCCGCGGCCCGCTCGGCGTCCGTGCCCGAACCGCCGAAGACTCGGAGCGACGCGAGACCGATCACTCCCGCGACGTGCCAGCAATAGGATCGCAGCGACTCCCAATCGGCGTACTCGACGGACTCGAGGTCCCGTCCCACCCCGTCGATCAGGGCGTGGAGAAGAGATGGTGGCACACGGTAGCGCGCCACGGCGTCCGCCAGCGCGGCCCAGCGGGCGTCGGGGGGCGATCCGGCCAGCGCCGCGTCGAGGTCGGCGCGGACGCGGGCGAGGTTCGACCGGCGGTCCAGTTGGGGACCTGCACCGTCGACGGTCTCGTCGGCGAGATGAAAGAACCAGTACAGAGAGGAGAGCGCCTGGCGGCGCTCGTGGGGCAGGAGGCGAATTCCCATCGAGAAGTTCGCGGCCGCGCGGCGCATAGAGCGTTCGCAGGCGGCGTATCCGGCCGCGATCGGATCGGGGGCGGCCGCCGCGGTGACCCGTGTCAAGCGATTCCGGGAGGCGAGACTCCGACCCGCCACGCCCGCGCGCATTCGGCGAGCAGCAAGCGCGATCGCTGGCGCGAGTCGATCGTCGGCCGGCGCACGAGCGTGTCCTGTCCCTGGCGATCGATCGCGTCGCAGATCGCCCACCCGCCGCGCGTGAAGGCGCGGACCAGCGGGCGCCACCGGAGCGGCAGGCGGTCGGCGAGCGGCCATCCGCGAGTCAGGTATTCCCGCGCCCAGTCCACCTCTTCGGCGACCAGCGCGCGAAGCGCGGTGGATGCGCAGGGAAGGCCCAGCTCGACGTCCGGGTCGAGCCCATGCCGGCGACAATCCGAGAGCGGCAGATAACACCGCCCGCGATCGCGATCGCGGGCCAGGTCCTGCCAGAAGTTGGCGAGCTGCAGCCCGATCGACGTGGCGTCCGCAAGCGCGGCCAGGTCGGCGTCGTTCGCTCCCGCGATCCCGAGGACCATGCGACCCACCGGCGTCGCGCTGTGCTCGCAGTACTCGAGCAGTGCGGCGCGGTCCGGGTAGCGATGGAAGATCTGGTCGCGGCGGTTGGCTTCGATGAGGCGGAAGAAGAGCTCGGGATCGAGGGCGCGTGACCTCGCCGTGCGGGCCAGAGCGACCAGAACGGGTGCGTCGGCGGGCGGATGGCCCGCGAGCGCGGCCTCGACGCGCTGCCGCCAGACCTCGAGCAGGACCACGCGGTCGCCTTCCGCCTCGTCGCCGAGGTCGTCGGTCGTGCGGCAGAACGCGTAGATGGCGGCCAGGTCGCGGCGTTCGGACGGCAGCAGGAGCGGCCCCAGCACCGGAAAGTTCTCGTAGTGAGAACGCGCCAGGCGAGCGCATCTGTCGTCGGCCGCCAGCTCGTCGATCGCGGCGCCGGGGATGGAACGCAGATCGGTCATCATGAACCCCGCGAACCTAGGTCGGTCGCGGTCCGGGAGCAACGCTCAGGGCACGATGTCGAGGCGTCGCAGGATCTTCTGGAGGCTCTGCCGGTGGAGGCCGATCGCGCGCGCGGTCGCGGAGACGTTCCCGGCGTGGCGTTCGAGCGCGGCCACGAGGAACGACCGCTCGAACGCCTCGACCGCGTGCTCGCGGGCCTCGGTGTAGGGCAGGCCGGCCAGCGCGGCGTCGATAGGACCGGCTGAGGTCGCGGCTCCGCTCACGTGGGCGGGAAGGTCGGCCACATCGATTGCGTCCCCGTCGGCGAGCACGACCGCCCGCTCGAGGACGTTGCGGAGCTCGCGCACGTTGCCCGGCCAGTCGTACGCCACGAGCGCCCGCCTCGCCGCTGGCGACAGGGAGCGCACCGGGCGATCGTGGCGGCCGGCCATCTCGGCAATGAAGTGGACCGCGATGGCCGGGATGTCGGATCGACGCTCGCGCAGCGCGGGAAGACGCAGGGTCACGACCTGGAGCCGATAGAGAAGGTCGTCGCGAAACTCGCCGCGCGCGACCATCTCCTCGAGGGGCCGATTCGTCGCCGCCAGCAGGCGAACGTCGACGGGTCGCGATATCGTCGTCCCGACCGGCGTGACGCGGCCCTCCTCCACGGATCGAAGGAGCTTGGCCTGGGCCGAGGGCGCGAGATCCCCGATCTCGTCGAGGAACAGCGTGCCGCCGTGCGCTGCCTCGAACACGCCGGTGCGATCGCGATCCGCGCCCGTGAACGCTCCTTTGACGTGCCCGAAGAGCTCGCTCTCGACGAGGTCGGCAGGCAGCGCCGAGCAGTTGAGCGCGACGAAGGGACGGTCCCCCCGTTGGCTTTCCGCGTGCAGCGCGCGTGCCGCCAGCTCCTTGCCGGTTCCGCTCTCGCCCGTGATCAGGACCGTGGCGGCCGTGGGGGCCGCGCGGCGGATCGTTTCCGCGACCGTCCGGATCGCCGCGGAATCGCCGACCATCCCGTGGAACTCGCCGGCCAGCTCGCGGCGCAGCCGTCGGTTCTCCGCCCGCAGCGAGAGCACCTCGTGGGCGTGGCGCACCGTGACGCGGATCTCTTCGTTGTCGAACGGCTTGGGGAGGTAGTCGTATGCGCCGAGCTTGAGCGCACGGACCGCCGTGCGCTCGTCGCCCTGCGCGGTGACGAGGACGACCAGCGTTTCCGGGAAGCGCCCGCGGATCTTCTCCAAGAGCTGCATCCCGTCCATCCCCGGCATCCGGAGGTCGGCGAGCACGAGATCGGCCGGTGCGCCCTCGAGGGCGGCCAGGGCGACGTCGCCGGTCTCGGCCTCGCGGATGTCATGACCCT
>DASRVB010000212.1:0-2524 GCA_035687725.1 Gemmatimonadota bacterium
GATCAACGGATCCTGGCCGAGACGCTTCAGGTGGTAGCCGGTGGCGAGGCCCGCCTGGCCCCCGCCGACGATCACGGTGTCGACGCGCTCCGTTGTCTCGATGCTCATCGTTCCCCCTCCGTTCTCTCCGGATGCGAGGACGGTAGGGCCGAGGGAGATCCCGGCGCATCGCTGGAAACAGCCAACCCGCGACCGGAGCCGTGTGGTGAGAACGCACCATCTTCGGCGGGCTCAGGCCGCGGCCGGGCTTCGGCCGCGGCCGCGCTCAGGCGATGTCGTGCTCGAAGGCGAACGCGGTCGCCGCCGACCGGGAAGACACGCCCATCTTCACGAACATGTTCTGGAGGTGTCGCGCGACCGTGTGCTCACTGATCACGAGCTCCGCGGCGATCTCGCGGTTCGACTTCCCGGCGGCCACCAGTCGCAGCACCTGCACCTCTCGGGGAGAGAGGCCGCCGGGGAGGGCATCGGTCCCCGGCAGGAGAGCGGAGGCGGCATCGAGGTCGGGCACGGCTCCCAGACGATCGAACGCGGCGATCGCGGATCGGAGCTCGAAGACGGCGTCGTCCTCGTCGCCGGCCGCGCGGAGCGCCTGTCCGAGCAGCACCCGCGCTCGCGCGGCCTCGTAGGGGAGCCGTAGGTCCCTCCACATCCCCCCGGCCCGGCGGAGGCTGTCGACGGCGGCCCGCCCGTCTCCTCGGGCGGTCTGCACGGCGCCGGCCGCCGTCTCGGCCGTCGCCTGCAGGATCGACTGGCCGGACCCCTCCGCGAGCTCCGCCAGGCGATCGGCTGCGCCGGTCGCGGCATCCAGGTCTTGGACCGCGAGGGCGACGTCGACGAGCGCCGCGAGGAGCCTGGCCTGCTGGAGGCGGCTCTCTCGGGGTGATGTCCCGACGGCCAACGTGAGGGCCGAGAGCGCGGCGTCGGTTTTGCCCTGCGAGAAGCGGAGGAGCGCCAGGCCCGGCTGCGGATCGAAGCCGATCTCCCGGGCTCGAGCGAAACACTCCTCCGCGCCGGCGAGGTTGCCGATCCTCCGCCGGATCTCGCCCGTCTCGTAGAACGCCTGCGCCGCCCCCATCGGATCGAATCCCATCAACTCCACCGAGGCTCGCGTCGCCTCGGCCTCGGCTTCCGACCAGGCGCCGCGGAGCCGCGCGACCTCCGCACGATTGATCCGACACATCCCCGGGAACGGCGACTCCGGCGGAAGCGACTCGCACCAGACACGCGCGGCTTCGCTCCACTGGTCCGCGCGCCGGACGTCCGCGATCTCCAGGCAAGTGCCGATCACGTTGCAGTAGACGATCCCCGTGAAGAAGGGCGTGAGCTGCCCGGACACGACGCTCGCCATCGCCTCGTCGAGCAGCGCCACCCCACGGTCGATCTCGCCGAGGAGGATCAGCACGATGCCCTGGGTATGGATCGCCATGGCCGTCAGGTCGGGATCGGGGAACCGCCGAGCGATCCCCGTGGCGCGTTCGACGAGTTCCTGCGCCCTGGGCAGGTCGCCGCTGTACCGAGCGATGGTCGCCTCAACGACGAGCAGGAACCCGTGTCCGGCGCCCTCGGGGATATCGTCGGCATGTCGCCGAGCCTTCATCAGCCACCCCGCGCCCACCGCGGGGTCACCGCGGCCGAAGTGTTCGATGCTCAAGCGGGCTGCCATGGTGGCCGCGTGCTCGGCGTCGCCGGACTCGACAGAACCTGAATAGGCGCGCTGTCGGGCGGCGATCGATTCGCTCGGCTTCGAGAGCCACCACGCGGCGTCGGCGAGCTGCTCGTGCTCCCGGGGCGTCATGTCCGAGGGATCCCGCACCCGGAGGGTGTCGTATATCTCCGCCCACGACGTCTGGCGCGCTGCCACGCGTTCTGCGTCGACGCCGGCGGTGGACTCTGGCACCGGGGTTCCCTCCGTCATCCGTGTTCGTGCGATGCCTAGCTTAGGTTGTGCGCTCTCCGTTCACGTCCGCGGTATCCACGCCGACCGGCGGTAGTCTTCGGGCGACGTTCCCCACCTTCGTGCTCCGGTTGGAGACCTGTTCGAGCCGATGGAGAAAGGTAGCGACGATGAACGGAGGCCGGGGACTTCGCGTTCGGCGGTCCGATCTGCTCGGAGCGATCGGGCTCGGCGCCGCGTACTACCTCGCGGCCCAGCTCAGCCTGCAGCTCGCGCTCGTCGGAGAGAACATCACCCCGCTTTGGCCGCCGACGGGGATCGCGCTCGTGGGGTTCCTCCTCCGGAGGAAGCGGCTGTGGCCCGGTGTGGCGATCGCGGCGTTCGCCGTCAACTTGACGATCAGCGCCACTCCGTTGGCGGCCGCCGCCACGGCGGTCGGGAACACGCTCGCGCCGTTGGCGGCCGCCACCCTGCTCGGTCGGGTGGGGTTCCGTCCCCAGCTCGACCGGCTTCGCGACGCCTTGGCGATCGTGTTCCTCGCGGCGCTGGCGAGCATGCTGATCAGCGCCACGATCGGCGCCACGACGTTGCTCGCCTCCGGCGTGATCGACGGGAGCGGGTTCCTCG
>DASRVB010000213.1:0-2727 GCA_035687725.1 Gemmatimonadota bacterium
GAGCAGCTCGAGAGTCCTGGTGGCATTGCTCGTCCTGGTGGGCTGCGGATCCGGTGGGTTCCGCGGGGAGTTCGTCCAGGCGTGCAACGAGTCCGGCGAGGGATCCGAGGAGTTCTGCGAGTGCATGGCCGATTCCGCCGATGAGAACTTGAACGACGAGCAGAAGGAATACGTGCTGGCCGGCATGCGGGGCGACGAGGCCCGCGCGGCGGAGCTCCAGGAAGGGATGGAGATGGAGGGGGCTGAAGAGATGGGGGCGTTCATGGCCAGCGCGTTCGCGTGCGGCGCCGCAGAGGCCGAAGCGCAGGGGATGTAGGCCGGGCGATCCCGGATGTAGGGGTGATGGGGGCGCGCCCAGGCTTCCTCCAGCCAGCCGAACGCGCGCTCCTCGTCGCCGTCCAGATCCGTCATGATGGAAGAGGAAATGCGAGCAGCGTGCCGATCGCTACTCTGACAGCGTCCGAATGACCAGACAGGATTCCCCCGAGAACCCGACGCGCCGGATCCGCTACCATGTCGCGTGCAGCCTCGACGGCTACATCGCGGACGCGAAGGGCGGCGCGGACTGGATCGTCGACGAGCCGACGATCGACTTCGCCGCGCTCTTCGCGCAGTTCGACACCTTCCTCATGGGACGCAAGACGTACGAGCTCATGCTCGCACAGCCCGGACCCGGGCTCGGGGACGTGGAGATGATCGTGGTCTCTCGGACGCTCCGACCCGAGGATCATCCCGGTATCACGATCATCGCCGACGATCTCGAGGCGCGCGTGCGCGAACTCAAGGAGCGGACGGGGAAGGACATCTGGCTGTTCGGGGGCGGGGAGCTCTTCCGCAGCCTCCTGGACCTCGGGCTCGTCGACACCGTCGAGCCCGCGATCGTGCCGGTCCTGATCGGCGGCGGCGTGCCGTTCCTGCCGAGCCCGGCCATGCTGACGAAGCTCACCCTCACCGGCCATCGCGTGTTCCCGAGCGGCATCGTGTGGCTCGAGTACACCGTCGGGCCGGAGTCCGCCTGACATCCGGTTGCGCATGCGATTCGCATGCGCGATCTTCTCGCCATGCCAAGGAACCTCCAGGTCCGTGACATCCCGGATCCCCTGCACCGGGAGCTCAAGCGCCGCGCGAAGGCCCGCGGCGAGACGCTGACCGATTACGTCCAGTCGATTCTCGAGCGGGAGGTCACGCGGCCGCCGGCAGAGGAGGTGTTCCGGCGGATCGAGTCGCGTCGCCCCGTCGACCTCGGCAGGAGCGCGGCCGACCTGATCCGCGAGGAGCGGGAGAGGCGGTGAGGACCGTCGTCGCCGACGCGTCCGCGATCGTCGAGTACCTCCTGCGGACCGAGGCCGCCGAGGCGATCGACCCGATCGTGACGGACTCGGACACGGACGTGCACGTGCCAGCCCTCTGCGACGTCGAGGTCGCGGCCGCCATCCGCCGCGCTCTTCTCCAGCGGAGGATTACCGTCGAGCGCGCAGAAGAGGCGGTTGCGGACTACCTCGACCTGCCGCTGATCCGCCACGGTCACGAGCGACTGATGGCGCCGATCCTGCGCCGGCGCGCGAACTTCTCCGCCTACGACGCCACGTACGTCACGCTCGCGGAAACGCTATCCGCCCTGCTCCTTTCCGCGGACCACGGCCTTCTCCGGGCGACTCGACGACACACCAGGATCCGCTCGGCCATCGGTGGACCGGGGAGGTCGCGGCCGACCAGCCTCGGCACTGGCCACAGCGGGCGCGGCGATCTCTCGGAACGGTCGGAGGAGCTGCTCGACGGCGAGGAGTGAGGGAGGCGGAACGACATCTCCGCGGAGACGTCCGTACATGGTGCTCCTGATCCGATGACGCTGGACGAAGCTCGCGCCGTCGCCCTCTCGCTCCCCGGCTCCACGGAGGAGCCCCACTTCGAGCGCATCTCGTTCCGCGTGCACGGGAAGATCTTCGCCACCGCCGCCCCGCCGGGCGGGCCGCTCCACGTATTCGTCGACGAGCACGCGGTCGGGGTCGCGGTCGGGATGGATCCGGAGGCGTTCGAGAAGCTCCACTGGGGGAAGCTCGTGGGCGTGGCCGTGGATCTCGCCCGCGCCGAGCCGGAGATCGTGCGCGACCTGCTGGAGGAATCCTGGCGCCGCCGCGCCACGAAGCGCCTGATCCGGGAGCTCGACGAGCGACGGGAGAATCTCTAGAGTTCGTGCCGGAGTACCTTCGATCTGTCGACGCCATTTCCTCACAACCACACCGATATGCGCCAATACGCGTGCATCAACGAGCAGCAAAGATGAGGCGCCTGGCGGCGGTCTGGTTCGCCGACATCGTGGGATTCACCGAGCTGTCGAGCCGCGACGAGGATGCGGCGATGAAGCTGGTCGAGCTCTTCCAGACCGTGACGCGGAGGGCGATCGCGGAGCGCGGGGGAACGGTCGTCAAGTTCCTGGGCGACGGCGGGCTCGCGGTCTTCCCCAGCTCGGATGCCGCGACCCGGGCGGGACTCGCCGTCCAGCGCGAGTTCGCCGAGCGCGCATCGACGGCGGGATGCCCAGCCGCGCTTCGAATCGGCATTCACGTCGGGGAAGTGATCGGAGCGCCCGACGGCGACGTCTACGGGGACGGCGTGAACATCGGGGCACGGATCCAATGCGAGGCGGAGCCGGGGCAGGTCGTGGTCAGCGGCGACGTGCGGCGCCAGTTACGTCAGCGAGCGGGATACCAGCTCCAGGTCGTGGGC
>DASRVB010000214.1:0-5497 GCA_035687725.1 Gemmatimonadota bacterium
CGCGGAGGCGAACATCATCGGCCGCGCGGTCGGCATGGCGACGCGCGGCCTCAAGCCGATCGTCGAGATCCAGTTCTACGACTACATCTGGCCGGCCTACCATCAGATCCGGAACGAGCTGGCGGTCCTGCGCTGGCGATCGAACAACGATTTCTCGGCTCCGGTCGTCGTGCGCGTGCCGTGCGGCGGGTACCTGAAGGGCGGTGCCATCTACCACTCGCAGTCGGGTATGACGCTGTTCACGGCCAACCCGGGCCTGCGCGTGGTGATGCCGGCTACCGCCGAGGACGCGAACGGGCTCCTCCGCACCGCGATCCGCTGCGACGATCCCGTCATGTTCCTCGAACACAAGCACCTCTATCGTCAGGCGTACAACAAGGGGCGCTATCCGGGGCCCGATTACATGATCCCCTTTGGGCGCGCGGCCACGCTCCGCGAGGGGAGCGACCTCACGCTCATCACGTACGGCGCGACGGTCCAGCGGTCGCTCGTCGCCGCCAAGGAGCTGGCCGACAAGGAGGGGATCGAGACCGAGATCCTCGACCTGCGCACGCTGTCTCCCTTCGACTGGGAGGCGATCGCCGCGTCCGTGCGTCGAACGAGCAAGGCGCTGGTGGTGTACGAGGACCCGATCTCGTGGGGGTTCGGCGCCGAGATCGCGGCTCGTATCGCGGACGACCTGTTCGAGTGGCTGGACGCTCCCGTGCGCCGGGTCGCGGCGCTGGACAGCCAGGTCGGCTACGCGCCGGCGCTCGAGGACGCGATCCTGCCACAGGTCGAGGATATCCGCGAAGGAATCCGCGAGCTTGCCAGATACTGACGAGAGGACGTGCGGATGAGACGGGGTGTCGCGATCCTGTTCGGGTTGCTGCTGGCCGCCGTTCCCGCCCGGGGTCAGGGTTCTGCGCCGGACGAAGCGGAGTCGATCACCTTGCTCGTGTCGGTTTCGGAGCGGCAGCTCTCCGTGCGGCGCGGAGAAGAGGTCCTGCACCGCTTCCCCGTGGGCGTCGGAACGGGCGAGCGCCTGAATCGCGCCCCGGGGGACGGATGGAACTTCAGCACGCCGACCGGCGTCTTCGAGGTGGGGCGCAAGAAGAAGGACCCCGTCTGGTACGCGCCCGACTGGTACTACGTCGAGCGCGGCCTGCCGATCCCGCCGGCCTACAGCGACGAGCGATACCGGCGCGGCATCCTGGGCGACTATGCCCTCTATCTCAGCGACGAGATCGCGATCCACGGCACCCAGGACGAAGGCTCGGTCGGCCGGGCCTCGAGTCACGGCTGCCTGCGGATGCGAAACGCGGACATCGCGGTCGTCTTTCCTCTCGTGGAGATAGGGACGCGAGTCGACATCGTCCCCTGACGGTCTCGAAGATCACCCACCCGCGCGAGCCTCGTGTAGCGTTTCAACGACCCGTCACGACATGAAGACCCTCCGTTCGACCTCATACGCCGGAAGAAGAATCCCTTGAGCGCCGATCGCGAGCAGCTGGAGCGGGCGATCCAGGCCCAGGAGTCGCTGCGTGGAACGCTGGGCGACGAGATGGTCGAGGCGGCCATCGCCGCCCTGCAGGACAAGCTGGCGGCTCTCGGCCCACCCGAGGAAGAGGCCCGCCGCCAGGTGACGATCCTGTTCGCCGACGTGTCGGGCTTCACCGCCCTTGCGGAAACGCGCGACGCCGAGGAGGTCGGCGAGGCCATGAACGAGCTGTGGCGGCGCGTGGATGCCGTCATCCTCGAGCACGGCGGGACCATAGACAAGCACATGGGCGACGCGGTCATGGCGCTCTGGGGAGCCAGGGGGGCACGCGAGGACGATCCCCAGCGGGCCATCTCGGCCGCGCTCGACATCCAGCGCCAGATCGACGGCCTCCAGCTCGCCGGCCGGCCGCTGCGCGTGCGGGTCGGCATCAACACCGGCATGGTGCTCGTGGGCCGAGTGGGAACGCGAGGGGAGACCACGGTGGTTGGTGACGCGGTGAACGTGGCCAGCCGGCTGGAGGAGCTGGCCGCGCCCGGCGCGATCCTGGTCTCCCACGACACCTATCGCCACGTCCGCGGCGTGTTCGACGTGCGCGAAGAGGAACCGGCCATGGTGCGCGGCCGCGGGGAGCCCGTGCGCGTATACACGGTGCTGGCCGCCAAGCGGAAGGCCTTCCGCCTCTCCACGCGGGGCGTCGAGGGAATCGAAACGCGGATGATCGGCCGCGAGGCGGAGCTCAGGGCCCTCCTCGAGATGCTCCACGAGACGATCGAGGAGCGCGAGCCGCGCGTGGTCACGGTCTACGGCGACGCCGGCCTCGGCAAGTCCCGCCTGATGTTCGAGTTCACGAGCGCCGTGGAGCTCCTCCCGGAGCGCGTGTGGATGTTCGCTGGCAGAGCCCACCAGGAGATGCCGGCCCTGCAGTACGCGCTCGTGCGCGATCTGTTCGCCTCGCGGTTCGGAATCCAGGAAAGCGATTCGACGGAGGTCAAGCGAACCAAGTTCGAGGGCGGCATGGAGCTCTTCATGGGGGCCGGTGAGGAGAGCCGCAGAATGGCCCATGTCGTCGGCCAGCTCATCGGCTTCGACTTCTCGTCGAGCCCGCACGTCAAGCCGTTGCTCGGCAACCCGCGCCAGATCCGCGACCGCGCGCTGGAGCACGCCGCGGAGTTCATGCGGCGGGTGACGCAGAAGCTGCCCGCGGTCGTCCTCCTCGAAGACATCCACTGGGCCGACAACGGGTCGCTGGACTTCGTCGATCAGGTCACGCGCGCGTGCGAGGGAGCGCGGTTGTTCGTCCTCTGCCTGGCGCGTCCGAGTCTGCTCGAGCGCAGGCCGTCGTGGGGGGAGGGGATGGAGCACCACCAGAAGATCGAGCTGCGCCCGCTGACGAAGCGTCAGAGCCGGCAGCTGGTCGAGGACATCCTGCGACATTCGGAGAGCGTGCCCGAGGTGCTGCGCGAAGTAGTCGTAGGGAGCGCCGAGGGGAATCCCTTCTACCTCGAAGAGCTCATCAAGATGCTGATCGACCAGGGAGTGATTCAGCCGTCGCCGGAGCAATGGACGATCGATCCTCGGCGGCTCGTAGAGGTGCGGGTCCCTCCCACGCTCACCGGCATCATCCAGGCGCGCCTCGACAGGCTGACGCGCTGGGAGCGGGTCGTCCTCCAGCGGGCCTCGATCGTCGGCCGCGAATTCTGGAGCGAGGCGATCGAGCGCATGGGCGAGGAGCCCGAGGAGTCGGTGAACGGCGCGCTCGAGTCGCTGCGCAAGAAGGAGCTCATCTACCGCCACGAGTCGTCCCAGTTCGAGGGCGACGCCGAGTTCGCCTTCAAGCACGCGCTCCTGCGGGACGTGACGTACGAGAGCGTGCTCAAGCGCGATCGCGTCGCGTGGCACCGGGCAGTCGCCGAGTGGCTGGTGTGGCGGAGCGGCGTCGAAGGCGATCGGTTTGCGGCGGTGATCGCGGACCATTTCGAGCGCGCGGGACTTCCCGGCGAGGCCGCGACCTGGTACGGCAGGGCCGCCAATCACGAGTACGACGCGTACGCCAACGAGACGGCGGTCGAGTACTACCGGCGCGCGATCGACTTCGCCTCCGAGGCCCAGGCCGTGTCGGGCGAGTCGGGGCGGGGCCGGCGGATCGAGTGGTACCGCGGCATGGCAGAGGCGCTCGGGCTCCTGGCGCGCTTCGACGAGGCGATCGACGCGTACGAGCGGATGCGGGCGGCCGCAGCGGCCGCGGGCGACAAGGTCGCCGAGGCCCGGGCCTGGAACGGGAGGGCGTTCATCGAACAGCGGCAGGGCGACTACCAGGGCTCGCTGGCGAGCGCCGAGCGGGCGGAGGAGCTGGCGGCCGAGGCTGGGGACTCGCAGGAAGCCCGGATCGAGCGCGTCACCGCGCTGGTGCGGATGAGCGACGGGTACTTCCGCCTCGGGGCCGCGCAGGAGCAGGGCGAGCTGGCCGAGCGCGCGCTCGAGATCGCGACGTCGATGGGCGAGGCCGGTCTGCGCGAGCAGGCCTTGAGCTTGAAGCTGCTAGGCATGGCGCATCAGGTCGCGGGGCGGTTCGAGGAGGCGCAGAGGCGCAAGGAGGAGGCGCTCGCGATCTTCCGCCGGATGGACGACATCCGGCCGGTCGGCATGATGCTGAACAGCCTGGGGGAGACGCTCAGGCTCAAGGGCGACTACGCCGCCGCGCGCGACCGCTACCAGGAAGCGCTGACGCTGGCCCACGAGGGAGGCCATCGACCGGAGCAGATCCTCTGCCTCAGCAACCTCGCCGGGGCGCTCCTCGGTCTGGGCGAGTTCGCCGAGGCGGAGCGTCTCCTGCGCCAGTCGATCGAAATGGCGGGTCCCACCGGCTATCACGTTCTCCCGGAGGCGTATCGCTTCCTCGCCGAGGCGTGCCTCGGGCAGTCGAAGGTCGACGAGGCGGCGGAAGCGGCGAGGTTCGCGCTCACGCTCTCGCGCGACGAGAACCCCGATCACCTGGGCCACGCCTGGCGGGTGCTCGGCCGCGTCGCCTCGCGGACCGGGCCGATGGAGGTCCTCGGCGGGACATGGACGGCGGAGGCCTGCTTCGAGGAGAGCGTGGGGGTGTTCGAGGCCGCCGGGATGGACTCCGAGCGCGCCCGCGCGCTCTACGACTGGGGCCACCACGCGATCGAGAACGGCGAGTCCGATGCCGGGCAGTCGAGAGTCGACGAGGCGCGCGCGATCTTCGAGCGTCTCGGCATGACGTTCGAGCGGGACGCCGCGGCACGGTCCGCCTGACCGCGACCCGCGCGACCGCGCCGGAGCGCTGATGCGCGAGATCCAGGTCCGGACCCGGGCCAGGCGCGAGCTCCTGGACATCACCGGGCAGGTCGCGGCGGCCGCGCGCGAGACGGGCGGGGACGGCGCGTGGCTCGTCTTCGTGCCCCACACGACGGCCGGCGTCACGATCAACGAGGGCGCGGACCCGGCCGTCGCCGAGGACATCCTCACGGCCCTCGAGACGGCAGTCCCGGAAGATCAGCCATGGAAGCACGCGGAGGGGAACTCCACCGCCCACGTCCTGACGACGCTCGTCGGCTCGTCCGTGCTGGTCGCCGTGGAGGACGGCGAGCTCGAGCTGGGAACCTGGCAGGCGATCTTCCTCTGCGAGTTCGACGGCCCGCGGAGCCGCAAGGTGTGGCTCCAGAAGCTCGAATGAAGCGCGGATCCGCGCGCGGCGCGGGCATCTGGGGGAGCGCGGCGGTCCTTCCCGCGGCCGGCGCGCCGCTCTACTTCGCGCTACCCGAACCCTGGGGCGCGCTCCTCTGGTTCTACCTGTTCCTCGCGGCCGGAGCCCTGGCCGGCGCCTCGCTCGCTCGAAGCGGCCTCGGCGGTCCCGTGGCGCTCCGCTTCGGCGCGGCCTTCTCCATACCCGGCGCGGTGCTCCCCTTCTCGGTCCTTCCCGCCGACCGGTTGACGCTGGTCGCTTCGACGGCGGTCGCGTGGGGATTGGCGCTCGGCGGCGCGGCTGCGCTC
>DASRVB010000215.1:0-16840 GCA_035687725.1 Gemmatimonadota bacterium
CCGGGAAGCGGAGCGGCTCGCCTCACGGATGAAGCGGCTCGTCTCACGGATCGTCTCGCCGGGCGATCCACGCACTCCACCAGACGTCCCCCGGTCCCTCGTCCTCGTCGGCCCTCTCGTCCACGAGCTCGACCGGCAGCCCCACGAGCGCCTGGATGAAGGCGTCCCGCTCCGCGAGCAGGAGCCCGGCCACGCCTAGCCTCGCGCCAGGCACGCAGCACTCGACCAGGCGCCGGACGAGTCCCCCGAGCGCGCGCGAATCGAGATTGGCGAGCACGCGGTCGAAGCGCGCGTCCCGCCGAAGCGCGTCCAGATCGCCCTCCACGAGATGGAGCCGTTCCGGCACGCCGTTCAGCCGTCGGTTTTCGTCCGCGTTGGCGATCGCGTCCGGGTCGAGGTCGATACCGATGACGAAGCGGGCCCCGAGGAGGAGCGCGGCGATCCCGAGCACGCCGCTGCCGCAGCCGACGTCCAGCACCCGCCCGCCCGGTTCGGACTCGAGCCAGCGGAGGAGGGCCTGCGTGGTGGGATGGGATCCGGTTCCGAACCCCTGCCCGGGACGGATCACGACGGTCCGACCTGCTCCATGCTCCGCTCCCGGCGGTGCGACGGTCAGGGTGGGGGTCACCGAAATGGGGACGGCGGCGGATCGCCACGACGCGAGCCAGTCGAGATCGGGAGCCGGTCGCGCGTTCAGCGGGCCCATCCAGGTCTCGCCCGTCGTCTCCCGCCAGGCCTCCCGGAAGCACCGCTCGATGTCGCCGGCGCCCTCGCCGAAGTACCCACGCACGAGCCCCGGACGGACGGTCCACGATCCGGCGCTCCCGCACGTCCAGAGAGCGGCGACGGCGCGGTCCTCGTCCTGGGGCGGGATCTCCACGTCGAGCTCGATCCACGCGGCGGGGTCGGAAGGAGCGCGGGCGATCATGCCGGCAATGTAGCGCGGCTCCTGCGCCGGTGTTGTGTCGCCGACCCGGGCGACGCGACGCTAGGTGGTGAAGGCCTCCCGGACCTTGCTCCAGAACCCCTTGCCGTTTTTGGGCGGCTGGAAGTTGTCCGCGTCGGCGAGCGCCTCGAGCGATCGGCGCTCCTCGGCCGACAGGCGTGTGGGCACCCAGACCGAGATCTGCGCGAGCTGGTCGCCGCGGGCGCCGCCGCCCAGCCGCGGGATCCCGCGGCCGGTCAGCCGCAGCACATCGCCCGACTGGGTCCCCGGGGGAATCGTCAGGGTCGCCGGGCCGTTCAGCGTGGGGACTTCGATCTCGGCGCCGAGCGCCGCCTGGGGAAACGAGATCCCCAGGTCGAAGACCACGTCGTCGCCGCTGCGCTCGAAGATCGGATGCGCCTCAACGTCGATGACGATCAGAAGGTCTCCTTGCGGACCGCCCCGCGGTCCCACGTTCCCCTCGCCCCGCAGCGTGAGGTAGTTGCCGCTCTCGACTCCGGCGGGGATCCGCACCTTGATCCGCTTGTCCTCCCGGACGCGCCCTTCGCCCTCGCACGTCCGGCACGGGTCTGTGATGATCCTTCCTTCCCCTTCGCACCGGGGGCAGACGTGGACGCTGACGAACTGTCCGAAGATCGAGCGCTGCGCCTGACGGACCTCGCCGCTCCCCTGGCACGTCGGACAGGTCGTCGCCTCCCCGCCCGTGGTCCCCTTCCCGTCGCAGGTCTGGCACCGCTGGAGCAGCTTCACCCGGATCGTCTTCTCCACGCCGGTCGCGACCTCCTCGAGCGAGACGCGAAGGCGCGTCTGGACGTCGCTTCCCCGGAACGGTCCCCGCGACCGGCCGCTCCTTCCGCGCGAGCGGCCGAACAGGTCCTCGAAGCCGCCGAAATCGCGCATGAACGCGCGCAGCGCGTCCGAGAGGTCGAAGTCCCCGAACCCGCCACGCGTGCCGGACCCGACTCCCGCATGCCCGAACTGGTCGTAGCGCGCGCGCGTATGGGGATCGTGGAGGACCTCGTACGCGCGGGTCGCCTCGCGAAACTTCTCCGGCGCTTCCGGATCGTCGGGGCTGCGATCCGGATGGTACTGCATCGCGAGTCGGCGATATGCGCGCTTTATCTCCTCGGGTGGGGCCGTCCTGTCGATCCCGAGGACCTCGTAGTAATCGCGCTCCGCCATCACTCTCTCAGCTCGTCTGCAAAGTTGGCAGGAAGTTCAGGATGTCCCGATGCAAGGCCCGTGACGCGCAGCGCCGTCGACGCGCCCCGTCAGTCCGGCGTCAGCGTCGAGAGCAGTCGCGCGGTGTATTCGACCAGGGAAACCATCCGGTCGTAGGGCATGCGGGTAGGCCCGATCACCCCGATCGTGCCGTGGACGCTCCCCATCTCGTATTCGGCGGTCACCATGCTGAAGTCCACGAGCGGTGGGATCGCGTGCTCACCGCCGATCGAGATCACGATCCCGTCGGCGCGCCGGTCGCGGAGCGCCTCGGCCAGCACGTCCCGCTGTTCGGTCAGCTGGAGGAGCGTCCGCAGATGCTCGCGGTCGGCGAACTCGGGCTGCGCCGCGAGGCCCGCGGTGGGACCCAGGAGCACGTCCTCGCCGGCCGGAGGGCGCGAGGAGAACAGCCCCTCGGCCTGCTCGAGGAAGATGTTGATGAGATCGGCGTGCTGGGCAGGCCCGTCGGCCAGCCGGTCGCGGTACGTCTCGCGAATCTCGCGCAGGGTCTGGCCCGCCAGCCGCTCGTTCAGGAACCCTGCCACCGACCCGAGCGCTTCGTCGGAGTCGGCGCGCTCTCCCTCCACGAAGATCGTGCGCACGGGTCCCGACCGGATCGCCAGCACGATCAGGAGGCGATCCCGCGACACGCCAACCAGGTCGATCTTCTCGAGGATGCCCTCCTCCATGCGCGGCGCCAGCCCGACGCCGAGCTCCTGCGTGACGACCGACAGCGCCTTGACCGCGCGGGCCAGGATCCGCTCCTCGGCGCTGGTGCGCGCCAGATCGAGCGCGGCTTCGATGCGCCGCGTCTCCTCGGACGTCAGCCGGTCGGGCCGCATCAGCGTGTCCACGTAATAGCGGTAGGCCTTGTCGGTGGGCATCCGCCCGGCGCTGGCGTGGGGCTGGGTCAGGTAACCCTTGCGCGTCAGGTCGCTCATGGTGTTGCGGATCGTGGCGGGGCTCACGCCCAGGTCGAACTGCCGGGCGACCGTACGAGACGCGGCCGGCGAGGCTGTCTGCACGAACGTCCGCACGACCGCTTCGAGGACCAGCGCCTCGCGCTCGTTGAGATCGTGCTCTGGCGTCATTTCGCGGCTGACTCTATCGGTGGCCCGGAACGTTGTCAAACGAGCCGCGGCGATCCATCGCGGGCCAGGACGCGCGCGGCGCGACGCCCCTTGTCGCGGCTCCCTCGGCGAGCCGCTCCAGGATCCCGTCCAGCACGAGGAATCCGCGCGTCGTGCACGTCACGCGTCCGGCGCGCTCGACGAGAAGCTCCTCACGGACGAGCGCCTCGACGATCTCCGCCGCCCGCCCCGCGAGGAGCGGGTGGCCTCGCTCGACGCCCTCGGAGCGCCGCAACCCCAGGTACAGGGTCTCCAGCTGGCGCTGAGAGGGCGTGAGCAGCTCCACGAACGCGCGCGGATCGCCGCCGGTCGCGAGGGCTTCCGCCCAGCCGGTCAGCGACGAGACGTTCGCCCAACGGCGGAGCCCGTCGAACGAATGCGCCGCGGGACCGAGGCCGATGTACGGTGCTCCGGTCCAGTACGCGCTGTTGTGGCGCGAGCGGCGATCCGGGAGCGCGAACGACGACACCTCGTAGTGCTCGAACCTGGCCCTTCGCGCGGCGCCGCACGCGGCGCGATACTCGGCCGCGTAGGCCGCATCGGGCGCCGTCAGCGTGGCGCCGCCGCGCCTGCGCGCGTCGAACGCGGTGCCGGGCTCGATCGTGAGGCCGTAGAGGGAGAGATGGGTGATGGGCAGCGAGAATGCGGTCGCCAGGTCGCGCGCCCACGCCTTCCGCCGTGCGGCGGGCGACGCGCCGGGCACCTCGAGGTTGAAAATGAGATCCAGCGATATGTCCTCGAATCCCGCTTCGGCCGACGCGCGAACGGCGAAGCCGCCGGCTTCCGGCCCATGCGTGCGGCCGAGAAACGCGAGTCGCGCCGGATCGAACGATTGCGCACCGACGGAGATGCGGTTCACGCCGCGGGCGCGCCAGCTCGCGAACCGCTCGGGCGTGGCGTCGTCGGGATTCAGCTCGAGCGTCCATTCCAGCCGCTCGCTCCGCGGCGCGATGCCGAGCAAGAGGGCGGCGGCTCGCTCGAATGCGTCGGGCCCGAGGAGCGACGGCGTCCCCCCGCCCCAGTACAGGGTGGCCAGGCGCGCGTCCTCGAACGCGCCGGAGCAGCGCAGGGCCGCGATCTCGCGCGCCAGGCCGTCCAGCCATACGGCCTCGCGTCCGTCGTCATGCCCCAGGTTGTAGAAGTGGCAGTACGGGCACTTGCGGGCGCAGAACGGTACGTGGACGTAGACGTGGAGCGAGCGGGCGATGGCCGGCCTCCTACTTCCGCGCGACGATCGGTTGCGCGAGGGAGACGGTGGAGGAGAGCGCGTAGGCGACCGTCAGGGTGAAGAGCTGGCGACACATGACGCGAAAAGCTCACCCGCAGCCCTTCACCGCGCCACCTCGGCGCTCCTTCCTGTCTTCCTTGTCTTTCGGCGGCGGCAGCGCATAGTGCTGTCCCGGACACGCGACCGCGAGTCCCAGGAGCTCGAGCTCGGTCAGGGTCGCGAGCACGACGCCGAGTGGCAGGCCGAGGTTCGCGGCCAGCGTCTCGGGCGCACGCGGCACCTCGGCGAGCGCCGCTCGCACGCGCGTGCGAGCGTCTTCGCGGTGGGGCGGTTCCATACGTGTGTCGCGTCGGACGGGCCGCGCGCGCTCGACCCCGGGCAATCCCTCGAGCTCCTCGATCACGTCCTCGACGCGCAGCACCGGATGCGCTCCGTCGGCGAGGAGCGCGTTCGACCCGGCATATTCGGGCTGCAGCGGATGCCCCGGCACGACCATGACCTCCCGCCCGGCGGCGAGCGCGTGGCGCGCCGTGATCAGCGCACCCGAGCGGCGTGCCGCCTCGACCACCACCACGACGCGCGCGAGGCCGGCGATGATCCGGTTGCGTTGCGGGAACGACCAGCGCGCGACCGGCACGCCGTCCGGGAACTCCCCCACGATGCAGCCGCGCTCCGCGAGGATCCGCGCCGCGAGCCCGCGGTTCGAAGGCGGCACGGCCACGTCGTGCCCGCCGGCCAGAACCGCGACCGTCGCGCCGCTCATCTCGAGCGCGCCGCGATGCGCGGCCGCGTCGATCCCGATCGCGCAACCGCTCACGACCACGATCCCCGCGGCCGCCAGGCCGGCCCCCAACCGCTCGCCCATCTCGAGCCCCATCCCCGTAGCCTTCCGCGCCCCCACGACCGCGACGGAGGTCGCCGTCAGCAGCGAGTCGTCGCCGCGTGCGTAGAGGACCTCGGGAGCGTCCTCGAGCGCGCGAAGCAGCTCCGGATATCGGCGGTCCGGCCTGGGGATCTCGTGCGCTCGCCCCCGGGGGTCAGCTCCGCCGGTCACCTCCGCCGGCTTCTCGGACACGCGCCCAGAGATCGTTGACGAGCGCGTCGAGGCCGCGGCCGGTCACCGAGGAGATCACGTGCGTGGCCGAGGCGTCCGGGAAGGCGACGCCCGTCGGGGGCTCCGCGAGGTCGGCCTTCGTCCAGGCGACCACGCGGGGAAGCTCGAGCAGCCGAGGGGACCACGCTTCGAGCTCGGACTTCAAGCCCGCGTACTCGGCCGCCGGGTCGGGACTCAGGACGTCGATGAGGAAGCACAGCACCCGTGTCCGCTCGATGTGCTTGAGGAAGCGGGCCCCCAGGCCCTTGCCCTCGGATGCGCCCTCGATCAGCCCCGGGATGTCGGCCATGACGAACGAGCGCTCGGGATCCGGCGCGACCACGCCGAGGTTGGGCGTCAGCGTGGTGAAGGGATAGTCGGCGATCCGCGGGCGGGCGGCGCTGACGCGCGAGAGCAGCGTGGACTTGCCGGCGTTGGGACTCCCCACCAGCCCCACGTCGGCCAGGAGCTTGAGCTCGAGAGCGATCCGGCGACTCTCGCCGGCCTCGCCTTCCTGCGCGTGACGCGGAGCCTGCCGGGTAGCGCGGACGAAGAACGCGTTGCCGCGCCCGCCGCGCCCGCCACGGGCGACGACCGCGCGCTGGCCCGGCTGGGTCAGGTCCGCGATCAGCTCGCCGGTCTCCGACTCGCGGACGAGCGTCCCCACGGGAACTCGCAGGACTACGTCCTCGCCCTCGGCGCCGGTGCGATTGTTCCCCGAGCCGTGCTCTCCCCGGCCGGCGCGGTATCTGGTGCGATACCGGAAGTCCTGGAGCGTCGACAGATTCGGATCGGCCTCGATCACGACGTCGCCGCCCTTGCCGCCGTCGCCTCCATCCGGGCCGCCCTTCGGCACATACTTCTCGCGCCGGAACGAGACGACCCCGCTCCCGCCCCGCCCCGCCTCCACGTCGATCACCGCCTCGTCGATGAACTGCACGGGAGCGGTCTACATCCTCTCGATGATCGCGTCCCCGAACTCCGAGCACTTCACTTCCGTCGCGCCTTCCATCTGCCGCGCGAGATCGTAGGTCACGATCCGGTCGCGGATGGCGGCCTCGAGGCCGGACTCGATCGTCGCCTTGACCGCGTCCCAGCCGATGTACTCGAACATCGCGGCGCCCGAGAGGATCAGGCTGCCGGGGTTCACCTTGTCCTGGCCCGCGTACTTGGGCGCCGTGCCGTGGGTGGCCTCGAACACGGCCGCCATGTCGCCCACGTTCCCGCCCGGCGCCATGCCGAGACCTCCCACCTGCGCGGCCGCCGCGTCCGAGAGGTAGTCGCCGTTCAGGTTGGGGAGCGCGATCACCTCGTACTCGGCGGGGCGCAGCAGGAGCTGCTGGAACATGGCATCCGCGATCCGGTCCTGGATCACGACCCGGCCGCCCGGGTCGCGGCGCTTGTCGCCTTCCCACAGGTCCGCCTCCCGCACGGTGCGATCGCCGAACTCCGCGGCGGCCACCTCGTACCCCCATTCGCGGAACGCGCCCTCGGTGAACTTCATGATGTTCCCCTTGTGGACCAGCGTCACCGACCGGCGACCCTTGTCGATCGCGTATTGGACGGCGGCGGCGACCAGCCGCTTGGTGTTGCGCTCGCTGATGGGCTTGACCCCGATGCCGGCGTCGAAGGGGATGTGGGTGCCCATCTCCTCGTTGAGGAAGCGGCGGATCTTGTCCTGCTCGGGCGTGCCCACCTTCCACTCGATTCCCGAGTACACGTCCTCGGTGTTCTCGCGGAAGACGACGACGTTGACCTTGCCGGGCTCCTTGACGGGCGAAGGCGTGCCCTCGTACCAGCGGCACGGCCGGATGCAGCAGTAGAGGTCGAGCTCCTGGCGGAGCGTCACGTTGAGCGAGCGGAACCCGCCGCCCACCGGCGTCGTCAGCGGACCCTTGATCGCCACGCGCCAGTCGCGGATCGCCTTCAGCGTGTCGTCGGGGAGGAACGTCCCCGATCCGTACTTCGCAACCGCCTTCTCGCCGGCATAGATCTCGAACCACTGGACCTCCCGGTCTCTTCCGAATGCCCTCGCGACGGCGGCGTCGAATACTCGACGGGCGGCGGCCCAGATGTCGGGGCCGATTCCGTCACCCTCGATGAACGGGATCACGGGCCGATCCGGCGCCTTGACCCGGAAGGCGCGCTCGTACTCGATCGGCTCACCCGACGTGGGAGGCGTCAGGCGATCGTACGCCATCGCTTGCTCCTTTCCGTGCTTTGCAAGATTCGGGACCGCCGCGCCCCGGCCGGAAAACCGGCCATCGCTTCAGCCGCGTTCGCCGAGCGGGACGTAGCGGAGGTCGCGCTTGCCCACGTACCTGGCGCGCGGCCGGATGAGGCGGTTGTTCGCGTACTGCGCCTCCACGTGCGTGACCCACCCGCCGATGCGCGCGATCGCGAAGATCGGTGTGAAGAGGTCGGGCGGGATTCCCAGCGCGTGGTAGGTGGAGGCGCTGAAGAAGTCCACGTTCGGGTCGATGCCCTTTTCCCTCTGCATCGTCGCAAGGATCTCCTCGCTCATCTCGTACCAGCGGGTGTCCCCCGTGCGTCCACCCAGATCCTGCGAGAATCGCCGCAGGATCGGGGCACGCGGGTCCATCGTCTTGTAGACGCGATGACCGAAGCCCATGACCTTCGAGCCGGCGGCGAGCAACTCCCGGATGTGCGCGGCCGGCTCGACCCCCCGCCGGTCGATCTCCAGCAGCATCTTCATCACCGCCTCGTTGGCGCCGCCGTGGAGCGGGCCCTTGAGCGTCCCGACCGCCGACGTGATCGCGGAATGGATGTCGGAGAGAGTGGCGGCCGTCACCCGGGCGGCGAAGGTCGAGGCGTTCATGCCGTGCTCGGCATGGAGGACCAGGCACACGTCGAGGACGCGCGCGTCCTCCGGGTCGGGCTCGCTTCCGCGCAGCATGTAGAGGAAGTTCGCGGCGTGTCCGAGGTCGTCGCGCGGCGCGAGCGGTTCGAAGCCCCGGCGCGCACGGTCGAACGCGGCGATCAGGGTCGGAATGCGGGCGATGAGGCGGATCCCCTTCCGCCGCGTGGCCTCCGGCCCGCCGTCGTCGCGGTCGGGATCCGTCAGCCCCAGGAATGATACGCCGGTCCGCAAGGCGGACATGGGATCGGCGGCGCCCGGAAATCGGCGCATGGCGTCCAGCGTCTCCCCGTCGAGCGCGCGCTCGGCCGCCAGCTGACGCTCGAACGCTCGCAGCGTCGGGCCATCTGGCAGCTCGCCGTCCAGCAGAAGCTTCGTCGTCTCCTCGAACGACGAGTACTCGGCCAGCTCCTCTATCGAGTAGCCGCGATATACGAGCCGTCCCTCCTGGCCGTCGACGTACGAGATCTCGCTCTCGGCGACGACGACGCCTTCGAGGCCGGCGGCCTGTGGTTGAGCGGTAACGGTTTCGGTCATGGAGTTCGGCAAGCTATCGGGGCGTTCGGGGGTCGTCAAACGCGGCCCTTGCCGAGCCGCGGCTTGTCTCCGACGCGATGGATCTTCATGAGGTTGGTGCGCCCCCCCACGTCGAGCGGGGCGCCGCAGACCAGGACTACGACGTCCCCCGCTTCCACCAGTCTCTCGTCCAGGAGCAGCTTGTCTACGTCGGCAATCAAGCGGTCGATCGTGACCGGGATCTCCATCACCATCGGCGTGACACCCCAGCTCAGCGCCAGCCTGTTCCGCACGTTCGGGTACGGCGTGAAGGCGAGCAGCGGCGAGGGCGGCCGGTACTTGCTCAGGAGTTGCGCGGTCGAACCGGACTGGGTGAAGGCGACGATGTACCGGGCCCCCACCTCCGCCGCCACCAGTGTGGCGGCATCACAGATCGCGTCCGCGAAGTCGGTTACCCTGGCCACACCATGAAACGGCTTCCACGGATTGCGCTCCATCTCGATCTCGGCCGCCACCGTGATCCGCTCCATCATCTCGACCGCGGCCACCGGGTGGTTGCCGGTAGCGGTTTCCGACGAGAGCATGACCGCGTCGGCACCGTCGAAGATCGCGTTGGCGACGTCCGAGGCCTCGGCCCGGGTGGGCCGCAGGTTCGTGGTCATGGACTCCAGCATCTGGGTCGCGACGATGACGATCCGCTTGGCCTGGTTGGCGCGGAGGATGATCTCCTTCTGCAGAATCGGCACCCGTTCGGGCGGCAGCTCGACGCCCAGGTCTCCGCGCGCGATCATCACACCCTCGGCGCGCTCCAGGATCTCATCCAGGTTCTCCACGGCCTGCGGCTTCTCGAGCTTGGCGATGACCTGCGGACTCCCGCCCGCCGCTCGAATCTCCTCCTTCAGGCTGTCGATGTCTTCTCCTCGTCGCACGAACGACAACGCCACGAAGTCGACGCCGTGCTCGCAGCCGAAGAGGAGGTCCTGGCGGTCCTTCTCGGTGAGCGCCGGAGTGGACACCATCACGCCGGGGAGATTGATCCCCTTTCTCTCCTTCAGAACTCCCCCCTCCAGCACGATGCCGCGTACCACGTCCCCGCCCTCGATCTGCTCGACCTCGAGGACGAGGCGCCCGTCGTCGAGGAGGATCAGGTCACCGGGGGCCACGTCCTGGGGGAGCTCGCGGTACGTCGTCGTCAGGAGCTCGCGCGTGCCGGGATACTCGGTGTTGTTGATGATGCGGACGGCCTCACCTTCTCCGAGCTCGACCATGCCGCCGTCGATCCGGCCGATCCGGATCTTGGGACCCTGCAGATCCTGGAGGATGGCCACGGCAATGCCCAACTCGGCCGACGCGGAGCGGATCACGTCGATCACGCGCGCGTATTCCTCGTAGTCTCCGTGGGAGAAGTTGAGCCGCGCGCAGTCCATGCCCGCGGTTATCAGCTCGCGGATGATCTCGGGACTCTCGCTCGCGGGTCCTATCGTGCAGAGGATCTTGGTTCTCGTCGGCCTGATCATGGCCGGCCAAGTTAGGTCCATTGGTTTGACTGCGCAGGAGGGCGGGCGTAGCTTTTTGCCCGCCTGAGTGGGGCTGTAGCTCAGCTGGGAGAGCGCCTGAATGGCATTCAGGAGGTCGTCGGTTCGATCCCGATCAGCTCCACCAATCCCTTTTCATGGACGGTTCGACGGGTCGGGGAATTCGTCGATCGTGCGCAGGCGGAATGTCGGATTGCTGCGGAAGGCGTATTGCAGCCAGCCGAGGTGACCGGCACCGTAGATGACCAATACGCGCTCGTTCGCATCGTCCACCAGGCACACGACATTGCTGTAGATGCGCATGTTGCGTCGGAACCAGTCGGAAACCAGATCGGCGCCTGCCCAATCCCACGGCTCGCCGAACTCCGCCAGCCGGAAATACGCGCCAACATCCTGAGCGATTCGCTCGTCGGAATTCATATAGAGCAGGGTTTCCAGAACCGTGTGAGACGCGAGATAGGCGGAGAACTCGTCCGCGGTTTCGGCCCCGAACGCCTGCAGCTCCTCGAATTCGGTCATCCGGCCGGTGGCCTGCGCGTACTTGACGAGGCGCGGGTACGGGAACTCGCCGTCGACATCCACCGGATATACGGTCTCGTGGCCGAGCTCCCTGGCAAGCCGGTAGCCCAGCTGCTCAACCTCGTTGCGTGTCAGCTCATGCTTGCCCGCCACATACTCGGCGTACCGCTCTGATATGCGATCGTCGTTGAAGTCCGCCTCCACGGCGATCTTCGAGGGGCGGAATCTTCTGAGGACTTCGATCACATCGGCGATCTCGGCCTGCCGTCTGGGCGACAGCACGTCATCGGCCTGGGTATTGAAGATGTCGCGTCCCGGGTTATCCATGTGATAGACCCCGAGGACCAGTACCTCGGCACGATCGATCTCCACCGGAGAGGCATTCTGCGCACGGGCTTCCTGGAAAGCGGTCGACAACCAGATGAAAACGGCCAGGCCGAGAATTCTCGATGTCGTCTCAGGACTCAATGCCGATCCTCTTGCAGGAGTCTTCGAAAATTCAGCGAACGTTACGGCGATCGTGGCCGATTGGACAGACTTCGCGATGGAATGGTTGGATCCGGGTGGCATGGCTCGCAAACTCCCGCTCGTCTATCATTGAACGGCCCCCCGAAACATTCCAGGTGTCTACAGGAGTCGAAATGCCGCTTTACATGGACATCCATCACAAGGTCGACGCCACGCCGGACGACGTGCAGAAGGCGCATCTCAGCGACCTCGAGGCGCAGGAGAAGTTCGGCGTCAAGTACCTCAAGTACTGGTTCAATCCTCAGGCCGGGACGATCTGCTGTCTCGTCCATGCACCGGATCCGGAAACGGCGAACAAGGTCCACCTCGCCGCGCACGGGCTCGAGGCCGACAAGATCATAGAGGTCCAGGACGAGGTCGTGGAGGCGTTCCTGGGAGGCAGTGTCGACTCAGGCACCGGGCGCATGATCACTCCCGCGGGGACTCCGGACGGCGGTTTCCGCACCGTTCTTTTCACCGACATCGCGGGCTCGACGTCGATGACCCAGCGTCTCGGCGACGCCGAGGCGATGAAGATCATCCGGGCCCACGACTCGCTCGTGCGGCGGGAGATCGAAGCGCGCCAGGGCCGCGTGGTCAAGCACACCGGCGACGGGACGATGGCGGCCTTCCCGGCCGCTTCGGCCGCCATCTATGCCTCGATGGCGATCCAGAAGGCCTTCCACGTCCACAACCAGCGTCTGCCCGATCGGCCCATCGAGGTGCGGATCGGAATGAGCGCCGGGGAGCCCGTCGACGAGGGGCAGGACCTTTTCGGCGTGGCGGTGCAGCTCGCGCGGCGCGTGTGCGACGCGGCCGAGGCCAGCCAGATCCGAGTCTCCAACGTCGTGCGCGAGCTCTGCATCGGAAAGGACATCGCCTTCGTCGACGTCGGCGCGTCTGCGTTGCGCGGCTTTGAGCAGCCGGTGCAGATGTACGAGGTGCGCTGGTCGTGAACGGCGAGGCTCCGGCCGCAGAAGGCATGCCGAGGGAGGATTTCCAGGAGCAGGCCGTCCTTTACGAGCTGGGCCGACTGCCGGCGGATAGGCGGGACGCCTTCGAAGCGGAGCTCGCCGCGCGAGGCGAGGACGGCAGGCGGGTACTGGAGGGGGTGCGACGCGCCTTCGCGCGCGCGGGGCTCGGTCCCGGGTCGACGACGGTTTCCGCCGAGCGCGCGGCGCTGGCGGCCGTCACCGCACGGCCCATCCGGCGGCGCCGGTCGAGCTCACGCGGCTGGCCGCTGATCGCGATCCTGGCCGGGCTGCTGTTCGTGGGGGCCCTGGTGTGGGCGCTCACGCTACGCGCCGAGCGCGCCGGATTCGAGCGGGAGCGCAGGGCCGCGGCGGCGGCGGCCGACTCCCTCGGGCGCGAGATCGCGGCGCGCGACTCGCTGGAAACGGCGCGTCCGGGGGCCACCGACCTGGCTCCCATCATGGCTTCGCCCGACCTGACCGCCATCGACCTGGCCGGCGCCACGGGCGGGCGCGGCCGCCTCTTCACCTCCGCAGACGGGGCACTCCTCGTCGCCGAGGAGATCCCCCCGCTGTCCGAGGAGGGCGGCTACCACCTCTGGACCCGGACGCCGGGCGGAGTGGCGGCGCACGTGACTGCGCTGGGGTCCGCGCCGGGCGGATATCTGCTGGCGCGGTTCTCCGACGCGACGTTCCTGCGCGGGACCCGCGGCATCCTGATCACCGCCGAGAGCGGTCCGGCGGACGTGTCCCCGGCGGGCGCGATCCTGCTCCAGGGTCTGGTCCCCGTCGCGCTGCGCTAGCTCTCCCGCCGCGCCACCGCCGCTAGCGTAGCCGGCCGCGTGTCCGTAGCTTCTTTCGTTCGCGAAGGGCCGCCGGATCGGGCTCCTTCCGGGGCCGGGGTGGCGGAACTGGTAGACGCGCCGGACTCAAAATCCGGTGGCCGAAAGGCCGTGTGGGTTCGATTCCCTCCCCCGGCACCATCCATTCGGGCTGTTGACGACTCCCGAAGCTCTCGTCACCTTCGAGCTTGATGCGTCGGACTCTCGTCCTCCCGCTGCTCCTCCTGGCCGTCACGCTCGGCCTCCGGTGCGCGCGCAATTCTGAGCGCGCGGCTCTCGACGAGCCCATTACCCCCCCGGGCGCAGTCGAGCGCGAGCCGTACTTCGTATGGATGACCGACTCCAGTGCCACGATCCGCTGGCGAACCTGGCAGCCGGCGCAGTCGGGGATCCGGTTCTGGTCGGAAGCCGATACGACCGAGCTCCTGCTCGAGCAGGAAGGCCGCACGCACACCTTCCAGATGCTCCAGCTCCAGCCGGCGACGACCTACAGCTACGAGATCCGGCTGAACGACACGCTGTGGTCGAGGACCGCCGAGTTCACGACGTTTCCGATTCCCGGCTCCAAGGAGGGATTCGCGTTCCTGTTGATGGGCGACACCGGGATGGGTAACGCCCCGCAGCGGGCGCTGGCCGAGCACATCAACGAGGAGACCCCCGCGTTCATCCTGCACGTCGGCGACATCGCCTATCCCGACGGCACCGATCAGGAGTACACGGTCAACCATTTCGAGATCTTCGCGCCGGTCCTGAAGCGCGCGCCGATGTTCCCCGCACCGGGAGATCACGATCTCCGCACGAACCTGGGCGAGCCCTACATCGAAGCGTTCGATCCGCCCGGCGGACACGAGTCGGGATCGCCCCTGTACTACGCGTTCACCTACGGCAACGCGCGGTTCATCTCGCTCGACACGAAGGACGACCCCGAGCACGCGGCGCGATTCGGGTACATCGGCGACCCGACCAGCGATCAATACCAGTGGCTGCTCCGCCAGCTTTCCGACGCGCGTCGAGATCCCGGCATCGACTGGATCATCGTGTTCTTCCACCACGCGCCGTACAGCGCCTCCACCGGCTTCGGCGGACACGGATCGCACCTGCCGACGCGCCGGGCCCTGAGCCCATTGTTCGACGGCTATCAGGTGCCGCTCGCGTTGAGCGGCCACGATCACGACTACCAGCGCTCGCGTCCGATCCGGGGGAACACCATCCAGGAGGACGGCCGGGGCACCGTGTACGTCGTGAGCGGCGGGGGCGGCGGCCGCTGGACGTTCCGCGGTACCGGGACGGACTGGTTTACCGCCGAAGCGCAGCAGATCAACCAGTACGTCCGGATCCGCATCGACCACTACGATCTTACTCTCGAAGCCGTGGACACAGGCGGGAGCGTCTTCGACGAGTATTCGATGTCGATTCCGGAGGACCTGCGGAAGCCCGCGATCGAGCCCTCCGAGCCGATCGCGACGCCGCCGGCGGCGGCGGCCGAGACCGAGGCCTCCGGGGCGACCGGCACCGACACCTCCGCGGCCGCCACGTCGAGCGGCACGACGCCCTGACGTCCTGACCCGGCAACTCGCCATTCCCGTAGGCCTGGCGATCCTGGCCGCCCTCGGAAACGTGCTGGGGGGCTGGCTGGTGGGCGCCCGGCGGGGGTGGAGCGATACGATGCTGCGGCTGTTCGTCGCGATCGGCGCGGGGTTCCTGCTCTGCGTCGCGCTGCTCCGCATGCTGCCCGAGGCGGTCACTCTGGAGCCGCTGGCTGCACTGCCGCTGGTCGCCTGCGGCTACTTCCTGACCCACCTGTTCGAGCACGCGCTGGTCCCCCACTTCCACTTCGGCGAGGAAGTCCACACGGAGTTCGTGCACCGGAGCTCGAGCCGGGCGGCGATCTTCGGGCTGGGCCTGCACTCGTTCTTCGACGGCGTGTCGATCGCCGCCGGCTACGCGGTAACGCCGGTGCTCGGGTGGCTGGCGTTCATCGCCATCGCGCTGCACAAGCTTCCCGAGGGGTTCACGATCGCCTCGATCGTGCGCGCGGCCGGGGGCGGGCGGGCGGAGTCGCTGAGCTCGGCGGCCGTGGTGGGCGCGGCGTGCGTGTTCGGCGCGCTGCTGTTGTCCGGCGCCGCGGGACTGGCCGGGTACGGCCTCGCGCTCGCCACCGGAGTGACGCTCTACGTGGCGGCCACCGATCTCATCCCCGAGGTCAACAAGGAGGTTGGCCACCACCTGGCGTTCACGGTCCTGGGCGGCCCGGTGCTGTACCTGGCTACGGTGTGGGCGCTCGGCTTCCTGGACCTTCGCTAGGCGGCGCCCCGAGCTTCCGCAGCATGTGTACGAGCGCGTCGAGCTCGGCCAGCGACTCTGCCACAAGATCCACGTAGGTGAGCGCGCCATCCCGTCCGCTTATGCTGGCGCCGGGCAGCGAGTCGGCTGCGCCCACCCCGATCCCGGCTGGCACGCGCACAGCGGTGGGCCCCGTCGCGTAGGTCCGCTCCCGGTCGGTGACGTTCGGGCGCTCCTCGCCGGTGGGCTCGGCGATCGAAGCCGGCAGGGCGGCGGCTGCCAGCGAGTCGGCGCTGTCGAGCCAGCCACCGATCCGGTTCAAGGTGGCGGCGACGGAATCCGACTCGGCGGTCAGGAACTCCGGCGGATCGGCCGCCGCCAGCTGGCCGACCCGTTCGCGGAATTCCTGGATGAGCTCGGCGGACAGCGTGCCGTCGTCCCGCCCGACCGCCTCGGCCACCGGGGCGCTCCACCGGATCAGGGCGGTCAGGGCGGGCCAGTCGTAGAGAAGAACCTGTTCGTCGCGGTACGAGGCCGTGTCGATGAACTGCGGCTCGAAGCCGCGCTCGGCAGGAGCCGGCTCGCCTGCCGCCTCCTGCGCCCCGGAAGGGACCGCCCAGAACGCCGTCCCCGTCACCGCGAGCATGGTGGCCGCCGCCGCGCGCAAACATTCCCTCAGCATCGGTGTATATACCCTCGCGGCCGGGGAAAGGTCACCGGGAAATTGGAGGATGGATCGCGCAAGCATCTGTCCTGCTTTCACTTGCGCCCACCTTCCCCTTGACAGGCCGGGCGTGGATCGGGTATTGTATCATGTTCCACGATATTCGTCGATTCTCGGGCGTGTCGGTGTGGATTTGGTGAGAGGAAGACAGGCTGGTTCATGGCGACGAAAAAGCGCAGAAAGACAACGAACATGGCTCTGGGCTCCGGGTCCGACAAGGTGGACGAGGGCGCCCTCGCGCTGTATCTGGAGGATATCAAGAACCATCCCCTCCTGACGCGCGCGGAGGAGGCCGAGCTCGCCCGCCGCATTCGCGAGGGCGACCAGCTGGCGCTGGAGAAGCTCGTCCGCTCGAACCTGCGGTTCGTCGTCTCGGTGGCCAAGAAATACCAGAACCTGGGCATGAGCCTGCCGGACCTGATCTGCGAAGGCAACGTGGGTCTGGTG